>NZ_JAGEKK010000014.1:0-113973 GCF_049887855.1 Chryseobacterium sp. NFX27 | reverse complement strand
TTTAAAGACTATTTTTGATTTACTTAACACACAGCAAATTAATCAATTTGCAAAAACTGGGAAAGCTTTGAGCTTTCCTTTTTTGCGCATAAAAAAAGAACTGTCTCACTTTTGAGACAGCCTCTTCTAATGTTTTTATGATCAAAGGATTAATCTTAAATAGTCAAAGCTTTTTGGTAAGCATTTTCCAAACCGTCAAGGTTCTTGCCTCCAGCTGTTGCAAAGCCTGGATTTCCGCCACCACCGCCCTGGATTTCTTTTGCCAGGTCTTTTACGATAGCTCCGGCCTGATAATCTGCTGCCAGATCGTCAGAAACTCCAACAGTGATCATCGGTTTTCCATCCGCATCAGAAAGAATGATCGTTACTGAAGCCGGGATTTCTCTTTTCAACTGAAAAACAATATCTTTAACAGAGCCTGCATCCAGAGAAGTTTTCTTCACGAGCAGCTTTTTGTTGCCTTTCTGCTCGTAAGCACTTTTCCATTCGCCGATCTCGCCTTTTGCTTTTTCCTTTTTAAGAGCCTCCACTTCAGATTTCAAAGATGTATTTTCTTCAATCAGTTTTTCAATAGATCTTACAACATCTTTAGACTTTAGTAATTGAGAAAGCTCGTGAATCTGATTTTCCAGATTCTTGAAATATTCTTCAGATTTATCCCCTGAAATGGCTTCAATTCTTCTGATTCCTGCAGCCGCAGAACCTTCGGAAGTAATTTTGAAATGTCCTATTTCGATTGTATTTTTTACGTGAGTTCCTCCGCAAAGTTCCTTAGAACTTCCGAACTGGATCATTCTCACACTGTCACCATATTTTTCACCGAACAAAGCCATAGCTCCTTTATCCAAAGCCTCCTGAATAGGAATGCTTCTGAATTCCTGCAAAGCAATACTTTCTTTGATCTTGCGGTTTACTTTTTCTTCCACCAGGGCCAGTTCTTCCTCCGTCATTTTATTGAAATGAGAGAAGTCAAAACGGAGATATTCAGGACCAACGTAAGAACCTTTCTGCTCTACATGTGTTCCTAAAACCTCTCTTAATGCCTCATGTAAAAGGTGAGTTACCGAGTGATTCGCCTGAGAATTTTTTCTTTCGGCTGCATCAACTTTAGCATAAAAAACAGCTCCGGCATCTTTTGGAAGACCGTTGATCAGAGAAACGATAAGTCCGTTTTCTTTTTTAGTTTCTAAAACCTCAAAGCTTTCAACGGCATTTTCCAGAACGCCTTTGTCGCCTACCTGGCCACCGCCTTCCGGATAGAAAGGAGAGCTGCTCAGTACAACCTGGTAAAATTTTCCGTCCTTATTTTCTACTTTTCTGTATCTTGTAATATAGGTTTCAGCTTCAATCTGATCGTATCCTACAAAGTTTTCGTCTCTTTCTTCTAAAGTGACCCAATCGTAAACTTTCTGGGCAGAGTCAGCTTTAGAACGAAGTTTCTGTTTTCCCATTTCTGCTTTAAATCCAGCTTCGTCAATGGTAAGGCCTTTTTCCTCCGCGATAATTCTTGTTAAATCATCCGGGAAACCATAGGTGTCATATAATTCAAAAACCTCTTCGCTTGGCAATACTTTCGAACCGTCTGCAATGGTCTGCTGAATTAATTTCTCAACTCTGATCAGCCCGTTTTCAATAGTTTTTAAGAATGAATCTTCCTCACTTTTTATTACCTCAGAAACCAGTTTCCCCTGCTTTTCAATCTCAGGAAAGAAAGTACCCATTTGCTCCTGAAGTACGGCAACAAGCTTATAAAGGAAAGGCTCTTTCATGCCTAAGAATCTATAAGAATAAGAAATTCCTCTTCTTAAAATTCTTCTGATCACATAACCTGCACCGCCGTTTGAAGGAAGCTGTCCGTCTGCAATCGCAAAAGCAACTGCTCTGATGTGGTCTACCACAACACGGATGGCAATATCTTTTTCGTCTTCTAAAATTCCTGTGTATTTTTTACCTGAAAGTTCTTCCACTTTAGCAATAAGCGGAGTGAAAACGTCTGTGTCATAGTTGGAAGATTTACCCTGAAGTGCCATACACAGACGCTCAAAGCCCATTCCTGTATCCACATGCTGCTGAGGAAGTTTTTCTAAACTTTTATCTGCCTTTCTGTTGAATTCCATGAAAACAAGGTTCCATACTTCCACAACCTGAGGATGGTCATTGTTTACCAGGTCAAGTCCTGAAACTTTAGCTTTTTCTTCAGGAGTTCTCAGATCAACGTGGATTTCTGAACATGGTCCGCACGGCCCGCTTTCTCCCATTTCCCAGAAGTTATCTTTCTTGTTTCCATTGATAATCCTGTCTTCAGAAATATGTGATTTCCAGAAATCGTAGGCATCCTGATCTCTTTCAAGATTTTCAGAAGCATCTCCTTCGAAAATAGTTACATATAAGTTTTCTTTTGGAATTCCGAATACTTCAGTCAGTAATTCCCAGGCAAAAGCAATAGCATCTTTTTTGAAATAATCACCAAAAGACCAGTTTCCCAACATTTCAAACATGGTATGGTGGTACGTATCTCTTCCCACATCATCCAGATCATTATGCTTTCCGGAAACTCTCAGACATTTCTGTGTATCGGCAATTCTTGGGGCCGTAGGCGTTTTGTAGCCTAAGAAAAAATCTTTGAACTGCGTCATTCCTGAGTTGGAAAACATAAGGGTAGGGTCGTCTTTCAGAACAATAGGAGCTGAAGGAACGATAAGGTGGTCTTTACTTTTAAAATAATCTAAAAATTTTTGACGTATCTCTTGTGATGTCATAGTATTGCTTTGCTTTTAAAACTATCAAATTTTTGATAAGATGCAAATTTAATGTTTTTAAGCGATTTGTAAATAATTTTATACTATGTTTTGAATGGTGTAAGGCGGAGTATCTTCTTGAATAGGATAGGCGTGTTTATATATTGCTGGATTAACGCAAAGACGCAAAGAATTTCAAGAAGTATGCAATTCTGGATAAGGCGCAAAAAAAATCAGGATTTTAAATCATTAATACGTCAATTTTAGCATGATTCAATTTTATTGTAAATAAGATTTTTCATATTGTCATGGCGAAGAGCGTAGCGACGAAGCAATCTCATTTAAGACATTATTTTGAGATGACTTTACCTGCAGTTCGCAATAACGGTTGTAATAAAACTTTGTATATTATCATTTAACTTTTTATATTCGTTTTAATATTAAATAAAGACCTGATAAATTTTAATGATTTCGAAGCATGAATATAATGATCTGAGGAATCAATAAAATGAGTTTTTATGATATTAAAGAATAAAAAATGACGAAAAATGAAGCACTGAAAAGCTGGGTAGAACAGTATTCCGGGCCCCTTCTGAAAAGAGCTGCTTACCTGCTTTCAGATAAATTGGAAGCAGAAGATCTGGTGCAGGAGGTCTTTTTAGCGGCCTATTCGTCCTATGACTCTTTTGAAGGGAAAAGCCAGCCGCTGACCTGGCTGACAGCTATTTTAAATAGAAAAGCTGCCGACTTTTACCGGAAAAAATACAAATCAGAACCGGAGATCAGGCTGGATCATTTTTTTGATGAGACAGGTTCCTGGAAGAATGACGGTGTTTTGAATGACTGGAATGTTTCGGATAAAGAATCTGAGCTTTTGGACAATAAAGATTTTAATAAAACCCTTGAAGATTGTATTGAGGATTTACCCTCCAGATGGAAGATTCCGATGAAAATGTATTATCTTCAGGAAAAAAAAGCACCGGAAGTGAGTCAGGAATTGCAAATTTCTGCGACCAATCTATGGAAGATTCTTCAGAGAAGCAGAATGCAGCTGAGGGAATGTCTTGAGGTCAACTGGTTTGCGAACTTATAACCATATCATAAAATGTTGAGAAAATTTATTCATATTCTGTTCCTGCCATGCAGTAAAGCCACAATGCTGATGGAAAAAAGGAATGCCAAAGCGATCTCCCGAAAGGAAGACTGGCAGCTTTCCATGCACATAAAAATCTGTAAATGGTGCAGAGCTTATGAAGAGAAACTGAAAATTTTGGATGATATTTTAAAACGGAAACGGTCTCAAAAAGAAAATACCCAAATTAATAATTCTGATATTCAAGGTGTTAAAGATAAAGTTTTAGAAAAATTAAATCTTTAGGAGAAATGCTGTCAGGATTTTGAAATGCTTCCGACTATACTTTTGAAAATAATAAAGTATCATTCAAAATCTTAAAGACATGAACGGAACATCACAACTTAACGTAGAATCGCAGACGTACAAAACAGGATATTATATTTCGCTTTTCGGGGCTGCGCTTATTTTACTCTGGATTGGCATATTTAAATTCACTCCTACAGAAGCTGCTGCCATTAAACCTCTGGTCGAAAACCATTTCCTTACTTTTTTCGTATATAAAATAACAGGCGTTCAGACGGTGTCAAATGCTATCGGTGCGATAGAAATAATCATTGCATTATTACTGATATTTAGTGTGAAATTTGCATCTCTAAGAAAGTATGCCGGAATCGGGATGATCATGACATTTCTGGTAACCCTGAGCTATCTTTTTACCACTCCCGGAGTCTGGAAAATAGTAGATGGAATTCCTGTCACAGATTTTTTTATTCTGAAAGATGTAATGCTTTTAGGATTTGGATTAATGATATTTCAAAAAAAATGGATACAAATAAAAAGATAAAAATGAAAAATATATTAATATTACTCGGAATGATTCTGGGAATAGGGGTATTTGCAATGAGTTGTGGAGATTCAAAAAAAATGAAACCCACTGAAACTAAAAAAGAAAATGAGACCAATATGGACAGTAAAAATGTAAAAGAAGTTTATTTTGCAGGTGGATGTTTCTGGGGAACAGAACACTTTTTTCAACAAATTCGTGGAGTTGTAGGAACTGAAGTTGGCTATGCAAACGGGAATGTTAAAAACCCGACATATGAGCAGGTGGTAAGTCATACAACAGGTTTTGCTGAAACGGTAAAAGTAAAATATGATCCTGAACAGGTGGATCTTAGACTGCTGATTGATTTATATTTTAAAACAATTGATCCTACAAGTTTAAACCAACAGGGAAATGACCGTGGAGATCAGTACAGAACAGGGATTTATTCTACAGATAAAAATACAGAGGCTATTGTAAAAGAGGAAGTTGCGAAATTGTCTAAGAATTTCAGCAAGCCGGTTGTAGTAGAAACAATTCCGTTGAAAAACTTCTACAAAGCGGAAGATTATCATCAGGATTATCTTGGCAAAAATCCGGGAGGTTACTGTCATATCGAGCCGGGCCTTTTTGAAATGGCTAAAAATGCCAATCCGCTTCCCAAAGCAAAATATGAGAAGCAGGATAAAAAAGTTTTGAAAGAAAAGCTAACCTCAGAACAATATAAAGTAACTCAGGAAAATGCAACGGAAAGACCTTTCCAGAATGAATACTGGGACGAAACGCGTGAAGGAATCTATGTAGATATTACCACTGGAGAACCATTGTTTATTTCTACAGATAAGTTTGAATCCGGTTGTGGATGGCCAAGTTTTTCAAAACCGATTACCAAAAAACTGATCGATGAGAAAATGGACAAGTCTGCCGGAATGGTAAGAGTGGAAGTAAGAAGTAAAACCGGTGACGCTCACCTTGGTCACGTTTTCACAGACGGCCCTGCGGATAAAGGAGGTCTTAGATACTGCATCAACAGTGCTTCACTGAAGTTTGTTCCAAAAGCTGACATGGAGAAAAAAGGTTACGGAGATTATATTCCGTTGTTGGATAAAAAGTAATATGAAGGAGAGACCGCTGTGAGGCGGTCTTTTTTTGCCTAGACTAAAATATAAAAACTTCTCCCGCAGATTTTGCGGATGACGCAGATGTTTGTGTTTTTATTGATTAAATCTTATAGGTTTCTAAAACCTATAAGGTTTAATTATTGTGTAATCAATAACGAAGACAGGCCTCAAAATAAAAGACCTTTTAGTAATAAATTTGAAATCTCTCTTTAATGCTAAGCATAGACATATTCACCAGAAATAAAAATCCGAAGAGGATATAAAATGACTGCTTTGGAAGCTGGGTAAGCTGAGATTCAAATGTTTGAAATCCCCCTAACCATGGATTAGGATTATAATCATCAAACAGTCCAGTGCCACATCTTGTAAATGATGAAGCATCCAATACCTGGATGTTTGGATCAGTATAATGATGAATAACAAAAAAATGCCATGTTTTCTCAGCGTCAAGAGTATAGGTAAACTGTCCTGCCAGCTTTGTGTCATTCAGTAATGCAACAAGATCATTATAGGTGTTGCTGTCATTCAGAATAAATTCAATGCCTGAATTTTTCTCATTCCTTTTTTGTAGATTTTGGATTTCAGCAACATAGAGTTTGGTGTTTTCCTTTGCTGTATTGGGAGCTACTTTTATTTTTTTATAATTCCAGTTTCTGTAAGGTTCAAAGCTTAAAAATGATCTTTTTTCTCCTTCTTTTGCTTTTGCGGGAAGCCAGATATCAATAACATTAAAATTCACTTCGTTGAACTTCCGGTTTCCATAGTACCAAAATAGCAATGGAATTAATACAGCACTGATCAATCCCGGAAAGTAATAGATCCTTTTCATAAGAGTGTTTTTCTTTGAATCTGAAGATTTTCTTTAATGCTGAACATGGAAATATTCAGAAATAATAAGAAGCCAAAGATGATATAATAAGATTGTTTAGGTAACTCAAGCAGGTATTTAAATTTTTCCAGTCCTTTATAATCATCATCCATTCTGTAAAAAATAATAGCGTCTCCTGTCCCGCAATCCATTATATGCCTTTTTTCAACTTCATTCGGATCTTTATAAAAATGGAGGGCAAAAAAATGACTGGTTTTTTCTATATCCACCCCGTAGTTATCCTGTCCTGCAAGTTTCATAGCATCCATTAAAGCTATAAAATCCTGATAATTATTATCGTCATCAATGATAAACTCAATGCCTGTTTCTTTTTTATTTCTTGCCTGAAGTTTTTTTAATTCTGAAACATAGTATTGCTGATTTTGAAGGGCTGTATTAGGTTTTACTAGAATTTTTTTATAATTCCAGTTTCTATATGGTTCAAAGGTATTCCCCGGATTGTAAGTTTCTTTTGAAGGAAGTCCTAAATCCATGACAGTATACTGTGGCTGTATCCTCTGGCTGCCATAATACCAGAGCAACACTGGAATTAATACAGCGCTGATCAGTCCCGGCAGATAATACATTTTTTTCATTCCGTCCTTTTGATAAAATTAACGAAAAATTGAATACTCTGATAAACAAAACCAATTTTTAACATTCTACTAAAACAAAAAAGTGATCCAAAGGACCACTTAATTTTTAATCAATTAAATTATTTAATCTTTAAATTTTTAAATCTCCGACATCTACCAATCCCTTTTTCTCAGGATCCAGTAAGAACCCCAAATAAAAATTACAGACCAGATAATACACGCAATCATGCTTTCTGTAGGATAATGAGCATCATATTTTACCCCCATAACTTTCAGCATATTCAGTCTCATTAAAGGATTGGGAATCAGATTTGACATACTCTCCAAGGGTAAAAGACTGGTGATGAAAAAATCATTCTCAAGGACTGCTTTTCTTTGTTCTCCCTGCATTCCCGTTAATTTCTGATAGGCTTCAATACCTGCCAGAATCTTTTCAACCACCCAATAGGCAAAGAAACCAAGGAATACAAACATAGATTTTCTCAGCAATACCGAAAGGAACATCAGAAAAGAGAAAAATGTAAACAGTTTTACAAAATAATTTCCAATGTAATACACCTCTGCATAAATTTTTGAAGCATCCGTTACCTTAGAATACTGATGCCCCAAAAACATGGCAATGATAAACACAATCAATGTGGAAACCGTTGTAAAGATCGTAATCGTTAAAAGTTTTGAACCTATGAATTCTTTTCTGCTTAACCCATCAATAGTGTTCTGTTTAAACATCCTGTTGGTGAATTCCTGGGAGATTGAAAAAACAATAATCAGTCCAAGGAAAATCTTTAGCAAAGCGACTATCCATGTGGTGAAATTCCATATTTCCGGGAAATTGTAAATACCCTGTTCTTTTAAATTAACCGTTCCTCCGAAAACATTCAGATCGACCAGTCCGATGAAAAGAAGAGCGATAAGAATGGCAAAATATAAGATCGTGAAAACCTTGAACGGTTTGTAGTTCAGGTTTTTATAATATTCTAGTTTTAATAATTTAAGCATGGGTATTCGTGTTTTTTACAAGTTCAAGAAATTGAGACTCCAGAGACAGCTTTTTCTTCGTTAAATGAGAAAGATAAATCCCTTTTTCAGCAAGCTTCTGATTCAAAGTTGAAGCAGATATGGAGGCATCATCACGAATCTGAGCCTTGATGATCTCACCGTCTGCTTTCACAGCACTGAACCATTGAAGTTCTTCCAGAGCATTTAAAAGAAGCGTATTGTTGTCCGCCTTTAACTCAAAATATCCGTTATTAGCTGTTATTTCATCTACCCGCCCGCAATAAATGGAATTTCCTTCTTTTAAAACAATGACGTGGCTGCAAATCTTTTCAATCTCGTCCAGAAGGTGACTGGCAATAATAATAGTAATGCCCTGTTTAGCGATATTGCTGATGATATCCCGGATCTGGATAATTCCTTCAGGATCCAGTCCGTTGGTAGGTTCGTCAAGAATCATCACCTCCGGATTATTCAGCATGGCTGATGCTATGGACAGACGCTGTTTCATTCCCAAAGAATACGTTTTGAAAGCATCTTTTTTCCTTTCTAAAAGACCAACGGTTTTTAAGACTTCATCAATTCTTGTGTGAGGAGTTCCTTTGATCTCAGCGACAATCTTAAGATTCGTTTCTGCATCCAGATAAGGATAAAAGTTAGGCTGTTCTATAATAGCCCCGATCTTCTTTAGCGTATCCGGATCTGTTCCTTTTTGCCCAAACCAATACCAGTCTCCGCTGGTTGGATTGATCGTTGACAGCAGCATTCCGAATGTTGTGGATTTTCCGCTTCCGTTGGGACCTAATAACCCGTATACATTTCCTCTTTCTACGTCGAAGGAAATATTGTTGACAACAGTTCTTTTGAATTTTTTGGTTAAATTCTTTACTGACAAAATTTTTTCCATGTAATTTGTTTTACATAGTAGTAGTCTATGTAATCAAGGGATTGTTACATTATAGTATTTTTTTTAAGATAAGATCCGTGAATAATATCGAAATTCCATGTAACAAGATTCACAGTCTCATTGTTTTATGGATGTAACTATTTTTATGAAACAGAGACCTATTCAGGAAACATCAAAAAACAGAACTATGAAAACTATGAAATGGATAAAAAGACTGTTAATGGCGCTGCTTTTAATTGTCATCCTCTTATTAATTACCGGTTTTATTTTTGAAAGAATATCCCGTTCCATTGCTGAAAAGATTCAGCCGGACGGCCGGTTTGCAGAAATTGAAAACCATAAGATGCACTATTTACAGGAGGGAAAGGGAGGTCCTACAGTAGTTTTTGAAACAGCTTTCGATCCCGCCGGTCATTTGCAGTGGTATCATATCCAGAAAAATCTTCCGAAAAACTATACTACATTTTCCTATGACAGATCCGGGATTCTGTGGAGTGAACGGGGAACAAATCCTAAAACAGGCGAGAAAATGGCAGAAGAACTTCATACACTGCTCGAAGAATCAAAAGCCCCGAAACCCTATATCCTTGTCGGACATTCTTTCGGAGGAATGCTTACCCGGTTTTTCGTGCAAAAATATCCTGCGGATGTTGCAGGAGTAATATTGGTAGACAGTCAGTATCCGGCAGATGAAAAATATCTTTCGCCTGAGATGCATAAAATGGTTAATCAGGGACTTCCGGGAGGTTTTTTAAAATTTGCCAATACCTTTGGAGCAGCAAGACTTATGTTTGAGAATATGTTTCCAGCCGGCCCTCAGTATGCTTATCAAAATACGCTCATGCCTGCGTTGCTTTACAAAAGTGCCGATGCCACCCTGGAAGAGCAGGACCATATGAAATCCATTAAAAAAGAAGCTGCCACCATTAATTCTTTTGGTTCTATTCCTTTGTATGTAATTACAGCAGCGGATAAGACCAGATATGACAGCTTTATTAAAGACAAAAAATTAAAGAACGAAATGCTGGCAGCCTGGGACAAAATGCAGAAGGACCTGTTAAACCTATCTACAGACAGCCAACAGATTGTATTACCGGCAAGCGGACATTACATTAACCAGGATCAACCGAAAGTGATAGAAGAAGCGGTGAATGATATGGTTAAAAAAATCACAGCCCGATAACAGAACTCAGAAATTTATAATCCTGGCTGCAACCTGGAACCACGTAACCCAAAAACCCGCACCCTCAATTTTACTACATTTTCAACAGTTCTTTAAGATTAAAATATTAAATTTGATAGAATTAATCGGTAGTTTATGAAGTTAATTGAGTTAGCTAAGGAGCTTAATGTTTCAGCAGAAGCCATCAAACAGTTTATCCAGGATTTTGATCTTGAGCTGGGAGTCTGCATCAGTACAAACTTTGAAGTGAAGAAAGATTTCGAAAAGTTTGTCCGCGAAAACCTGGATTTTTTAAAGCTTTATGAAAAAGATCTGAACAAAAATAAAACCCTGGAACAGATTGCTGAAGTAATCAATCAGCCCAAGGAAAAAGTAAAAGAAGCCATAAAAGAAACCAATCCCAATATTTTTGATAATGGTTTTTTCCGTTCATCAATCTCAAGTTACGGTATTGATAATAAACTCGGTGGAAATTACCAATTCGTCTACGATTATTTCGGGCAAAAAACCAGCCTGAAACACAGGGACTTTATTGGATACAGAGACTTATTCTTTTATATATCAGCTGTTTTAGAGCCATTCTTAAATCCTCAGCAGATCAAAGACTGGGGCATTCACAAGCCGGCAGGGATTGTCCTGTATGGACCTCCGGGGAGCGGGAAAATATTCTGGGCGACCAAAATCGCTGAGATTATCGGATATCAGTTTAAAGAAGTCAAAAAACATTATCTGGGAACCTCTTTCATAGACGGCAATAAAACCAACTTCAATGATTTTCTGCTCACTATGATGAAAGAAGAAAAAGTCCTGCTTTTCCTCGATGATTTTGATGAGATCATGATGGAGAGAAAAGCGGAAACGGACATTGCTTCCTGTAATCTGGAAACCCAGGAGCTGATCCTGCATTATATTGGAAAATTTGAAAAGGAAGAACTGCTGATGGTAGGTTCTGCCAATTCTGTTTCGGAAATTAATGAAGAAATTCTTGCTCCGGGAAGATTTGATGTAATGGTTCCTATATTCCCTCCCAACGCTGCGGAACGTTCCGAGATCATTCTGTATGCGATGACCAGAGAGCTTGAAGAAGATTCTCTTCTTTATAAAATTCTCAAAAAGAACAAAGCCGATAAAGTTCCGTTCTGGCATGAAATCTCATCTAAAATGAAGGCGTTCAGCAATACCATGCTTATCGATTTTACACAGAGTCTGAAGAAACGTCTTAAAAACCAATATCAGCAGACCAAAAATGAAAATCTTAAAATAGATCAGAAACTTTTGGAAGCAGCGCTCAGAGATGCTGCAGGAAAGTTGACTGGAGAATATCTGGATCAGGTCGCAAGATTCCTGGCTGATACTATTATCAATAATTTCGACGAATTCAAATTCAGAATTCAGGCTTTGAAAAAAGAGCTGGATTCCTATAAAGCTGTTGAAGAGCCAAGAAGAGCAATCGGATTTCAGCATACCGGGGAAGAGGGACATGATGCTGCGCAGGGCTGAAGCCGGGTTTGAGAGTGGGAGAGTTTTAGAGTTTGCGTGTTTGAGAGTCTTTGTGTTTTAAGGTCTGAGAATAAGAGAGCTTAATGATTAATCTCAGTCTGGATCTTTGCCTTAGCCTAACATCTGAAATCTAGTATCTAAAGCCTCTGCCATTAAAACATCCCACAAAAATTACTCATCACTTTTCACTCATTATTTATGAACAGCATCTGGGAACTGGAAACCTTTTACAGAAAAAGAGAAATCGTCATCATCGGATCAGGGTTTTCCGGGCTCTGGACTGCCGTATCCATTAAGGAAAAATATCCTGAAAAATCTGTTTTGGTTATTGAAAGAAATACCGTTCCGCTGGGAGCTTCAACCCGGAATGCAGGATTTGCATGCTTTGGAAGCTTGACGGAAATCATTGCCGATTCCCAAAAGATGGGCTGGGGGAAAACACTGGAACTGGTTAAAATGAGGTTTGAAGGACTTCAGAAGATCAGACAATATTTCAAGGACGGCGAAATAGGTTTTGAACTGAATGGAGGCTACGAAATTCTAAATAATGATGAGCCTTTACGGCAGTTATATGTCGTTAATGAAAAGCTGAAAGCAATAACCGGCCTTGAAAGAACCTATTTTCTTAATCAAGAAAAGATCCGGGAATTCGGTCTTGGGAAATCTGAATTTCTGATTGAAAATCCCTGTGAAGGAAGTCTCCATTCAGGAAAACTGCTGCAGAAGCTTTTAGAGAAATGCTACGAACTGAAAATCGAATTTCTTTTTGGAACAGAAGTGAAAACCATTGATGAAAACACAGGAGAAATCGAGATTCACCTTTCGGAAGATCTTTCTGTAAAGGCTGAGCAGATTATTTACTGTACAAATGCTTTCAGCTCAAAGTTTCTTGAAAAAGAGGAAATTATTCCCGCACGGGGACAGATTCTTTTAACCGAACCAATTGATGGATTAAGGCTTAGAGGAACATTCCATTATGATGAAGGGTTTTATTATTTCAGAAATCTGGGAAACACTGTTCTTTTGGGTGGTGGACGGAATCAGGATTTTAAAACTGAAGAAACAACCGCTTTTGAAACCACAGCATTTTTGCAGGAGCATCTGGAAAACTTTTTAAAAGAAGTTATTTTACCAGAACAAGATTTTAAAATTGCGCTTCGCTGGTCAGGAATTATGGCCATGGGCTCAGAAAAAACACCAATCGTGAAAAAGCTTTCGGAAAGACAGTTCTGTGCCGTAAGACTTTCAGGAATGGGAGTCGCACTGGCTCCTAAAACAGGGGAGATGATGGCTGAAATGATTTAATTAAAAAAATCGGAGGTTTGTCAATGGTGAATTTTTGTTACCAAATGAATGATCCATGGATAAATTGAATTAATCCAATAATATTAAACTTGTATCCTTCCTATCCTAAACGTATACTCAAAAACTCTCCCACACCAGAACTCTCAAACCCACTTCCCAACTCACAAAAGAATTCCGTATTTTTGCATAAAATAAAAAATTCGTGATCAACAACGACCAGATAAAAGAAGTTCAGTCTAGAATTACAGACTTATATAAATACCTTCAGATCGAAAAAAAGAAGATAGAAATAGCGAATGATGATGAAAAAACCGCTGCTCCGGAATTCTGGGACAGTCCAAAAGAAGCAGAAGTATTTCTGAAGCAGCTTCGTTCCAAAAAAAGATGGGTGGAAGATTATGAAGAGATCAGCACCCAGTTTGAAGATCTGCAGGTACTGGCAGAATTTGCCAAAGAAGATCCTGACTCTGAAAAAGAGCTGGATGAAACATTCCCTAAGCTGGTAGAAAAAATAGAAGACCTTGAATTTAAAAATATGCTTTCCAATGAGGGAGATGAGCTTTCTGCTGTTCTTCAGATCACAGCGGGAGCCGGTGGTACGGAAAGTTGTGACTGGGCTTCGATGCTGATGAGAATGTACACCATGTGGGCTGAAAAACAAGGTTACAAAATCCGTGAACTCAATTATCAGGAAGGGGAAGTTGCCGGAGTGAAAACCGTTACACTGGAAATTGATGGTGAATACGCTTTCGGATATCTGAAAGGAGAGAACGGGGTACACAGGCTGGTAAGGATTTCTCCATTCGACAGTAATGCCAAACGCCATACCAGTTTCGTTTCAGTATATGTTTATCCCTTAGTGGACGATACCATTGAAATCAACATTAATCCCGCTGATATTTCATTTGAAACCATGAGATCTTCCGGAGCCGGAGGACAGAACGTTAACAAGGTAGAAACTGCCGTACGTCTTCGCCATGCACCGACCGGGATTATCATTGAAAATTCCGAATCCCGTTCCCAGCTTCAAAACAAAGAAAAAGCCATGCAGCTTCTTCGTTCGAGACTTTATGAAATGGAGCTTGAGGCGCGTATGAAAGCAAGAAACGAGATAGAAGCCAATAAAATGAAAATAGAGTGGGGCAGCCAGATCAGAAATTACGTGATGCATCCGTATAAACTGGTGAAAGACGTTCGTTCCGGTCATGAAACTTCAGATGTGGATTCCGTCATGAACGGAAATCTTACGCCATTCCTGAAAGCCTTCCTGATGGCCGATGGCACCGCAGTTTCAGACGATGATATGGACTTGTAAAATATCATGTCCGTATTTTAGTTAAAATCTTATAATTAATTTTTGTTTAAGACTTTTTACACTTACTTTTGTTGTTAATCGTTATATATGGAAGATTTCAATAGCTGGAGAGATTTAATGAACCCCGAATTTTATATCAAAATGGGTGGGTTCTGGCTTATTTTATTTATTGTTTTTGCTGAAACAGGTCTTTTTGTAGGATTTTTCCTGCCCGGAGATTCATTACTGTTCGTATCAGGAATTTATGCCGTTGAAATCATCAAAGAGACTTTCGGCTCCACAGGGAGCGATTTTCTGGATACAACCATTCTAGCTTCCTGTGTAGCACTTGCTGCCATTATAGGAAATGAAGTTGGATATTATTTTGGAGTGAAAACAGGTCCCGCTTTATACAAAAAGCAGGATACCATGCTGTTTAAGAAGAAATATCTTTACCAGGCCCACGACTTTTTTGAAAAGCACGGAGCATTGGCGATCATCATGGCCAGATTTTTACCAGTGGTAAGAACCTTTACTCCAATTGTTGCAGGTATTGTGAAAATGGACAAAAAAGAATTTTTGAGAGATAATATTATCGGGGCAGTTCTTTGGTCATTTATCCTCATCTTTGCCGGACATTATCTGGATAAACTTTTCCAGGAACAGTTCGGAATCAATCTAAAAGAGAAACTGGAACTGATTATCATCATCATCGTGTTGGTAACAACACTTCCGGTGATCATCAAATTTGTTTTCGGAAAGAAAGAAGATTTTTCTAAATATGAAAACAAAGATCCTGAATAGGAATACAAAAAAATATAGATAACCTGTCTTTTGGCAGGTTATTTTTTTATCCACTCCAGAATATTCGGATAGATAATGCTGTCTCTTTTTCTTTTGCTGAAAAGTCTCGGAACATGGCCTGTCTTTTCCATAAAGATGAATTTGTGTGCTACATTCTGTTGGGTAAGCGCAGAATCCATAGCCAGCCCCTGGTGCTGGTTTACCAGAAAGTCATTATTTCCCTGAAACAATAATGTGGGAACATTGGATATATTGGCGATCGGGCTCGCTTCTTTAAAAGCTTCAGATATATTTTTACGGTCAAATTTTGTTCCTACCACTTTCTGGAAAGTGGGGGAAGTATATTTTGAATAAAATGAATTCAGGTATTCCGGGCTGTAAAAATCTGTCGGACCGCTCAGTGAAATGATTTTTTTGATCTGTTGAGTATGTTGATAGCCGTAGAGCAGGGCTAGATGACCGCCGGCGCTTTCTCCCAGCAGAATAAAATTGTCCGGCAGAAGCTCTGCTTTTTCCGCAAGAGAATTAAATTTTTCAATCGCAGCGCCAATATCTTCCAGCTGCTGCTTATACGTAATATTCTTCCGTTTTGAAACCAGTCTGTAATTCATATTGATACTCGGGATCTTATGTTCAAAAAGCATTTTCTGGATCTTGATCATATGTTCTTTTTTTCCCAGAGTCCAGCCGCCACCATGTATGATAAGAACTACAGGAGTATCTTCTGCATAGTCTAAGGGAAGAAAAACATCCATTTTTTGCCTTTTATGCTCGCCGTATTTTAAATTATATATTTTCTGCTGCCCACCGTTGCCTACCCAGACCCTGAATCTTGTATTGCATGACTGCAGCATGAAACTAAGGCATCCTACAACAAAAAAATGATATCTGAGAATGAGTTTTTTCATTAATTAAATGTACAGAAAAATTGCAGGAAAGGAGACTTTCGGATAATGATTTTTGATAGGTGAGGATCCGGATTCATAACACAAAGATGAGAATAATATTAATAAATTATCATCAGGAATTATAGCAATATGACCTGTTGTTCCCTTCATAGTTTTGTTCAAACAAATGGTTTTCCATCAGAAAATATTTAAAATTAATATCCAGAAACAAATAAAAATAGATTTTAATAATTATTTTTGCTCGACTTAACGTTTATTAAAAAAATATTAAAATAATATGGCATCTGGTTTTTTTGCAATTTTAGATGATATTGCTGCACTGATGGATGATGTGGCGGTTACGAGTAAAATAGCTACACAGAGAACGGCGGGTATCCTTGGGGATGATCTGGCTGTAAATGCAGAAAAGGCTACAGGTTTTCTTTCCTCACGGGAAATTCCGGTTTTATGGGCAATTACAAAAGGTTCATTTATCAACAAACTGATCATTCTGCCTGTTGTGTTTTTTCTCAACTGGCTGTATGCCCCGGCAATTAATTACGTATTGATTCTTGGAGGATTATATTTGGCTTTTGAAGGTGTTGAAAAAATTATAGAATTTCTTTTTCACCGCGAAAAGGAAGGTCATGAAGTTGTGGAAGAGATTATAGAAGATGAAAAAAGTGACGAAGACCTAGAAAAAGCAAAGATAAAATCGGCAATTACTACAGATTTTATTTTATCAATTGAGATTGTGATTATTGCTTTGGGAACAGTTTTGGAAGAGAGTCACCCTTTCCTTACACAGATTTTGGTAACGAGTTTGGTGGCATTTATTGCGACTGTAGGAGTGTACGGAATTGTTGCTTTGATTGTAAGAATGGACGATGCGGGATTCAAATTAATCAAAAAAAGTAATGATAAGGGCTTCTTTGGAAAGCTTGGGCATCTGCTGGTAAAAGCCTTACCTATCGTTATCAAAGCTTTAGGAGTTATCGGTACAATTGCTTTAATTATGGTAGCTGGTGGTATTTTTGCCCATAGAATTGAATTTTTTCACCATATTTTACCTTCCTGGTCTTCTAGTGAGCTTCTGACTATTTTAAAAGAAATTATTCTTGGTCTGATAGGAGGTTTAGGAGCTGTAGCTATTTTTACGGCAGGGAAAAAGATCTATTCACTTGCAATTAAGAAATAACAGATTACAGATATAAAAAACAAAAACTCAGCAGTACATGACTGCTGAGTTTTATTAGTTTTGAATAACAAGGCAATTGGTAATGCCTGTCTATATTAATTGAATAAATCTTTTACTTTATCAAAAAAAGTTTTTTCCTTTCCGGAAGGTTCTGCAACCATTTCTCCGCTTGACATCTGCTTTTCAAAGAAATCTTTCTGCTCTTTAGTCAGTTTTTGTGGCGTCCATACATTAATGTGGATGAACATGTCACCTTTACCATAGCTGTCGATGCTTGGAAGGCCCTTTCCTGCCAACCTGAGGATCTTACCGGACTGTGTGCCCGGATCAACGGTAATTTTCACTTTACCGCCTACCGTAGGAACTTCTTTCTTAGTTCCTAAAGCTGCTTCAGCAAAAGAGACATACAATTCCTGGTGAAGATTATCGCCTTCTCTCTTGATTGTTTTGTCGACTTCCTCTTCAATAATCACTAACAGGTCTCCCGGAATTCCGCCGAAAGGAGCATCATTTCCTTTTCCTCTTACATTAAGCTGGATGCCGTCTCTGGCACCTGCAGGAATATTGATGGAAATTTCTTCCTCATCCTTTATCAGTCCTTGTGCGTTAGCGCCGGCAGGAATTTTATCTGCTACTTTCCCGATTCCCTGACAGGTACCGCAAGTGGTCTGCGTCTGCATCTGCCCGAACATCGTGTTCATTACTTTGAGCTGTACACCGGAACCGTTACAGGTAGGGCATACTTTTGAAGTGGCTCCTTCTGCCATCTTCATTTTTTTTACCTTGATGGTTTTCTGTGTTCCGTTCACCATTTCTTCAAGGCTCAGTTTGATTCTGATCCTTAAGTTGGAACCTTTTACCTGCTGACGTCCTCCGCCATTTCCACCAAAGCCTCCGAAGCCTCCACCGAAAATATCTCCAAACTGGCTGAAAATATCCTCCATGTTCATACCTCCGCCGAAGCCTCCGCCTCCGAAACCACCATTACCACTCATTCCGGCATGGCCGAACTGGTCATATCTGGCACGTTTCTGGTCGTCGCTCAGTACTTCATAAGCCTCTGCAGCTTCCTTAAATTTTTCCTCAGCCTCTTTATCTCCTGGATTTTTATCCGGGTGATATTTGATGGCCATTTTTCGGTATGCTTTCTTTATCTCGTCAGCTGAGGCAGATTTACTGATCTCAAGAACTTCGTAATAATCTCTTTTTGACATGTTGATTATAATTGATTACTGATAAATGATAACTGATGCCTATTGCGTATGGCTTAAAGCCTGCTGTCAATCAATTATCTATCACCATTTATCATTTATTTTAATATTAGTTTCCTGTTACTACTTTTGCAAAACGGATCACTTTATCACCTAAAGTATATCCTGTTTCAATAACATCTACGATTTTACCTTTTAGATCTTCAGATGGAGCAGGAATCTGAGTAATGGCCTCATGGAAATCTACATTGAACGTATCGCCTGCATTAACTTCCATAGCTTTTAAGCCTTTTTCAGTAAGTCTGTTTTTAAATTTCTGATAGATCAGCTCTACACCCTGAAGGTCAGATGGATTTCCGTTTTTAGCAATCTCTTTTAAAGCTCTTTCAAAGTCATCCAAAACTCCCAGCATAGATACCATCATATCCTGGTTGGCATACTGGAAGAATTCCATCTTCTCTTTGGCTGTTCTTTTTTTATAATTTTCGAATTCAGCGTACAATCTGATATAACGATCTTTTTCTTCTGCCAAAAGTTCCTCTGCAGAAGGTTTTGCTGTCACATTGTCCCCAGATACCGCTTCGTCCTGAATGTTGTCTACTTCCTGATTATTGATGCTTTCTTCGTTAATATCCTGGTTTTCCATAATTCAATATTTATTTAAAGAATTGATTGACAAAGAACCTGCCAAATAGAAAAAATGGACATTAAGGCAGAAAAATGATGAAGCAAATGGTTGTGAATGGTCAATTTTACTTCGCAAGTGAATGATTAAATTACCGGGGTATAATCTTCACAATTCACCATTAACCATTCACATTTCATCTTCTTATCCGGTAAACGTTTGATACAGCAAATACAGGTTTAGAATAATAATGATAATAGAAATGAGCCAGACGCTTATTTTTAAGAAAGGCTTATTTACAAATTCTCCCATTTTGGCTTTGTCATTAGTAAACATAACCAATGGAACTACCGCAAAGCTCAGCTGCATGGATAAAATTACCTGGCTTAAAACCAATAAATCTGTTGTTCCCTGTTCACCATAAATAATAGCTACTATTAAAGCGGGAATAACAGCAATAAGCCTGGTGATCAGTCTTCGTAGCCATGGTTTTAACCGGATATTTAAGAAACCTTCCATAACGATCTGTCCTGCAAGAGTTCCGGTTAAGGTGGAGTTCTGTCCTGAAGCCAGTAAAGCAATGGCAAAAGCAATACTTGCCATAGAAGCACCCAAAATAGGAGTCAACATTTTGTAGGCATCATGAATATCTGCCACATGCTTATTTCCTGTAGTATGAAAGGTTGCAGCAGCAAGAATAAGAATAGCAGCATTGATAAAGAAGGCAAGCATCAATGAAACGGTACTATCCAGGGTTGCAAATTTTATCGCTTCTTTTTTCCCTTCCCGGTCACGAGGATAATCTCTCGTCTGAACGATACTGCTGTGCAAATATAAATTATGGGGCATTACAGTCGCTCCTAAAATCCCGATAGCGATATAAAGCATTGCCGGGTTTTGGATGATTTCCTTTTGAGGAACCAATCCGCCAAGGATTTCATTGAAAGCCGGCTGTGAAATGACAATTTCATAAATAAAGCAGGCCAAAATGATAAAAATGAGTCCGCCAACAATACTTTCTATCCATCGGAAACCTTTAGCCTGAAGTAAAAGAATGATCAGAACATCCACTGTGGTGATCACAATTCCCCAGGTAAGGGGAATATGAAACAGGAGGTTTAATGCAATGGCAGAACCAATAACCTCGGCGAGATCACAGGCAGCAATAGCGATTTCACAAAATACCCACAGAATAAAATTGGTCGTAGGATTAAAGTGATCACGACAGGCCTGGGCGAGGTCCCGTTCGGCAACAACTCCCAATTTTACAGATAAATGCTGTAAAACCATTGCGAAAATATTTGAAATAAGAATCACAGAAAGAAGGGTATACCCAAACTGGGCACCTCCGGCAATATCAGTTGCCCAGTTTCCAGGGTCCATATATCCCACGGCAATCATCAGACCCGGACCGGCAAATGCCAGATATTTTCTCCAAAACGGAGCATTTCGGGGTACTTTTATAGAAGAATATACCTCAGAGAGGGAATTGGATGTTTTATCTTTACGCCAGGCGCTATTTAATTTGAAATTCATAAATGTTAGAAATGACTAACAAATTTAATTAAATAAATATAAATACAAAAGGAAGGGAATAAAAAAATCCCGGAAATTAACTTCCGGGATCCTATTTTTAAAGATTCTAAAAATCTATTTTGCAAATCTTACAGACATTTTTCTGTCTGCAGCTCTTTCTGCATCAGAAGCTTTAGCATCTACAGTAGCAAACTTACTTCCGTAACCTTCAGCTCCTAGAACCTGAGCACCAACTCCTGCTTTTGCTAAAGCATTTTTGATGAAATCAGCTCTGGACTGAGATAATTTTACGTTGGCAGCTTCATTTCCTACTTTGTCAGTATATCCTCCAATTTTGATTTTCGCATCCGGGAATGCTTTTAAAATGGCTACCAAATTATCAAGCTGTCCTTGTGAACCGGCTTCCAATTCCGTAGAACTTCCCATTTTGAAATTCACATGGTCAAAATCATACCACTTATCTTTTAATGCTGCATCATCAGCTGCATTTTTATAGTTGTCAGACTTCAGGAAAGTGATCATCTGATCTTCCATACCTCCTTTGTAACCTTTCAGCATTACCCCGTTAAGATCAATATTTTCATCTGTTCTGGTGGTTGTTGCAGTGGTTGCTGAAGTATCTGCAGGAGTAATAGCCGCCGCTGTATCAGTGGTAGTTCCTGTAGAATCTACTACTGTGGTAGTTGTGGTCGTTTCTTTCTTCTCACACTGCTTCCATATAAAATAAGCCGCAGCGATTAAAAGTAAAAGCGGAAGCAACCATTTCCAGATTGAACCTCCGCCTTCATTATTATTTCTGTCAGGATTGGTTCCTTCAGCTGTAGTACTTCTTGTAACTTCTATTTTAGGCTCTTCGCTGGCTACTGTTCTGATAGCATCATTATCATTATCAAACTTATATCCTTTGGCCCAGTCGCCGATATTCAGAGATGCCAGGGAAAGTCCTGCCGGTAACAGTGTAGAAATGATTCCTTTTTGTTCACCTAACAGGTTCGAAATACCCGATTTGTCTAAATTATTATCAGCAGCATATTTTCCGATAGTACCTACTGTAGCTCCTGTTACTAAATTCAGCAGTGAACTGGAAGAATTATTGCTGATTCCTGCATAAGTAGCAATAGCATTCACTATTCCGCCAATCTTGTCTCCAAAAATAGAGCTCAACAAATTGGAAATTATAGGGCTGCTGGACGCACCGCCTACTAAATTTCCCAAAATTCCGCTTGATGAGGCATTGGTAATTGCATCCAAAACTCCCGGGTTATCAGAATTATTGGCTAATCCTCCTACAACTGCAGGCAATAAACCTCCAATTGCTTTTGAGATACCAGATTCACTTTCCCCAAACTGAGAGGCAGCTTGCGAAATTAAAGCGGGACCTAACTGTCCTTTAATTAAATCAATGACATTTAAAGACATAATAAATTATTTTTTTAGATTAATGTTGCATAAATTTAAACAAAAATCTGTCCAAAAGTCACTTTTTTTTGAATATTTATTTAATTTCCAGCAAAGTTTTTGAAAATCAGCGAAAATTTTTAGTAAGCTTTTGCGAATAATACACGTCTCTTAGATGGTTTACCGCTTACCATAGAAATCCCTTCTTCAGTATCATTATCTAAAGGAATACATCTGATAGTAGCCTTTGTTTCATCTTTGATCTGTTCTTCTTCTTCAGGAGTTCCATCCCAGTGTGCATAAATAAAACCTCCTTTTTCCTCAAGAACTTTTTTGAAATCTTCGTACGTGTCAACTCTTGTAATGTTGTCTTTTCTGAAGTTTAATGCTTTTTCATAAAGATCTTTCTGGATAGTCTGTAACAACTCCTGGATATAAGTATCAATTCCTTCAATAGGACGGCTTTCTTTAGTAAGATTATCTCTTCTTGCAATTTCTACAGATTTGTTTTCTAGATCTTTAGGCCCGAGAGCAATTCTTACAGGAACTCCTTTTAATTCGTATTCTGCAAACTTCCATCCCGGTTTGTTATGCGTATCGTCATCAAATTTAACAGAGATGCCCTTTATTTTTAATTTAGCCACGATATCAAGCGCCACTTCACTGATCTGAGCCAATTGCTCTTCTCCTTTGAAGATAGGAACAATAACTACCTGAATTGGAGCCAGGGTAGGAGGAAGTACCAAACCGAAATCATCGGAATGGGTCATAATAAGAGCTCCCATCAAACGGGTGGAAGTTCCCCAGGAAGTTGCCCATGCATGTTCAATCTTACCTTCTTTATTGGTGAATTTCACATCAAAAGCTTTCGCGAAATTCTGACCTAAGAAGTGAGATGTTCCTGCCTGAAGCGCCTTTCCGTCCTGCATCAGTGCTTCAATACAGTACGTTTCGTCAGCTCCCGCAAATCTTTCGGAAGGTGTTTTTAATCCTTTAATAACAGGCATTGCCATGAATTTTTCCGCAAAATCTGCATATACATCATTCATTTTTTCAGCCTCTTCCACAGCTTCATCTTTTGTAGCATGTGCCGTGTGTCCTTCCTGCCAAAGGAATTCTGCTGTTCTAAGAAACAGGCGGGTTCTCATTTCCCAACGGACAACGTTGGCCCACTGGTTGATCAGGATCGGAAGATCTCTGTAAGACTGGATCCAGTTTTTGTATGTATTCCAGATAATGGCTTCAGAAGTAGGACGTACGATAAGCTCTTCTTCTAATTTGGCGTCCGGATCTACAATAAGTTTGTGTGGATTGTCCGGATCTGTTTTTAATCTATAATGGGTAACTACTGCACATTCTTTAGCAAAACCTTCTGCATTTTTTTCTTCTGCCTCAAACAGGCTTTTGGGCACAAAAAGCGGGAAATAAGCATTAACGTGACCTGTTTCTTTGAATCTTTTGTCCATTTCATCACGCATTTTTTCCCAGATTGCATAGCCGTATGGTTTAATCACCATGCATCCTCGCACTCCAGAGTTTTCAGCTAAGTCAGCTTTTACCACCAACTCATTATACCATTTGCTGTAATCTTCGCTTCTTGAGGTTAATTTTGCCATTATTTTTTTAATTTTTTTAACTTTTGTACATTATTGTAATCTAAAAATAAAAATCTATTTTTGATAGATTTTTTTACCAGTGTTTTGGTACATTTTTGGTACAGATTGCAAATATAATTTAAATTAAAAATCTTTACGTTATCATGAAAAGAAATATACATAAAAATTTGCTCGGTCTGTTAAAATCCAAAGGGATTTTGGCAATATCAGGCGGGTTACTGCTTGTGTCCTGTGGAGCCCAGATGGGTGGATACACGGAGACCGATGGGGTGTACTACGACCCCAATAAAGATACACTGCCAGAAGGAGTGATCATCAATGATGGCGGTAACAGGGTAGGGGAAAATTATGATTACTACCAAGACTCTAATGTGATCCAGAATGCGCAGGCCAATTCCAGAGAACAAGACAACAGATATAATACATGGAGCGATAATAACTGGAACATGAATGCTACTGATTCAGACTGGGGTGCATTTGCAGGATCTCAGACCAACTATTATGATAATTCCTGGGGCTCTCCCTGGGGATGGTATGGTGGTTTCAGCCCTTATTGGGGGATGAACCGTGGCTGGGGCTGGGGTGGATCTTTCGGATGGGGAGGATCATTCGGCTGGGGTAATCCTTACTGGGGATATGGATATTCTCCTTATTGGGGGGGGTATTACGACCCGTTCTGGGGCGGCGGTTACGGTTACCCATACTGGGGCTGGAATGGCGGCTACTGGGGTAACAGCTACAGACCGGTTTACAGAAGAAGTGGCGGAGGAGGATTCAGCAATCCGGGTATAACCAATGCAGTATATAAAACTAATACCTATAGAGGCGGTTTCAGAAACAGTGGAAATGGTTTCCGAAATACATCAACCAATAACGGTTTCCGAAACGGAAGTACAAACGGCGGTTTTAGAAATAACGGCTCTTATAACAACGGCGGGTTCAGACAAGGAAACGGAGGTTACAGAACACGGCCACAATCTGGAGGGTTCCGTAATTCAAACTCTCCAAGACCTAATTATAACTCTCAGCCTAACTATAATAATAACAATGGCGGCTTCAGATCCAATGACAGCGGTGGCTTCAGATCAAGCGGTGGTTCTTCAGGTGGCGGCTTTAGAGGCGGTTCTTCCGGCGGAGGCGGTATGAGATCCGGCGGTGGAGGCGGCGGCTTCAGAGGAGGAAGATAATTTCAAACTTAATAACTATTAAAAAAATAATGTTAAAAAAATCTTTAGTATTAATGAGTGTTTCTGCTGCATTTTTTGCACAGGCACAGGATGTTTCTATATTGAGAAATACTGTAGATGTTTATTCCAGCACTCCCATGGTGGGTTCGTCAAAATTTAATGCAATGGCGGGAGCTAACGGAGCATTAGGAGGTGACGCTAACTCACTGCTTACCAACCCTGCCGGTTTAGGGGTAGCCATTTCCGGGGAAGTTTCCGGAACGATATCTATTGCAGGAAATAAAAATAAAAGCAGCTGGGGAGGAACTTCCATTGATTACAGCGAAACGAATACGGATCTTGGAAATGTCGGAGGAGTAATTGCTTTTCCTTTGATGAGTGAATCAGGATGGAAGTTTATCAATATCGGTATTAATTTTTCTAACCAATCTCTGGATAATTACGTAGAATCTCCCGGAAGCAGTAATGTGATCAAGGATTTTACAGATAAAAGTGCCTCATTGGCAGGTCACGCTTACAACAGATACGGAAACCTTTCAAAAACAAGTTTTGGGGTAGGTGCCAATTATAATCATAATTTATATATCGGAGCAGGATTCAATTTTTTCAATGCTTCTATTGATCAATATGATACGGCAGCCTTCCGGTCATTGGATAATGGCTCCATGGAATATTTCGACAGACAGAATACACCGATGTTTGAAAGATCTTCAGGGTTTTCTGCTTCTTTAGGGGTAATTGGTAAGCTTAGTCCTAATTTCAGAATTGGTGGTGCCATAGAAACTCCGACATTCTGGCGTATAGACAGAAATTATAATTTCTACAATGACCCGGACTACGGTGATGGTAGCGGAGCCGAATCAAGGGACCTTACAACACCGCTTAAAGCGACAGTAAGTGCTGCATTTGTTGCAAGTAAAAACTTTTCATTAAACGTAGATTATACTTTAGGATTAACAAGACCTAAATATAAAGTGGTTACAGGTGCTGAAAGCGAACTGAACAGTTTCTTTAAAGACAATTATAAAAACCTTTCAGAGGTAAGAATAGGAGCGGAATACAGAGTGAAGCAGTTCAGATTAAGAGGTGGTTATTCTTACACGTCCAATCCTTTTGATGCTTTAACAGTAAGCCAGGTAAATCCTGATGCCTCTACTTCAGATCAGTCATACAGCGATATGATGCTTAATAACAGAAACCTTGCCTCATTTGGTGTGGGG
This sequence comes from Chryseobacterium sp. NFX27, assembly GCF_049887855.1. NCBI lineage: Bacteria > Pseudomonadati > Bacteroidota > Flavobacteriia > Flavobacteriales > Weeksellaceae > Chryseobacterium > Chryseobacterium sp. NFX27. The sequence goes on along the minus strand of NZ_JAGEKK010000014.1, from coordinate 87,885 downwards.
TATGATTTCAAATCATTCTACGTAGATGCATCTTATCAGTATGTGACCTCTACATACAGCAACCCTTTCTTAAGAGGTATTGAAACAGGAGATCCTTCTACTGATACAGCCTATTATTCTGATACAAGAATTATGTCTTCAGATTATTTTGCCGTTTCAGAAGTGAAAAATAACAGGAATAACTTCTTTATTACATTCGGCTGGAAGTTCTAATTCCAGATTGTGTAATGAGTGATTAAATTGAAGGCTCCGGATTTAATTCGGGGCTTTTTTTATTGTTGTTTAAAAAAGGATTAAAAGGATTAATGAGAATGTCCGGCAGCCGGATGATGATGAAAAAGATGCATAATCAGTGCTAATGAAACTCCGATAATGACCAAACCTATTTTCATCCAGTCGATGTTGTGATTTTTGTTGCTTTCAAAAATAATTACAGATGAAATGTGCAGGAAAATCCCTCCAACGATAGCCAGGAAATAGGGCTGTAGATCGGGATTGAAATAATTTCCAAGCAGCATTCCCATCGGAGAAGCAAGGGCAAATAAAGCTACGATCAGAAGAGAAGGATAGGGTGAAGTTTTGGATTCATTTTTTCTGTTGAATAAAAAGGCTCCAAGAATAAAAGAAATAGGAAGATTGTGAAACAGAATCCCCAGAAGATAAGGAGAGAGCTGATGCTCTTCATTGGCCAAAGGAATTCCCTCTATAAAAGCATGTATAAATAATCCTACCATCAGTGCCATAGGAAGAATGTTATGTTCACTGTGATGGTGAAAATGCCCGTGTTCGAAACCTTTTGTCAGAGCTTCCAGAACCATCTGAAGCAATACCCCTGCAATCACGAAAATTCCGAGACTGCTTCCGGCTTCAGAAGTGTATACCTGCGGAAAAACCTCATTCAGGCAGATGGTGATCAAAAATCCGGCACTCAGGACCAGCAGATTTTTAGCCAGCTTTTCCTTTTTTCCGAAATGCTTGCCAAGAAATACTCCTGTAATAACGCTCAATATCAGTAAAACAACTGTTATCATGCTTTTTTCTTAAATAAATTGATGCAGCGTGGTGAAACTTCGCGGTTAAATTCATTCAGCTGATAATCGCCCCAGATTTTTACTCTTTCAAAGCCGCAGTCTGCCGCATAGGAATTGATAGCCTCCAGAGTATGAAGCTTTACTTTTTCAAAAAAATGAAAAGATTTCCCGTCTGCTTCAAAAAGGATGTCTTTGACGATGTGCCGTCCTTCAATCTTCTTCAGGATTTTAAAATCAATATTACCACGGGTAATGATAGACTCGGGAATTAAGTTTTTTCTTACGTATTCTTCATTCAGATAATCCAGAACAAAATATCCACCAGGCTTTAAAATACCATAAACCGACTGGAAAACTTTTTTGTCATCACTTTCGTTGTCAAAATATCCGAAGCTGGTAAATAAATTGAATACAGCATCCATAGGATCGGCATCAATAGGGTTCCGCATGTCGTGGACGCTGAAAAGAAGGGTCTGTGTTTCAAACTGCTTATCAAACTCAATGCTTTGTCTGGAAAGGTCAAGTCCCAATACATCATAACCCAGTTTATTCAGAAAAACAGAGTGTCTTCCTTTTCCGCAAGCCAGATCAATAATCTTGGATGAAGGGGGCAACTGAAGGTCTTCCGTAAGCTTTGTAATGAAATTTTCGGCTTCCGTATAGTCCCTGTTGCTATAAAGAAGATGATAATAAGGTGTATCAAACCAAGATTCAAACCATTCCATAATGCAAAAATAACTAAATTTGTGCGGTTAAAAGCAAAGTATTTAAATAATGAAAGATCAAAAGATTCAATTAAGAGCAAAATTGAACCCGTAATCTTTTCATTGTTAAATCATTAAATCTTTTAATAAATATTTATGGACACAGAAAATCTAAAGATTCAGATAAAGACATTCTTCGGGCTGGAGCAAATCCTTGCAGAAGAAATTAAAAAATTAGGCGGAAAAAACGTTGAAATTAAAAACCGTGCGGTCAATTGTGAAGGCGATCTTGGTTTTCTTTATAAAATTAATTATTCGGCAAGAACAGCATTGAAAATCTTAATTCCTGTTTTTGAATTTAAAGCATTTAATCAGCATCAGTTTTACAATAAGCTTTCTGCAATTGCCTGGGAGGAATATATGAATGTAGACCAGTCTTTTGCGATTGACTCTACCGTAAACTCTGAAACATTCAAGCATTCTCAGTTTGTAACTTTGAAAATGAAGGATGCCATTGTGGATTATTTTCAGGAAAAATTCAAAAGACGTCCTGATGTAGAGACGAAAAGTCCGGATATCAAATTTCATCTTCATATCGACAGGGAGTTGGTGACGATTTCCTTAGATTCTTCAGGAGATCCTTTATTTAAGAGAGGTTACAGAAAAGAACAGGGGGAGGCACCTATTAATGAAGTACTGGCAAGCGGAATGCTGCAGCTGGCAGGCTGGGATGGAAAAGGAAACTTTTTGGACCCGATGTGCGGTTCCGGGACTCTTCTTGTTGAAGCGGCAATGATTGCCATGGACCTACCTGCCCAGATTTTCAGAAGGAGATTTGCGTTCCAGAACTGGAATAATTATGACGCAGATCTTTTTGCGAAGATCAAAGAAGTAAGGGTAAACAGAGTAAGAGAATTTACCGGCAAGATAGTTGGTTACGATATCGATAACAGAATGCTGAATGCGGCCAGAACGAATATTGAAGCAGCAGAACTGGAGGATGTAATTGAAGTGAAAAAACAGGATTTCTTTGAATCTAAAAAAGAGCTTTTCCCATTGCTGATGGTTTTCAATCCGCCTTACGATGAGAGAATTTCTATTAATGATGAGGATTTCTATAAAAAAATAGGAGATACATTCAAAACAAGCTATCCGAATACTTTGGCCTGGCTGATCTCTTCCGATCTGGAAGCGGTGAAGAAAATCGGTCTCCGTCCTTCAAGGAAGATCAAGCTTTTCAACGGTAAGCTGGAAACCAGGTTCCTTCAGTATGAAATGTATGAAGGCACGAAAAAGCTTCATAAAATTGAAAAGAGCTAGTCTATTCAAATACAAACCTTCCTGTTATGGAAGGTTTTTTTGTTTTATTGATCAGATAAGGGCAGATGGAGTATGGCCATACTGTCTTTTGAAAGCATAGGAAAAATGGGAAAGATCCTCAAAACCGACTTCCAGAAATACGTCCGAAGGCCTTTTACGCTTTTCTTTTAAATGATAATAAGCCAGTTCAAGACGTTTTTGAGTAAGCCACCGCTGAGGCGTGGTCTGAAAAACTTTCCTGAAATCCCTGTTGAATGTGGAAAGACTTCTTCCCGTCAGATATCCAAACCTTTCCAGAGACATATTGAACATATAGTTCTTTTCCATGAATCCAGCCAGATCAATTTTTCCAGGTTCTTCAAAATCGGTCAGGATAGTGTCTATACCTTTATCAATTTCTCTGAGAATACTGATGGCTTCAGTGATTTTTAAGGAAGCGATGTTTTCAGGAAAAGGACCTTCCATTTCAAAATACGGAATAAGGGAAGCCAGGCAGCTTTTCAGGAGAGGATGACTCTGAAAGCTATGGATTTCAGAGCTCCGGCCGATCGTTTTAGGTCCCAGTTCAATGGAAGCATAAAACTGTTTCAACCGTTCTGTGGTGAGATGCATCACTACAGCTTTATGTGGAAGCCCGTCTTTAGGATAATTAATGATCGTTGCGAGATGATTTCTCGGAATCAGGAAAATATCTCCCGCTTTAAACAGATATGTTTTATCAGCCTGGATAATCTTGGTTTCTCCCGATATAAACCAGACCAGCATATGGAATTCAAAAACAGTTTCTGTTTTGAAGAGCTTATCATCATACGTGGAAAGCTTGATGTCCGGGGTAATATATTGTATCTGGAAATCCATGACCTGTAGTTTATGAGTACAAATGTATTTAAAAAGAGGTTATTCCGTATCGAATTTGAAGCCCAGCATTTTTTCGCTTAATTTCCATAACCTTTCTGCATTCTCCCTGTCAATGGAATAGGGCTGCACACCCCGGATTGTTGCCGGCTCATCATATCTGTGCTCTATCTGCCCAAGATCTATTTCAGCAATATTGCAGTTTTCACAATAAACTCCTCCGATATTTTGAAGCATTGGACTTGTTGCACACCAAACGGTTGTAGCAGCACCTTGTGGAATCGTTTTTAATCTGGCTTCAACTTCCGGTTTTATTTTTCCGTCCTTGTCATGAGTTCCCATCTGAATATAAAGATCAATAGGCTCTTCTCTTCCCAGGTCTGTACCATAAACAGAACCCGGATGCAATGAATAAGCTCTGATATTAAATTTTTTCCCTTTTTCATCCAATTCCGTGGCAAATAAGTTACAGGCCGTTTTCGACTGTCCATATCCCGAAAGTGTATGGTACTCTCTTTTCTCAAAATTCGGATCTTCAAAATCAAACGGAGCCATCTGGTGACCATAAGAAGATACACTCAGAACCCGGGCACCATTTGCTTTCTTCAAAGCCGGCCAAAGTCTTGCTGTTAAATGAAATTGTCCAAGATAATTAGTTGCCAGTTGAGATTCAATGCCTCTGTGGTCTCGTCGGAGAGGAACCCACATAATTCCGGCATTATTAATGAGCAAGTCAAGCTTTCTTCCGGATGCTAAAAATTTTTGGCTGAAGTTATCGATAGACTCAGGGTCCATCAGGTCCATCTTTTCCAGTTCGATATTTTTAATGCCTGTAAGGTTCTTGGCTGCTTTTTCAATATCTCTTGCAGGGATAATCACCTTTGCTCCGGCAGAAGCAAGAACTTTTGTGGTTTCAAGGCCGATTCCTGCATAGCCGCCGGTGATCACTGCTGTTTTTCCGGTAAGATCTATTCCTTTAATGACTTCCTGAGCTGTAGATTCTGCATTAAAATCTGACTGGCCAGGGTGTTGTAGTGGATTGGTTTTCTGTAACATTTTTTTGTTTTTAAATTCTATAACAAAGGTATGGGCCGTCTTTCATATAGATTTTGTTTAAAATGTCAAATTATTGTGTTGAAAATTTCAACGCCGTTCTTTTATATGTTTATTTAAAAGTTAATTTCTTTGAATAAGCTGTTAAACTGTTTGTAGATTCCTTAGCGAATAAGTAATTTTGAAAAATTTTCAATTTGAGACCTACCATTTCCATTGTTGTTGCTATTTTTAACCGAAAGGACGAACTTTTTGAACTGCTGAATTCTTTGACTTTTCAGACAGATAAGGAGTTTGAGGTAATTATTGTGGACGATGGCTCTCTTATCGATCTTAAACCTACCATTCATAATTTTGAAGGGATACTGGATATTCAATATTTCAGAAAAGACAATTCGGGTCCCGGACTTTCCAGAAACTATGGCGCAAAACGAGCCAAGAATGACTGGCTGCTTTTTGTAGACAGTGATGTGATCGTCGAAAAAGACTATATCGAAAATATTAAAAAAGATATAGAGACCATTCCATGTCATGCTTTCGGAGGAGCGGATAAAGCTCATAAAGGTTTTAATCTGATGCAGAAAGCTATTTCCTATTCTATGACCTCAGTTTTTACAACAGGAGGAATCAGGGGAAGTAAAAAAGCAGTCTCCAGATTTCAGCCGAGAAGCTTTAATATGGGGGTAAAGAAAGAGGTTTTTGAAAAAGTAGGCGGTTTTTCCGAAATGAGGATCGGTGAAGATCCGGATCTGTCCATGACACTTTGGGAAAACGGTTTCACTACAGCGTTTTTTGATGATATTGCGGTGTACCATAAACGAAGAGTGGATTTGGGTAAATTCTCCAGGCAGGTCTATCAGTTCGGATGTGCGAGACCGATTCTTAACCAGAGACACCCTGATTATGTGAAGATCTCATTTGCATTTCCTACGCTGTTTATGTTAGGATATATTTTAGGCTTTATAGAGTATTTTATTCTGGGAAGAGGGATTATTCTTGCATTTTATGGGTTGTATACGTTCCTTGTATTATTTCATGCAATGATAGTAACGAAAAATATAAGTATTGCCGGCATGGCAGTAATTTCTACGTATATTCAGATGTTTTCCTACGGATACGGCTTCCTGAAATCCTGGGTGCTTCTTAATATTCTCAGAATGAAGCCTGAGGATGCTTTCCCAAAACATTTCCATATAAAATAGATTATGTTTTTCACGCAAAGATTATTTTCATCGTGCTAAATCTAAGAAATGCAAAGATAAGAATCAATCTTTGATTGATTCGATTAAGCTGCAGGATAAATGCGTGTCCGGTTACTTAAATAAAAAACATTTTCTGTACTGCAACTGTCATAGTGGCCTCGGAAGTTATAGTGTTAAAAAAATAAAAGCTGTCAGAAGTTCCGGCAGCTTTTATAACAATAAATTAGGATATAAATAGGGCTTCATGGTTGAGAACGCCTGTTTTTAGCATGCATTCCCGCATTTTTTCATAAGTTCTGGCGATGTCATGATCTAATCCGATAGAGAATCTGATCAGCCCGTCCGATATGCCCATTGCTTCACGCTCTTCTTCAGGAATTTCCGATGAAGTTGAGCTTCCCGAGCATGAAAATAAAGTTTTGTAAAATCCTAAGCTTACCGCCAGGTAGCCTAAGTTTTCCTGCTGCATCATCTCCATCAGTTCATTCGCTTTGTCTGTGGTGCCCGCATCTATTGTGAGCAGTCCTCCGAATCCGTATTCTTCGTGCATCATGCCTTTCATCAGTTCATGATCCTTGTGGGATTTCAGCCCCGGATAAGATACTTTCAATCCGTCTTTTTCAAACCTTTCCGCAAGGTACATCGCGTTATAGCTGTGCTGCTTCATTCTGATGTGCAGCGTTCTCAGGTTTTTCAGGATGCTTGCAGAGCGGAAGCTGTCCATGGTAGGTCCCAATAACATACACGCTCCGTTATTTACATTTTTAGTATCATTGATAAATTCCTGTGTTCCGCAGTATACACCACCTACCGTATCGCTGCTTCCGTTGATGAACTTTGTTAAACTATGTATTACGATATCAGCACCTAATAATGTAGGTGAAACAGAAAGAGGGGAGAAGGTATTGTCTACGATCAGTTTCAGATTGTGTTTTTTACAGATCTCTGAAAGTTTTCTAAGGTCTGCTACTTCAAGAAGCGGATTGCTCACACTTTCGCAGTAAATAACTTTTGTATTGGGAGTTATAGCATTTTCTATAGATTCAAAATTGCTGATGTCTACAAAAGTGGTATCAATATGAAACGGGGGCAGGAAATTTTTAAGGAAAGCATAAGTTCCGCCGTAAATTGTTCTGCTGGAAATAATATGATCCCCGCTTTTACATACCTGCATTAAAACAGATGTAATCGCTCCCATTCCGGATGCCGTAACGTTGGCTGCTTCGGTATTTTCCATTTTTGCCAATGCCTGGGCAAGATACAGATTCATCGGGGATGAATGCCTGGAATATAAATAACATCCTTCAGCATTTCCTTCAAAGGTATCAAACATGGTTTTTGCCGAAAGGAATGTATAGGTAGAGCTGTCAGAAATAGATGGATTTACTCCACCGAATTCACCAAAATACTGCAGATCCTGGATCTCATTAGCCGCATTAAAATTTTCCATAAGCCTTAGATTTTATTTGTCGGCTTAAATATGCTCTGTTTTCAGAATTATTACAAGGGATATTTAAATATGTAGAATATAAATCTATAATTTATGTTTTGAATAGAAAATATGTTTATTATATTTGAATTTATTAAACTTTATCCAAAAAATTATCTATGAATTTTGATGAAACCGATAAAAAACTGCTCCTTTTACTCCAGGAAGACTGCAAACAGACCACCAAAGAGCTGTCTTACAAGCTCAATTTGTCTGTAACGGCTATTTATGAACGTATAAAAAAACTTGAAAACCTGGGGGTAATCTCAAAATATGTAGCCTTACTGGACCGGCATAAAGTAAGCCGGGATTTTATTGTGCTATGCCATATAAAATTAACCCAGCACAAAAAAGAATTTGTGCTGCAGTTTGAAAGAGAAGTCATGAATCTACAGGAAGTCACAGAATGTTTTCATGTAAGCGGCGATTATGATTATATCCTTAAAATAGGGGTAAAAGACATGGCGGATTACCGTAATTTTATGCTCACTAAACTCACTACACTTCAGCATATAGCAAGCACTCACAGCTCATTTATGATCTCTGAAGTGAAAAATACAACGGCAATTGTTCTGTAATTTATACGAGGACTCCGTTCTTTGAAGCAATTGGTTCTGGAAGATCATCATGCTCTCCGATCATTTGAAGGACGTCGATCTCAATGGTACGGCATATGGAAAGCATCGGAATGTCAAACATCATTCCCTCAAAAGGGTTTTCGGAGTAGTCGCCAACCAGTTCCATAACAATGTAGATCCAGCCAATAATAACACAGAAAGGGACGCTCACCAGTATTCCCCAGTTTCCTAATTTTGCAAATTCATTAACAAGCCCCAAAGGAAGAAGCATAATGAAGATCACATTAAAAATAAAAGCTGTACTGGCAAACTGCCTGGGTGATGGGAATTTTTTAATTCTTTCTGCCTGTCCCTGGTAGTCATAAAAAAGGTTAAGGGCATCCTGAAGCTGCATTTGGTTGAAATCTGAAATATCACCGAAATTTTTCAGTTCATTGACTTCTTTGGCTTGTTTTGAAATCAGATAAGTTGCGAAATTTTTATATTCAGGCTGCAAATCCAATTCCTGTTCCGAAAGGTATTTATGAAGGAAAATCGGTGTTCTTCCATAATCGGGAAAGCCTGCTTTGATCAGTCTGTGCCTTCTCACATTAATATCTCCAAAATGTCTTTTCTGGGACATATGTTCCCATTCTGTAGGAACCAGTAATTGTTCACGGAAAGTATACAGCCATGCAATATGGCGGTAAGCAATTTTCTTTTTGATGGTTTCTGTTTCACTGTTGCCTTCCCCCGTGGTATTAAATGCATACAGCATGGAGACAAAAGAGCGGCTGGAGTTGACAATTCCGCCCCATATTTTACGGGCTTCCCACAGTCTGTCGTAGGCCTGGTTATTCTTAAAACCTACATAAAAAGCTTCTGCGGTACCGATCAGGGCAACAGGTACCCACGGAATGATCATCCACTTCCATTTAAAAAAATAAAAAAGGGCTGCTACCAAAGTACACCATGCCGTAAGCCAGATGAGATGGCCGCCGGCGAGGTTTAAAACTTGTCTGTAATTGAAATATTTTGTGGTGATCATAATGCTGCATGAAATTAAATGTGCTTATAAACAAAAGAAATACCAAAAACGGTATTTTTTATCGTTGATTAAATGTAATAAAAAAACCTCTAAAGAAAATTAGAGGTTTTATATATTTAATATTGCCGTTTAATATTGCAGCATTTCTTCGATCTTTTTACTGAGTTTTTCAGCATTCGGAAGCATTTCTTTTTCCAGAACCAGATTAATCGGAACTGCAGGTAGATCAAGAGATCCCATCGTTTCTACCGGAGCATCCAGATATTTGAAACAGTTTTTTGAGATACGGTGTGCAAATGCTTCTGCAAATGAATTGTTAAGCTGTTCTTCCGTAAGAACAATACATTTTCCGTGTGCTTTTACTCTTTCGAAAACAAGTTCTTCATCAAGAGGAATTATGGTTCTCAGATCGATAACTTCCACTCTTCCTTCAAAGTTCTTCACAGCTTCTTTCGCCCAGTAAACTCCCATTCCATACGTTACAACCACTAAAGTTCTGCCTTTTTTGGTTTCATTCTGGTCGGCTTCAATAATCACTTTACCTTTTCCGAAAGGAAGGATATAGTCTTCTGCAGGCTCAATGGTTTTAGCATCTTCGGTTCCAGGAACTTTGCTCCAGTATAAACCTTTATGTTCCAGCATAATCACTGGGTTCGGGTCATAATAAGCCGCTTTTAATAAGCCTTTGAAATCGGCTGCGTTACTAGGATAAGCGATTTTAATTCCTTTAATGTTGGCTAAGATACTTTCAACACTTCCGCTGTGGTAAGGACCACCGCCGCCGTATGCCCCGATTGGTACACGGATGATATTGCTTACAGGGAATTTTCCCTGACTTAAATAACTTGATTTTGAAATTTCAGTGATCAGCTGGTTGATGCCCGGGTAAATATAATCGGCAAACTGAACTTCTACGATAGGCTTTAATCCTACCGCACTCATTCCCGCAGTAGATCCGATGATATATGCTTCCTGGATCGCTGTATTGAAGACTCTTTTGCTTCCGAATTTTTTTCCTAAAGTAACGGTCTCTCTGAAAACGCCCCCGATTCTTTCTCCTACATCCTGTCCGTAAAGAAGAGCTTCAGGATGTTTCCACATCAGTTCCTGAACGGCGTGGATGGCAGCATCTACCATGACGATTTTTTCACCACCTGCAGGCTCACGTGTTCCAGTTTCTTCAGTAATTGGAGTAGGAACAAAAACGTGCTGCATAACCGTTTCCGGTTTTGGATCTTCTGCATTTTTAGCCCTTTCAAAAGCCTCTTCAGCTTCCAGACGGGCTTTTTTAGTGATTTGTTTTAAAAGATCTTCATCAGTCCCAGATTCAAGAAGTTGTTTTCTGAGGATCTCACCCGGATCTTTAGCTCTGTGTTTGGTTAAATCTTCTTCGTCTCTGTAGAATTCTCTTCGTACACCGGATGTGTGGTGACCGATAAGAACTGTTTTAGCGCAGACAACCAAAGGCTTTCTTTCGTTTCTTACAAAATCTACGGCCTTCTTCATGGCTTCGAAGCTTTCCACAAAATCTGTTCCGTCTACACGCATTCTGCTAAGACCTGTGAAACCAGCTACGAAATCGTAGGCATCACATGTTCTTGCTTCTTCTTTGGTGACAGAAATTCCCCATTCATTATCCTGTACAAGGAATATGATTGGAAGCTGGTGAAGAGCAGCAAACTGTAGAGCTTCACTCACTTCACCTTCTGTTACGGAATTATCTCCAAGGCTGCATACTACAACCGGATTATTTTCGAAATTCTGCAAGTTGAATTCCTGGATATATTTTATCCCTTGCGCAACACCAGTGGTAGGAATGGTCTGCATTCCTGTAGCCGAACTCTGGTGTATGATCTTAGGTTTGTTTTCGTCTCTGCTTGATGGATGGGAATAATATGATCTTCCTCCTGAAAAAGGATCTTCGGCTTTTGCTAATAGCTGGAGCATGAGTTCATACGGCTCAAAACCGATACCTAAAAGAATACTTTCGTCTCTGTAATAGGGAGATATCCAGTCTTCTTTTTTTAACTGATACGCTGTTGCCAGCTGGATGGCTTCATGACCTCTTGATGTACTATGAACGTATTTACAGATATTTCTGTTTTCTTCATAGATATCTGCCATTGCTTTAGCCAGCATCATATGATTGTAAGCCTTTAGCAAAATATCCTGAGAAACTTTTTCGTGAAGTGTATTTTCCATAGGAAGCAAATATACATAAAAAAACAAAACACTAACAAGTGTTAGTGTTTTGCAATAATCTATTTACCGTATTGACTATTCTTTGATTACTTTTTTAGAAATTACTTCTTTATCAGTTTTTACTTCAATGATATAAATTCCTTTAGTGTAAGATGATAAATCTACTGATATTTCATCAGAATTAATAGTACCATTCTGTAATTTTTTACCGGAAAGATCATAGATAATGAAAGTTGATTTTTTAGGTGCTTTCAATACTTTTACGACGTCTTTAGTAATAGTTGGAGCGATGATAATACCTTCTGCTTTACTGGTTTCACCGGTTGCCAGAACCTGCGCAGAATATCCGGAAGCAATAATGGAATAATTTTGAGAAGCGGCTGAACCTGTATTATTCACTAAGTTTCCTTTGTTGGTGATTTCAACTCTGTAGTTTCTTCCGGTAACCGGAGCGTCAATGACAACCTGCTCTACGTTGTCAACTGTGTTGTCGCCTTTTGTTGCTGGATCCATTGGGCTTAATGCATTTAGTTTCCATGGCTGATATATTGTACCTGTTACAGTATCAATAATTCTTAAATCTAAATCGTTTACCAATCTGGAATTTCTGTTATTGTAAGCGTCTGCCCATGTTAAGTCTGCAGGGACAACATATTCAGGATCAACCCAGGAAATGGTTACTTTAAGAGGCTCGTTTCCTGAGGCTGTGACTGTTTTTTGATTCATTGACCCATTATTGAGTGTCTCATCATTGAAAATAATAGTATTATTTGATTTTCCAACCAATAATTCTGCTCCTTTTTTTGCATTAATATATCCCCAGCCATTCCATGGGTCAGGGCCAACAGTTCCTGCTTCAGATGCAGAATGAATCATTAGCGTTTTGGCAGATGCTGCATTAAGTTCAAGAGCAGGATAAAGCTGTTTGTAAATCTGCATCCAGACCCCTATAATTCCTGTAACAATAGGTCCTGAATAGGAGGTCCCGCTGCCCGAGCCGTATATGCTGCTTCCTGTTGTGTTTTGAGCTGTAGAGGCATGTATTACATTGGTTCCGGTAGTGATAATATCTGGCTTTATAGCTCCGTCATCTCTAGGACCGGCACTGCTGTAGCTTGACTTTATAACGTCAGAAGAGGAGGAGTATCTTTTATCACCCGCAGTCAGGATGTCTGAGGCGCCAACAACGATAATATTTTTTGCCAGAGAACCGGGGCCGATGCAGTCATATCCTAACGCACAGTTCTTTTGCGGTACGGTATCTGTAGCTGCAAATGGTGCCAAATTTCCTGCGTTGTCTATATAATAATTAGAGGTATTGCCGTCAGGCCCCATTCCATATGAATTTCCTGCAGATTTTACGATAACATAAGTGGGATTGGTGTATACTATATTGTCATAATTCTGGTCATTGGTATAATAGGTTCCCTGTAGATCAGCACTGGTTCCCGGACTTTCAAATGTACCTCCCCATAAATAAAGAATACCCATAAAATTGCTCCATCCAGGGTTGGTTCCATATGAATGATTGGATATTTTAGGCTGTGCTGAAACTATTTTTTCATATACTGTACTGGCGGTAGAACTTCCCGGTAATGTTGTTGTTTCGAAGGAATAATTGTCAAAAGTTGAGTTTTGTGCTATTCCTCGGAAGTTCGTTACACGGGTGGTTCCATTGGTGAATGTAAAAGTGTAAGGAAAATCCTTGGCACCAATAAATCCTGTAACAGCAGTGGCATGAGCACTATAGTTCATGGTGCTGGCCTCTTTATTGCTTACTCTGCCTGTTGCGTTATTAAAAAGTTCATGTCCTTCAAATGCTCTTCCACCGTCAAAGATTGTATATTTAATATTCTCACCGTTAAACGAACCTGTTAGCCCGCTGATCGTACCGTTCTGTAAAAAGTCTGCATTGGAATTTTTTATCTGATCCAAATCGTGGGACTGGAGGAAATAAGGTTTTCCGTCCGGATCAAATCCTGCCAGGGTTTTTCGCTGTTCTTCAATTTCTTTTAAAGCCTCAGGACTTTTATTAGAATTAAATTTTTTTGAGACATACAGCTCAAATTTTTCGCTATTTTCAATTCTTTGGCGTTGTAATTCTCTTTTAAGAATTTCATTGTTGTTTTGAGCACTCAGAACAATAATTGCCAGAGTGCTGATCGAAATAAAGATTTTTTTCATAATGCTATATATTTAATGTTTGTTTGCTAAATATATACATTAATAGGATTTATTTTAAATTATGAGTTGCAAAAGTTTGGTTTTATTAATATTATTAATATTTTTAATGAGATTTATGAATGATTTAATATTTTTATTTATGTTGATAGTTTTTATTTTACAGAATTTATCTAAAAAAACACACTTTTTTATGAAAAAAAGCTGTGAAAATTCCTTTAGTCGAGCCCTGATGAATAATCTTAGGCTCATTTTATTTCTGTCTGATGGATGATAGTAATACGATTTTCTCTTGAAAAAGAATCTTCGGCTTTTGCAATAGTTGGAACATTAGTTCATACGGTTCAAAACCGAATACTATGGTCTTTGTAATAAAAGATACCATAGCTTTTTTGCTGATAAGCTATTGCCAGCTGGATAGCTCATAATATCTTGATGTACTATAAACATATTACAGATGTTTCTGTTTTTCTTTATAGATATCTGCTATTGCTTTGGCCAGCATCATATGATTGTATGCTTTTAGCAAAATATTTTGAGGTACTTTTTGTATAGGTATTTTCCATAGGAAGTAAAATAATACAAAAACAAAACACTAACGAATGTTAGTGTTTTGCAATGATCTATTTATGGTATGATTATTCCTTGATTACTTTTTTAGAGATCACATCTTTATCTGTTCTCACTTCAATGATGTAAATACCCTTAGTGTATGTAGATAGATCTACAGATTCTTTCTCGCTGTTGATCACTCCGTTCTGTAATTTTTTTCCGGAAAGATCATAAATTACGAAAGTAGATTTTTTTGGAGCTTTCAATATATTTACAATATCTTTTGTAATGGTTGGAGCTATTGCGAGACCGCTTAGTGCGTTGGCTTCGCCGGTTCCTAAAACAGCTTGTGTCTGGCCTGTAGCTATTATAGAATAGTTTTGTGGAGCATTAGCACCAGCATTGTTTTTTAAGGTTCCTTTATTAGTGATCTCAATTCGGTAAGTTCTGCCGGCAACCGGAGTATCTATCACCACTTGTTCTACATTATCTACTGTATTATCTCCTTTTGTAGCCGGAGTCATTGGAGCTAAAGCGTTTAGTTTCCACGGTTGATAAATTGTACCTGTTACGGTATCAACAATTCTTAGATCTAAATCATTTACCAATCTTGATGATCTGTTGTTATATGCAGCAGCCCATGTTAGGTTTGCAGGAATAACGTATTCAGGATCAATCCAAGAAATTGTAACTTTCAACGGCTCAGTGCCCGATGCTACAATATTCTTTGTTTTTGGAGTACCGCTGGTTAATGTTTCATTATTAAAAATAACCGTATTGTTAGCTTTTCCTACTAATAATTCAGCGCCTTTTTTAGCATTGATATATCCCCATCCAAACCATGGATCTGGACCTACATTGCCTGCTTCAGAAGCTGAATGAATCATTAAGGTTTTTGCACTTGCCGCATTCAATACCTGGTTTGAAAAAAGATCTTTATTTACTTGTGTCCATAAACCTATAACACCCGTTACGACCGGTGCGGAATAAGACGTACCACTTCCGTAGCTAAATGTTGTACTGCCAACCGTATCTTCTGCTGTAGCGGCAGAGAAGACATCAGTACCTGTAGTTGAAATATCCGGTTTGATTCCTCCATCATCTCTTGGTCCTGCACTGCTGTAGTCAGAATGAACAACATCAGAAGCTGTTGTATATTTGAAGTTATTGGTTGCAATGACATCCGTAGCTCCAACAACGATAATGTTTTTAGCTAAAGATCCTGGACCGATACAATCAGCCCCATTACTACAGTTTGTTGTAGGTAGTGTATCTGTTGCAGCAAACTGAACTGGCACACCATTATCATCGGTATAATATTTAGGAAAGGCAGATGTTCCTGGATAATCAGGTCCGTAACCAAAATAATTACCAGAAGATTTTACAATAATATAAGAAGGGTTATTATATACAATCTGATCATAGTTTTGATCTTGACTGAAATAAGTTCCCTGCAGATCCATAGAAGTAGAAGGACTTTCAAAAACGCCTGGCCAAACCCATGCATTTACACCATTTACAGTTTTTACATCCCAACCTTGATTGGTTCCATATGAATGGTTAGAAATGCTAGGCTGTGCTGTTAAAATTTTTTGAAATACCGTGCTTGTTGTGGTATTACCAGGTAATGTAGTCGTTGCAAACCTGTAAGAATCCATTGTAGAATTGATAGCAACTCCTCTTGTGTTTCCACTAAGACCGCCTCCACTTACGTTTATACTCTTACCACCAATAAAACTCGCTACACCCGTTGCGTGCGCACTGTAAATTTGTGTTGTAGCTTCTTTATTGGTAATTCTTCCTGCAAGATTGTCGAAAGCTGTATGAGCAGCATATACTCTACCTCCGTCGAAAATAGTGTATTTAATACCTTCACCATTATAAGCATTAGTTAATCCTACTACACCACCTGCTGTATTAAGATGATCAGCGTTAGCATTGGAAACCTGTCTGCTATCTTCTTTCTGATAAAAATAAGGCTTACCGTTTGGAGTAAATCCAGCTAGATTACTTCTCTGTTCTTCAATTTCTTTTAAAGTCTCCGAAGACCTGTCTCCTCCGTAACGCTTTGAAACATAAGAGTCAAACCTTGCAGAATTCTCTTTGTTTTGCTTTTCAAACTCTCTTTTTAATCCTTCATTGTTTTGCGCACTTATTAATGTAATTGCCAAAGTGCTGACCAAAAGTAAATGTTTCTTCATAATGGTTCAGTAAAATATTAAAAATTTATAGGTAGCAAATATATACTAAAATCTTTAATTTTATTCGTTTTAAGTATGTTTTATTTGATATAATTGACATGATTTAATATATTTATATTGATTTTTAGATATAGTTGTTTATTTTGATATGTTTTCGTTTTGTGAATTTGAAAACGGGAGATAAAAAGAGAACTTTTGATGCCAGCGAAACGGAAATCTTGCCATCCATTATTAAAAAAAATGAAGTAACTTTACATTCTCTTTTTTAAAAAAGTTAGAAACTTATATGTATTTAATTTTTGACACTGAAACAACCGGATTACCTAAAAATTTCAATGCACCACTTTCAGATTCCGACAACTGGCCAAGAATGGTTCAGATTGCATGGCAGGTACATGACGATAATGGTAAATTAATTGAAAATCAGGATTATATAATAAAACCTGAAGGGTATGATATTCCCTTTAATGCCGCAAGAATTCATGGAATTACGACTAAGATCGCCAATGAAGAAGGACGCGACCTGCAGGAAATTCTGGAAGAATTTTCTAAAGTGCTGGACCGGGTAAGAATAGTGTCCGGACACAATGTAGAATTCGATTACAATATTGTAGGAGCAGAATTTTACAGAAAAAATTTAAAAGATAATCTTCAGAATAAACCTAAAGCCGATACAATGGTTTTGGGAACAGACTATTGTAAACTTGGTGGTGGAAGAGGAGGAAGGTATAAATCTCCGAAACTGGAAGAATTGTACGAAAAACTTTACGGTCACAAATTTGATGAAGCACACAACGCTGCTGCCGACGTAAATGCAACTGCCCGGGTATTCTTTGAAATGATGAGAATCGGAGTGATTCCTGCAGAAGTACTGAAGATCTCCGAAGATCAGCTCAGCTACTTTAAAACACTTTATCCGGACCCGATACAGCCGTTTAATATTGTTATCAGAAGACAGGTTGCTGATTTTAACAATAAGAAAAAACAGTCTGATTTCGGAAGCATTGATGAGATTGACCTCGGAAAATATTTCAATTTTAACAGCCACAGTGTTTTCTCTACATTAATGGCTACTTCAAGCATCAATGACTTGATCAAAAAAGCTTCTGACGATAACTTTCCCGCCGTAGGAATGGTAGATATCGGAAATATGATGGGAGCCTTTAAATTCGTTTCGGCAGTAGAATCTGCCAATTCGGACCGTGCAAAAAAGCATAAAGAATTTCTCGCCAAAAAACAGGAAGCTGAGGACAACGGAACAGAATTTACAGAGCAGGAACCTGTTTCAGCACCGCTTATTCCCGTGGTAGGCTGTGAATTCTATATTTCAGACCGGTATGAGCAAAAGCAGTTTACAAAAGATGACCCCGACAGAAGAACCCAGGTTGTTCTTTTGGCAAAGGATTTTAACGGCTATAAAAACCTGGCTAAACTTTCAAGTATAGGATTTTTAAAAGGGTTTTATTTTGGAGTTCCAAGGATTAGCAGAGAGCTGATCGCTGAATATAAAGAAGGATTGATCGCCTTGACCTCAGGGATTTTAGGAGATATTCCTGATGCTATTCTTAATACCGGAGAGCAGAAAGGGGAAGAGCTATTTAAATGGTGGAAAGATACATTCGGGGATGACTTTTATGTACAGCTTCAGAATCATAAACTGCCTGAAGAAGAGCATTTAAATGAAGTTTTACTGTATCTGGCAGATAAATATAATACTAAAATCCTCGCTCAGAACGAAACTTTTTACACTCATAAAGAAGATGCAAATATCCAGGATATTGTAAGCTGTATTAAAGATGGTGAAAAATTAACCACACCGGTAGGGAAAGGCTTCGGAAAACGAAGAGGACTTACCACCGGGGAATACTATATTAAAAACAGTGACGAGATGAAAGAAGCATTCCTGGCTTATCCGGATGCTTTTGAGGCTTATGACGAATTTTTAGCAAAATTCAGCCCATATACCTTAAAAAGAGACGTTCTTCTTCCTAAATTTGATATTCCTGAAGAATTTATTCATGCAGAAGATGCTGTGGATGGAGGAAAAAGAGGGGAGATGGCTTATCTGACCCATTTGACTTACGAAGGCGCTAGAAAAAGATATGTAGAAACCGGAATTACTGATGAAATAAAAGAACGGCTTGATTTTGAACTTGACGTAATTGCCAATACCGGTTATCCCGGTTATTTCCTTATTGTGCAGGATTTCTGTAATGAGGCCCGGAATATGGGGGTGTGGGTAGGTCCAGGGAGAGGTTCTGCGGCTGGTTCTGCAGTAGCTTATTGCATTGGGATTACTAACGTTGATCCTATCAAGTATGATCTCCTTTTTGAGAGATTCCTGAATCCGGAAAGGGTTTCGATGCCCGATATTGATATTGACTTTGATGATGAAGGACGTGACCGGGTTATTAAGTGGGTGATTGAAAAATACGGACAGAGCCAGGTAGCACAGATTATTACCTATTCGGTTTTGGGAGGGAAATCTGCCATTAAAGATGCCGGAAGGGTATTGGATCTCCCGATTCCCGATACCAATAATATTGCAAAACTGATACCTGCCAGCCCCGGAATGAATATTGCCAAAGCTTTAGCTAAATATGATAAGTTGAAGCCTGAAGAACAGATGCTGGTGGATGAAATGAGAATGGTTCTCGATAATCCTGATGATCCCCGTTTCGATGTACTGGCAAGTGCCAGGAAAATGGAAGGATGTATCAGAAATACAGGGATTCATGCCTGTGGGGTGATTATTACTCCTGAAGATGTAAGTAACCTTGTTCCGATAACAATTGCAGCAAAAGATGCTGATATCCTGGTTTCCCAGTTCGACAACTCGGTGGCGGAAAGTGCGGGACTTCTGAAAATGGACTTCCTGGGGCTTCGTACCCTGACGATTATTAAAGATGCCATGAAATTGGTTAAGCAAAGGCATAATGTAGATCTGGATCCGGACGAAATTCCGTTGGATGATACCAAGACCTACCAGTTATTTAAAGAAGGAAGAACCATCGGGATTTTTCAGTATGAAAGTCCGGGAATGCAAAAATACATGAGAGAGCTTAAGCCTACAGTTTTTGCCGATCTTATTGCCATGAATGCACTTTATCGACCGGGTCCGATCAAATATATCCCGAACTTTATCAACAGAAAGCACGGAATTGAAGAGATCGTTTACGATCTGCCGGAAACCGAAGAGTATTTAAAAGAAACCTACGGAATTACCGTTTACCAGGAGCAGGTAATGCTTTTGTCCCAGAAGCTGGCCAACTTTACAAAAGGTGAAGCTGATACGCTGAGAAAGGCGATGGGTAAAAAGCAGATTGATGTTCTGAATAAAATGTATCCGAAATTCATTGAAGGTGGAAAGAAAAACAACCTCGATGAAGACCGTTTAAATAAAATCTGGAATGACTGGAAAGCTTTTGCAGAATACGCATTCAACAAATCTCACTCTACCTGCTATGCATTAATTGCCTACCATACCGCTTATCTGAAAGCCAATTATCCGGCTGAATATATGGCGAGTGTGATGAGTAATAACATTAACAATACAGATTCTATCACCATGTTTATGGAGGACTGTAAAAGCATTGGAGTTGATGTTTTAGGACCTGATGTAAATGAATCCCAGTATAAATTCTCAGTAAACGAAAAAGGACAGATCCGTTTTGGTCTGGGAGCAATTAAAGGAATCGGAGAAGGACCAAGTGAGGCCATTACGAGAGAAAGGACCAACGGAAGATTCAAAAATATTTATGATTTCTTTGAAAGAATTCCTCCTTCCCAAATGAATAAAAGAGTGGCGGAAAGTTTAGTGCTTGCTGGTGCTTTTGATGAACTCGGTTCTTATCACAGAGGTCAGTATTTTGATATTGACATGGCCGGAAAAACGAATCTGGAAAGATTGATCAGATATGGGCAGAGCTTCCAGGAAAGTAAAAATGAAATGGAACATTCACTTTTTGCTGATTTTGCAGATGAAGTACAGATTGAACAGCCTAAACTGCTGCCATGTCCGGAATGGCCTAATATGCATAAATTAAATAAAGAGAAGGAAATCATCGGTTTCTATCTCTCCGCTCACCCGCTCGATGAATTTAAATACCAGTTCCAGTTTATGCAGGGCAGGCTATCAAAAAAGAATGTGCTTGAAAAAGACGAAGAAAAAGTGGTAACAGATGAGGTTCCGATTTTAGAGAAAGATTCTCAGGATGAAACGGTGGATCTTATTGAAATTGTTTCTGATGAGCTGTCCATAGGGGAAGAGGAAGTGATAGAAGAAGTGGTAAAGAAAGCTGAGCCGAAGGGTAATTTCCTGTTTTTGAATCTTGATGAGGTAGATGCTTATAAAGAACAGGCTTTTTCCAATAAGCAGGAAGAGCTTTTTGAGGAAAAAAAGAAAGACTGGAAAACACTTCAGAAAGAAAGAGAGAACGGTGGTGGCGGAAAAGAATATACGGTAGCCGGGCTGATCACTGAGTATAGAGTACAGGATGGATTCAGAAGTGGTGAAAAGGTTGCTTTTGTTACTTTGGAAGACTATTCGGGATCCTATTCTTTCAGGTTGGGAGACAGGGATTATATGCGCCTGAAGGAGAAATTGGAAGTCCAGAGATTTGTAATTTTTAAAATAAAATTTGCGCAGGTAAAGGATGGACGGGTTTTTGTGAACGTAAATGATGTTATTGAACTTCAGGAAGCTTTTGAAAGATTTGCGAAAAGCATTTCCCTGGTCATGGATGTCATGGATGTCCGCCCTGAAGATCTTGACTTTTTCAGAAAGGTTCTTGACCGGAATAAAGGAAACCAGAAACTTAAATTCTTTATAAAAAATATTGAAGATGATTCCCAGATTGAAGTGCAGTCCATGAAACATTCAGTAGATCTGAATGGAGATCTGATTAAGGAAATTCAGCTTCTTAATAAATATGAGTTCTATTTGAACTAAGAAAAGTGAAATATTCATAAAAAAAGCGGCATTTTTTGTCGTTTTTTTTATGGATAATTAAGTCGTTATCTGGTGAAAAATGAATTATTTTTTTATGTTAAATATAAATTAATCCACGTTTTTGTGATTTTAAGTTTAAATATAAAAATTTGAAAACCAGATACTTACTTTTTTATCTATATTTGATGATTTAATGTTAAAACTAAATAGATATTTAATTTTGTATAATAAATTATTTAATTTGTGATTTTGTGTTTAATTTTTTATGATAATTTTTGATATTTCATAAAATATTTATTTACTTTTACCCCCTAATTTTATTTTACTATATGAAAAAACTTTTACTTTCGTGCTTGGTTTCCATGAGTATTGGAGCTTTTGCACAGGTGGGTCCACCACAAGCCACAAATCCAAATACCAATAATGGGTATGGATTTGAACAAAGTAGTGGAACTTACACTCCGTTATCCGCCGCCAGGACTATATGGCAATCGGGTGCAGCTTTAGGAACAGATGCTGTATCTGCAGCTATTAATTTACCATCAGTATTTAAGTATAATGGTAAATCTTATTCCAGCATTTACATTAGTAATAATGGTTTTGTTACGCTTGGGACACCTGCTTTAGCAGCCACATATTCAGGGCTTTCTACTGATACTTCTACTCCATATGAAGGTGCTTTTGCGGGGTTTGCAGTTAACCTGAGAAATGCAAATACAACAACCTCTGAAATTTCTTATGAAACAGTTGTGTCTAAATTTGTCGTTCAGTTTACTGACTTGCAGGGAAATTCAGCAGCAGCGGCACAAATTATTAATTTTCAGATACAATTTGATTTAACATCAAATACCGTAAATATTGTATATGGTAACTGTGTATCCGGAACGGCTACGTTGGCTGGTCAGGTGGGAATTAGAGGGTCTGAAAGTTCCGATACAAACAATAGAACCGGTACTGACTGGACGGCTACAGCTATTGGAACATCAACATCTTCCAGCTGTACTTTAGGAACTACCAACGGAGTTACTGTTCCTACTTCTGGTCTTACATTTACCTTTACTCCAGGAACGTGGCTTTCTACAGCGCCTACTTACGCAACATTACCTTTCACTGAAAGTTTTGGATCATGGACAAATGGTAACTCAACAGGTGATCTACCCAATGCAGTGAACTGGAGAACATGGCCTTCAAGAGGTGATAACTCTTGGAGAGCAAGTGATAATTCTGTTTCAGGATTTTCAAGTGCTTCCGGTTGGTCAAGTGTAAATGGTAATGCTGCTATTGCAGCACCCGCCGTAGCACCTACTGCAAGATTCCATGCCTATAATACGGTAAATGCATCGGGATATATGGATTTATATATTGATTTATCCACCGGTGCGGGAAGTAGAATTTTAAATTTTGATTATATTAATCCCACTGGAAGCGATAATCTGAAAATCCAGGTTTCTACAGATGCGGGAACTACATTTAACACTGTAGGCTCTACTTATGGAGTTTCTTCTTCATGGTCTACAAAATACGTTGACTTAGGAACGAATAGTGCAACAGCAGTTGTAAGATTTCTGGCAACCGGTGATAATGGAAGTGATGATATCTATATTGATAACGTAAATATAAATGCCGTAACCTGTGCAATGCCGGATATAGTTACTGTAGGAACTACAACAGCTACAACAGAATCTGTAAGCTGGACGATTACAACGCCTGCACCTTCTTACGATATTTATTACAGCACTACCAATACAGCTCCTACAAGTGGAAGTACACCTAATGTAATTGGTGCTACTGGTACAACTTATACATTAACGGGCTTAGCTCCGCTTACAACTTATTATGTTTGGGTAAGATCCCGTTGTAGTGGTACTGATCAAGGTATCTGGATTGCTGGACCATCTTTTACAACTAAAACTTTCTGTCCGGTAGTAACAGCTCCAACTTCTTCAGCAACAGGAGTTTCAGTAACGCCTACATTTACATGGACGGCAAATACTGATGCAACCGGTTATAGAATTTCTATTGGAACTACATCAGGTGGTACAGATGTATTAAACAACACAGATGTTGGTAATGTAACTACTTATACTTTACCTGCTGCTCTTAATAATTCAACGACATATTATTATACTATAAATTCTTATAATGCCGGTGTAACTTCTACATCATGTACGGTAAGAAACTTTACAACAGTTTGTAACTCGACTAACGTACCTTATACTCTGGATTTTGAGAATGTTACTACACCAGCTTTACCAGCTTGTACATCAGTAGTTAATAGTGGTTCAGGAAACTCATGGAAGACAACAACTGCTCCAACAGGATTTACAGGTAAAGTCCTTAATTATTCATATAATAGTTCAAATGCTGCAAATACCTGGTTCTTTACACAAGGTATCAATCTTACAGCAGGAGTTAGTTATAGAATTAAATATAAATATGCTAATTCATCTGGAACAACACAATATCCTGAAAAAGTAAAAGTTGCTTACGGATCTTCAGCAGCAAGTGCAGCCATGGCAAATACTTTAGCTGATCATTCGAACATTATTACTAATGGAGTTCCGACAAATACTTTTACAGACTTTACGCCAGCGACAACAGGTGTTTACTATTTTGGGTTCCAGGCTTATTCAGCTGCTAATATGAATCAGATATATGTTGATGATATTAACATAAATATTACTCCTACCTGTACAGAACCTTCAGCTGTTGCTGTTTCAGCTATTACTACTACTGGAGCAAGTGTTTCTTGGACAGCTCCGGCTACCGCACCGGGAAGTGGTTATGAATATTATTATTCTACAAGTAATACAGCTCCTACTGCTTCAACAACTGCTTCAGGAGTTAGTACTACAACGTCAGCACCTTTATCTGGATTAAACCCTTCTACTACTTATTATCTATGGGTTAGATCAGTATGTAGTACTTCTGATAAGAGCGCATGGACTTCTACAGCCGTAACGTTTAATACACTTTGTGGGACGGTTATGGCTCCTTTTTCTCAAAATTTTGATAGTGGGACTGCGCCGACTTGTTGGAGTAATGTGAACTCCACAGCGACAACTACAGATGTTACACTTTTCTGGAAATTCTCCGGAAACGCAGATTATGGTGCTAGTCCAATTAATAATGGTAAGGCAGCAGGTACCTACGCATGGGTAGATGCAAGTTCGCCATATACTGGAGCAGGTACACATACAGTGGAATTAGTGACTCCGTCAATAAACCTGACAGGATTAACAGCTCCGTTTATTTCTTTTGACTGGTTTAAAAATCATTCAACAACAGCTACAACAACTGTAACTCCTTCGACTTATGATAATAATAAGCTTATCGTAGAAGTAAATGACGGAAACGGATGGGTATCGGTATTTAGTGACACTACAAACTCTAATCAATGGAGAACTGTTGGTATTCCTTTGGCGGCTTCATATGTTGGAGCAACTATTCAGGTAAGATTTACGGTTGATAAAAATGTAAATGGTAATGGATACTATTTTGATGACTTACTTTTGGATAATATTGAAGTGAAGCAAAATACGAATTTAGCAACTTCTGAAGTTTCAGGAGCTAAAAATGAGATTAAAGCATATCCAAATCCTTTTGCAGATGTATTGAATATCTCAGATATCTCTAAAGTAAAATCTGTATCAGTAGTTGATCTTGCCGGAAGAGTGGTAAAAACAATTGACAATCCTTCTTCAGCTCTTCAGTTAGGAGACCTGAAACAGGGAATGTATCTTGTAATTTTAAACATGAAAGACGGATCAAAACAAACGATCAAAGCAATTAAGAAATAAATCTTTGATTATATTTAAAAAAATAGCAGCCGAAAGGCTGCTATTTTTTTTGAAAACTGTTTTGTAGTAAACTATTAGTTAATAATAAATAATTATTGATCAATGTATTTATAATAGATGATTTTATTGCTCCTTTTAATTTAATAAAAAAGCTTTATTGTGTTTTTTTTATTAAATTTGTTTATACCATAAAATAAAATTACATGAAAAAGTTTTTACTTGCGAATTTAATAACGATTGGCACCTTTGCCTTTGCTCAGACCTATTGTACGCCGGTGTTCCCGAACGATTGCAGTGGAGGGGATATGATCGACAGTTTTACGATTCCATCAGCGGGGTTCAGCCATCTTGATACGGGATGTTCCCAGGGCTCATATGGAGACTATATAAATCAAACAATTAACCTGAATGCAGGGGTAAGCTATGCATTTTCTGTTACTCATGAATATTCCGATCAATACGTACGTATCTGGATAGATTTTGACAATAACGGAACTTTTGACGATGCAGCCCCGGAGCTGGTAGCAACAGCAGCCAGTATCGGGCCGGATGATAATTCAGTTACCAATGGTAATATAGCCATTCCTGCAACGGTTACACCGGGAACTTACAGGATGAGAGTGGGAGACCGTTTTAATAATGAGCCTGAACCATGCAATATATTAGGATATGGGGAAGCACATGATTATACTGTAGTGATTGGAGCGGCTCCAAGCTGTCTGGCACCGGGTAACTTATCTTCTGGTACTGTAACTTCCAACTCGGCCGTTGTTTCATGGGTGGCTTCTACAAGTACATTGGGTGTAGGTTATGAATATTATTATTCCTCAACAAATACAGCTCCAACGGCTACTACTGCAGCATCAGGAAGCGTAGGAGCTTCGGCTTTATCTGCACCTTTGTCCGCATTAACTCCTGCCACGGATTATTATGTATGGGTAAGGTCTGTATGCAGTGCTTCCGATAAAAGCGCTTGGTCTTTAAGTACATCATTTACTACTGAATGTGCTGTAATAGTTCCCACTACTGCTTATATCAATGATTTTTCAACATTCCCGGGAAATTGTTGGGAACAGGCTTCCGGTGGAGATACAACTACAGGATCTACCGATACGGATGAATGGTGGTATGATGGGGACTTCCTGAATGCAGGAGATGGTAATAACTCCGCTAAAATAAATCTTTATTATAACGAAACCATAGCGTGGCTGAAGACTGTACCTTTCAACCTTTCTGCAGGAGGATACAGAGTTAAATTCGATTATGGAGTAACAGAGTATTCAGATACCACTGCTTCGGCTATGGGATCTGATGACGTGGTTCAGTTCCTGGTTTCAAACGATGGAGGAACGACATGGGCTGTTCTGCAGACATGGAATGCAGCTAATGCACCATCCAATACTTCTACGACCTATTCTTACGATCTTACCACCTATACAGGAGCCAATACCGTATTTGCATTTTATGCTTCCGATGGGACTGTAATTGATTCTGAAGATTATGAATTCTTTGTTGATAATTTTAAGGTAGAATCCACAACACTGGCAACATCTGAAGTTTCCAAAGCAAAAGAAGAGATTAAAGCATACCCGAATCCTTTCACTGATGTACTGAATATTTCAAAAGCAGATCTTGTAAAGTCAGTTTCTGTTTCTGATGTTTCCGGACGATTGGTGAAAACCATTGAAACCCCGTCTTCTGCTCTTCATTTGGGAGATCTGAAACAAGGACTGTATTTCATTACTTTAAATATGAAAGACGGTTCCAGACAGATGATCAAAGCAATTAAAAAATAAATAGAATAGACATATTCAACTAAAAAGACGGCTAATTGCCGTCTTTTTTATATTAGTGTCACTTGTTGGGTACTGGTTGTATGTCTCCTGTGTTCATTTGCTCAAAGACGGCAGGGAAAAACGTCACGAGTATAAAATAAATAATGACCATTAATACAACTAAAGAGAAAAGGATGATCACCAGGCTGTTAGGCTTATTTTTCTTTTGTGGTTCCATGATTTTGTGGTATTTGGTTAATAGATTAATATCAATACCAAATACTAAGCTAATTTCTTGCCACACTGTTTACAGTATCGTGCATCATCATCTATATCTTCATTGCCGCATTGGTCACAGATCTTCTCCAGATTTTGTCTTTTGTTCCGCATTTCTGCCGTTACAATTCCTGTAGGAACTGCAATAATAGAATACCCTGCAAGCATTAAAATAACAGCAAAAAATTTACCCATTGGAGTAATAGGGGAAACGTCTCCGTAACCCACTGTAGTTACGGTAACCACTGCCCAGTAAATAGACTGTGGAATCGTTTCAAAACCCGGCCTTCCGCCTTCCACCATAAACATCATCGAGCCAACAATCACTGAAAAAATAATCAGGAAAAGGAGGAAAATGTAGATCTTTCTGGAGCTGTTCTTTAAGGCGCGGACGATAAGGTAACCATCGTTCATAAAATCCAGAAGATTGAAGATTCTGAAAATCCTCAGCATCCTCAGCATTCTGAAGATAAGGAAATACTTGGTGACAGGAAAGAAAAAGCTGAGGTAAAAAGGAACCAGCGCAAGAAAATCTATGATTCCGAAAAAACTGAAAATATAATGCTTTTTATTTTTCACAACACTGATCCGCATCCAGTATTCAACCGTGAAAAAAATAGAAATAATCCATTCCAGGATCAGAAATGTATAGTGAAATCGTTTGTCAAGCTGAGGAACACTTTCCATCATAATAATGGCAGTGCTTATCAGGATAAGAGATAATAAGGTAATGTCGAATAATTTTCCTAACCTGGTATCGGCACGGTAGATTACTCTGTAAAGAAATCTTTTCCAAAGCTTGTCTTCAGGAACAAGATTGTGTTCTCTTTCCATTTTTAATGTTTTTCAAAATTAACAAATTATCGTTATTTTCGTAGCAAACATACAGAATAAAATGACAATAAGTGAAGTAATTTCAAAAATAGAAAACCGTATTCCCCTGCAGCAGGCAGAAGATTTTGACAATGTAGGGCTGCTGTGTGGAGTTCCCGGCCGGAATGTCAGTGGAATACTGGTATGCCATGATGCTTTGGAAAATGTTGTAGATGAGGCTATTCAGAAAAACTGTAATCTGATTGTATGTTTTCATCCTATTATTTTTTCAGGATTAAAATCTCTGACCGGGAAAAATTATGTCGAAAGAGCCCTATTGAAAGCGATTGAAAATAAAATTGCCATTTATGCTATTCATACGGCATTTGATAATGACTTCTTTGGAGTTAACCATGAAATTTGCAGTCAGTTGGGATTAAAAAACCTCAGAATCCTTCAGCCTAAAAAAAATAATTTAAAACAGCTGAGCGTATTGGTTCCAAAGGATTATTCTGAAAAAGTGAAAGAAGCACTGTTCGCTGCAGGAGCGGGAAATATCGGCTTTTATGATGAATGCAGCTTTACTTTGAATGGAAACGGAACATTCAGGCCTGTTGAAGGTTCAAATCCGTTCTCCGGACAGCAGGACATCCGTGAAAATGCGGATGAAGATATGATCTCCGTTATTTTTGAAGATTATAAAAAAGGAAAGATTATTTCCGCCATGAAAACTGCCCATCCATATGAAGAAGTAGCCCATCAGATATATCAGCTGGATAATGAAAACCAGCATTCAGGATTGGGAATGTACGGAGATTTTGAAGAAGAAATGGAGGAGCAGGATTTTTTAAGAATGGTGAAAGAAAAATTTAACCTTGAAATCATTAAACATTCCGATTTTACCCATAAAAGAATCAGGAGAGTAGGCGTTCTCGGAGGTTCCGGAGCCAGCGGAATAAAAGCTGCTTTATCACAAAAATGCGATGCCTATCTTACAGGAGATATCAAATACCATGACTATTTCCGGGCAGAATCCAAAATGTTGATCTGTGACATAGGGCATTATGAATCCGAACAATTTGTAACTCAACAATTATTTGAAATTTTGTCACAAAAATTTAGTACATTTGCAATTTCAAAATCTATTGAAAAAACAAACCCAGTAAATTATTTCATTTAAATATGGCAAAAACCAACGATATTTCAGTTGAAGAAAAATTAAGAGCTTTATACGATTTGCAGATCATTGATTCAAGATTGGATGAAATCCGAAATACCAGAGGAGAATTGCCAATTGAAGTTGAGGATCTTGAAATTGAGATCGAAGGACTTGAAAAAAGAGCTGAAAAATTTCATGCAGACATCAAAGATCAGGACGACCAGATCAAAACAAAGCATGAAGTAATTAACCATGCAAAAACTTTAATTGAAAAGTACAAATCTCAGCAGGATAATGTAAGAAACAATAAAGAGTTTGAAGCATTAGGAAAAGAAATAGAATTCCAGGATCTTGAAATTCAGCTTGCTGAAAAAAGAATTAAAGAATTCGCAGTTAAAATTGCTCACAAAAATGAAACTTTAAGTGAACTTAACGAGAAAATCAGCGACCTTAAGAACCATTTAAAATTCAAGAAAGAAGAATTGGATGGTCTTGTATCTGAAACTCAGAAAGAAGAAGAATACTTAATAGAGCAGTCTAAAGAGTATGCAGCTAAGATTGACGAAAGATTGCTTGCTTCATACAACAGGATCAGAAAGAGCTCTATCAACGGATTAGCTGTTGTAGGACTGGAAAGAGGAGCACCGAAAGGATCATTCTTTACTATTCCTCCTCAGAAGCAGATGGAAATTGCTCAGAGAAAGAAAATTATTATCGATGAGCACTCTGGAAAAATCCTTGTAGATGATGAATTGGTAATGGAAGAAAACGAAAGAATGAAATCTGTAATTAAATTTTAATTACACTTCAAAATAATAAAAATGTGCTTCAGCAATGAAGCACATTTTTTTGTTTGATATAATCTGAATACCCAATAGGATCAGAATTTTACCGCTCACATCATATAAGGATTAAAAAAAGCTGCTTCATTTCTGAAACAGCTTAATGTATTTTTATTCGTGATGTTCGTACATTTTATTGTACAGATCTATAAATTTCTCTTTTATTGCTTTCCTTTTAAGCTTTAAGGTAGGCGTAAGCAGTCCCGTATCGATGGCCCATACTTCAGGGGTCAGTTCAATTTTTTTGATCTTTTCCCAGTTTCCGAGATGCTCATTGATGTTTTCTATCTCCTTTTCAATTCTTTCCTTTAATTCAGGGCTTTTGGCAATTTCTGCAGGAGTGGAACCAATATTCAGGTTATTTCTCATTGCCCAGTTTTTAGCAAACTCAAAATCAGGCTGTACCAAAGCACACGGCATTTTTTCACCGTCTCCCACTACCATGATCTGTTCAATGAATTTTGAAGCTTTTGCCTGGTTTTCAATTGTTTGAGGAGCAATGTATTTCCCGCCTGAAGTTTTAAACATCTCTTTTTTACGGTCAGTGATCTGCAGGAATCCTTCACTGTCAACGTGTCCGATGTCCCCTGTTTTGAAAAAACCATCCTCCGTAAAAGCTTCCTTGGTTAAATCTTCGGCTTTAAAATATCCTTTGAAGATAGAAGGTCCTTTTACTGTAATTTCGCCATCTTCCTGGATCTTTACCTGGAGATTGTCCAACGGTCTGCCAACGGTGCCGATCTTCATTTTATCAAAGCTGTTTACAGAAATAACCGGTGAAGTTTCGGTTAAGCCATATCCCTCTAAGATAGGAATCCCCGCATTCTGAAACATCAGGTTTAATCTTGTGGACAGCGCTGCAGAACCGGAAACCAAGGTAATGATTTCCCCACCCAGACCTTCTCTCCATTTAGAAAACACCAGTTTATCTGCAATAATTCCCTGCAATCCTGAAGGTTTCGTAATTTCTTTTTTCTTGCTGATTAAATTTAATGCCCAGAAGAAGATTTTTGATTTCAGTCCGCCGGCTGAAGAACCTGTGTTATAGATCTTGTCATATACTTTTTCTACCAGTCTGGGAACAACACTCATATAGTGTGGTTTTACTTCTTTTACGTTTTCACCCATTTTTTCAATGCTTTCGGCGAAATAAACAGAAAAACCGTTATACTGGAAAAGATAAAAAAGCATTCTTTCAAAAATATGACAGATCGGAAGAAAACTCAGGACTCTTGTATCCTTATAATCCAGGCTTTTTTTCTTAGGGATTCTTGGAAGAGATCCCAATACATTAGAAACAATATTATGGTGGGTAAGCATTACTCCTTTTGGTCTTCCCGTTGTTCCGGAAGTGTATATAATGGTCGCCAGATCCTCAGAATTAATGGCATTGGAAAGATCTTCCACTTCAATCTGAGTGGAGTCGTCCTCCCCAAGATCCATAATTTCTTTCCAGTTGGCAGCTCCGCTTATCGTGTCAAAAGTGAAAATTCCTTGCAGTGAAGGGATATTGTGTTTTACCTTCATCACTTTATTAAGCAATTCTTTATCAGATACAAAACAATACTGTATTTCAGCATTATTAAATATAAACTCATAATCTTCAGGAGAAATACTCGGATAAACCGGAACGGAAACAACACCGATTTGGGAGAGTCCAAAATCCATAACCGCCCATTCCGTACGGGAATTGGTGGTGATCAGAGCAATTTTGTCTCCAGGTTTTATCCCCAGTTTTAAAAGTCCTCTGGATATTTTATTTCCCTGATTGATAAATTCCAGTGTTGAAGTTTTTTTCCACTCACCCTGATACTTAGTCACAAACATATCTGTTTTAGGAAATTTTTCCAAAGCATAGCGTGGAATATCGAATAATCTTTTGATTGTCATGATTTTTTAAGCAATTTTTAAAGAATTTTAAATATAAGCATTTTTTTTAATTGTAGTAATCAGAAATCACTAATTGACAATTAATTGAATGCCTGCCATAATATCAGGGACTTTTAACGATTATTTCTGTGAAAGTTTGAAACTGGCCACCTCTAACTTCCAATTCTATTTTCAGATTTCGTTAAAAAGTGTAAATTTACGGCTATCTAATTATTATTTTTTATGGACTTTAATTTATCGGAAGAACAGCTGATGATTCAGCAGGCTGCAAGAGATTTTGCACAAAATGAACTATTACCTGAAGTTATAGAAAGAGATCGCGATCAGAAATTTCCTACAGAACAAGTAAAGAAAATGGGTGAAATGGGGCTTTTGGGAATGATGGTAGACCCTAAGTACGGAGGTGCAGGAATGGATAGCGTTTCTTACGTTTTGGCAATGGAGGAGATTGCAAAGATAGATGCCTCTGCAGCTGTGGTAATGTCCGTAAATAACTCTCTGGTATGTGCAGGTCTTGAAAAATTTGCTTCCGAAGAACAGAAAGTGAAATATCTTACTCCTCTTGCCAGCGGAAAGGTAATTGGCGCTTTTGCATTATCTGAGCCTGAAGCAGGTTCTGATGCTACTTCCCAAAAAACAACCGCTGAAGACAAAGGAGATTATTATCTTTTGAACGGTATCAAGAACTGGATCACGAATGGAGGAACAGCTTCTTATTATATTGTAATCGCACAGACAGATCCGGAGAAAAAACATAAAGGAATCAACGCTTTTATCGTTGAAAGAGGATGGGAAGGTTTTGAAGTTGGAGTAAAAGAGGACAAACTGGGAATCAGAGGAAGTGATACCCATTCTTTGATCTTCAATAATGTAAAAGTACCGAAAGAAAACAGAATCGGAGAAGACGGGTTCGGATTCAATTTTGCAATGGCCGTATTGAACGGAGGAAGAATAGGTATTGCTTCCCAGGCTTTGGGTATTGCTTCAGGAGCTTATGAATTGGCTTTAAAATATGCTAAAACAAGAAAAGCTTTCAAAACTGAAATCATCAATCACCAGGCAATTGCATTTAAATTGGCAGATATGGCTACCCAGATTACTGCAGCAAGAATGTTATGTTTCAAGGCGGCGTTCGAGAAAGATTCAGGTAAAGATATCTCTGAAAGCGGTGCAATGGCTAAATTATACGCTTCCCAGGTGGCAATGGATACTACTATTGAAGCAGTACAGATTCACGGTGGATACGGATATGTGAAAGAATATCACGTAGAAAGAATGATGAGAGATGCGAAGATCACGCAGATCTACGAAGGTACTTCTGAGATTCAGAAAATTGTGATTTCCAGAAGCATCGCAAAATAAATTTAATATAAAAACGCACTCCTATGAAAAAAACTTTGTGGATCAGTCTCGGTGTAATTCTTCTTCTGATAGGTGTAACAGTATGGTATAAATACTATTTCGTCTTTGGAGAAGGGGTAAAATCCGGCTATCTGAATTATGCCATGAAAAAAGGCTATGTTTTCAAAACCTACGAAGGGAAACTGATCCAGGAAGGTTTTGGAAAAGGAAAAACAGGAACCATTACAAGCTATGAATTTGAATTTTCTGTAGAAGATCCTGAAATTTTTAAACAGCTGGAAACCAACAGCGGCAAAACTTTTGATCTTCATTACAAAGAATACAATGGAGCGCTTCCATGGAGAGGAAACACAAAGTTTATCGTAGACAAAGTAGTGAACATGAAATAGCGAAAGGCTCCCGATCGGGAGCCTTTCTTTTACAAACTACTTTTATAATAATCAAGCTGAATACATGATGCAGTCCTGCTGATAAATACAAGCTGTTTTAAATATACAAAGAAGAAGCTCCGCAGGGACCTGACTTTTATTAAAATAATATTAAAAAGCATCTTCAATGACCCTGTTTTATTGGGCATGATTATCCGTATTTTTTTTAGTCTTCTTTTTGTAAAAGTAATATCCTATTCCGCCGATCAGAAATAAAGGCCATAACGGAAGAATAAAAAGAAAGACCGAAGTAATCACATCCCAGCCCGATGAAACTGCCGCCAGTGATTTTTCGCCGAAAGTTTTAGGTTCTTTTTCATACGCTGACTTATCAGTAAGAGTTACGGTTATAGTGCACAAAGTATTCTCTTCGTAGCTGTTTCCGGAAACCTGTATATTTTTAGTCTCAACATCACCAATTTCACTCAGGTCATTCATTAAGCTGTCAAAATTACGGATAGGAACTTTAATGTCCATATAATATACCCTTTGGCTGTTTTCTTCGTAAGATGAGCTCCTGTTAGCAGCTTCAGCAGTATTATAAGAAAGCTCTTCACTTTTTACATAGCCATTGTTTTTTACAGTTTCTTCTTTGACAAGTTCTTTTACCGTTTCCGCGTTATCCGCTTTTACAGAAAGAATACCTGTTTTTACCATTTTATTTTTAAGCTCATAGCTGTCATTCCGGGGCTTGTCTTTGTACACGATCCTGGTTTCTTTGATCACTTTCGGAGCCGGGACATGAACAACGATCTTCTCAGCCTTTTTCTCTGTTGAATCTTTTTTCTCAATCTTCGATTCCAATTTTGTTGAGGCAATTTTATCGGTTAAAGAATCTACCATCTTAGAAGTATTTTCTATTTTCTGCTGAATTTCGCCTTTGGCATCCTCAAAATCTTTTATTCTGACGTTGGCCGAGTCCAGAACTTTATCCGCGGTATTGTTGATAGAATTGACGGTTTCATTCACCGCTGCGGCAGTGCTGTCTGTGGCATGTAAAGTGTCTTCTATCCTGGATGTTGCCGCTTCCCCTTTTTTACACATAATAAACGTGCCTGACACGGCAAGAAGTAATATGAACTTTTTCATAACATTAATTTTTTTGATGAAGTAAAATTAGTGGCGGATGGAGCCATACTTTTGTAAATAGAAAGTATTCTTCTGGTAAAAATTTAAGAACTTAAAAATCAACACTTTGTAATTGTTTTACAAAAGATTTACAAATGAGTGTTATTTTAAATTTGTTTCTGAGATTATATTTTATAATTGCGAGTCTCCAGAAGATTTAGAATAAATGAGCTGCTTATTGTCTCGTTTTAAGAATTGTAGGTGTGGAAATGATAACAGAAAATAGTGTGTTTATGCCTGAAAAGTTTTTATATTTGTTATTATGGGTCTATTTATTAAAAGTTTTCTTTTTTTGAATTTTTTCGATTTTTTGCTGATTAACTGTGCTGATTACAAAAATATGGCGCAGATAAATTATCAGAATAAAAATCAGGATAAAGTAGAATTTACTGAAATCAGACGGCTTAATCTTAAAACGGATCTGAAAGAATATACAGTCATTACTTCCACAAAAGGAATTAAAGATCTGTACATGAACCTCAATGATTCAAAATATTCCAGATCAGCTCCGATTCCTGTTTTAGAAGAGGGAGAGTACTTTTTAGTCTTAAAGCCTACACTGAGAAAAATAAAGAACGGCGATATTGAAATTGAAAAACTGGAAACGAACACTTCCACACTTACCGTTTTTTATAAGGAAGTTGAAAGTCAGGAATACAAAGAGAAAAAACAATCCGATCCTATACTGATCGTGAAAATTACGGGGAGTCCCAAAAAAATCAAATTAACCATACAATAATATTATATAATGAAAAGAAAATTATTATTTCTGACAAGCCTCCTGGTCCTTTCAGGAACAGCCGCGGCACAGCAGAATACCTGGAACAGGGCCTCACAGAAAAGCGTAAAAGAAACAAGAGAAAGAGGCGTACGAACTGTAGACTATCAATTGGTCAGCCTGAATACTGAGGAGATGAAACATCAGCTTTCTCTGGCTCCGGACAGAAGTAGCCTTTCTTCAGAGAAAGGAATTCTTGTAAAATTCCCCAATGATCAGGGAACATTTGACACCTACGAAATATTTGAAGCATCTACAATGCATCCTGAACTTCAGGCAAGATATTCCGATATAAAGTCATATTCAGGGCAAAAGGTAGGGGACCCCACTACAAACATAAGATTTACTTATGATCCATATTTTGGACTGAATGCGGTAGTGAAAGGAATAAAAGGAATGTACTATATAGATTCGTATTCTCAGGATAACAAAGTTTATATGGTATATGACAGAAAGAATGCACTTTCTCAAAACCGTTTCGACTGTCTGTTTAAAGGAGATTCGCCTTTAATTGATCTCGCTCCCGACGTACATGGTAAAACAGTTGTAGACGGATTGATGCGTAAATACAGATTGGCTATTACTACAACCATAGAATATACAGCCTATGCTGCACAACAGGCTGGCGTAAGTAATGGAACGGATGCCCAGAAAAAAGCAGCTGTACTTGCAGCAGTTAATCTAGCAGTAGCACGTCTTAATCAGGTATTTGAAAATGAAATTTCAGTGTCTTTACAACTCGTTGCTAATACTGATCAGTTGTTTTTTATTGCTTCAGATACTTTTGATGCATTGGATGCCTATCAGATGATTGATGAGAATATTACGGTGACTAATAATGCAATTGGCGTCAATAATTATGATATTGGGCATGTATTTTTCCAGGCTGGTCAGGGTAACGATAATGGACTTGCTTATACACCTGCAATTTGTGGCAATGAGAAAGCCGGAGGTGTTACAGGTTCATCGGCGCCTGTAGGGGATCCTTTTGTTATTGATTTTGTTGCGCACGAAATGGGACATCAGTTTGGGGCCAATCACACTCAGAATAATGGCTGTAACAGAAATACAGCAACATCAGTAGAGCCGGGAAGTGCAAGTTCCATCATGGGATATGCAGGGATCTGTTCTCCAAATGTACAGAATAACAGTGATGCTTATTTCCATGCCGTAAGTATTCGTGAGATGTATACCAGAATTACAGGATCAGGAGGAAACTGCTCAGTGAATACAGCAACAGGAAATAGCGAGCCTACCGCAAATGCCGGGCCGGACAGAACAATTCCAATAGGAACTCCATTTGCTTTAACAGGCGTAGGCTCTGATCCGGATGGTGATGCCATTACCTATAACTGGGAACAAATTGATACCGGTGCTGCAACAATGCCTCCAAGACCTACAAATGCAATAGGACCTATGTTCAGATCGATGTGGGCAACAACATCTCCTACAAGATATTTCCCAAGACTTTCAACGATTATAGAAGGATATGATCCTACTATTATTATAGCTGCAAACTATAGATCGTGGGAAAAACTATCGACCGTAGCAAGACCTTTAACTTTCTCTTTATTGGTGAGAGATAATAAACCGGTTGGCGGACAGACTGGGCGTGATGATGTCCAGCTTACAGTATCTACAGCTGCCGGGCCATTTACAGTAACTTCCCAGAATGCAGGAGGAGTTGCCTGGAATGTAGGAGCCTCGCAGACAATTACATGGAACGTTGCCAATACCAACGCAGCTCCCGTAAATACAGCAAATGTAATGATCCTGCTTTCCAAAGACGGAGGACTCACGTTCCCTCATACACTTGTAGCGAGCACACCAAACAACGGTTCTTACACATTCAATGTTCCGGCCGGTTTAGGGACCAGTTCAACGGCAAGAATAATGATTAAAGCAATTGATAATGTG
Source organism: Chryseobacterium sp. NFX27 (assembly GCF_049887855.1). Taxonomy (NCBI): domain Bacteria; kingdom Pseudomonadati; phylum Bacteroidota; class Flavobacteriia; order Flavobacteriales; family Weeksellaceae; genus Chryseobacterium; species Chryseobacterium sp. NFX27. Next base: position 50,371 of record NZ_JAGEKK010000014.1, on the reverse strand, counting down.
TTTTTAAATGTGAATACAACAAATTTTACCATCAATTCTACATTAGGAACCAGTGAAACTGAAAAAGCTGAAGAAGGAATAAAAATTTATCCGAATCCTTCAAAAGGAATCTTTACTATTGAAACCGAAGCAGGGAACGGTATTTCGTACACGGTATATGCAATGGACGGAAAACTGGTCAAGGCGGCTAAAGAGGTAAAAGGAAGTAAGATTCACGAAGAAGTTAACCTGTCTTTCCTTCCATCAGGGGTTTATATAGTTCAGGTAGAAAAAGACGGCCAAAAAATTTCTAAAAAGTTGATTATTAAAAAATAATTTAAGCTTTTGCTATAAAAATAAACCGTTCAATAATTCCATTGAACGGTTTTAATATTTACATTTGCTTATTAATATTTTCTGATGAAAAGAGTATTTTTGTTAATCTTTCTGTTGTTTCTGTTTGGATTTGGAGGCGGATCAGCCTGTACAAACCTTTCTGCCACAAAAAATGTTGTAGAAACAGAATCGGTAATGAGTAAAAATAATAATGAAATAAAATTTTCAGAAGTACGGAGACTGAATAAAAATATACCATTAAAAGAGTATACAATTTTGCAGTCTTTTGAGGAGACACTAAAATTATACAGTGTAATGCAGGATGAAAGGTTTTCCCGGTCACAACCAATTCCTACACTGTCTGAAAATGAGTTTCTTCTTGTGCTGAAACCTACATTGAAAACACAGCAATACGGTGATATTGAAATAGAGAAGCTAGAAGAGGAGAAATCTGTTTTAAAGGTTTATTATAAAGAAATTAATAACGAAGAATATTTATTGAATAAAGAAAAGAATCCCATACTGATTCTTAAAATAGAAGGGAAAGTTCCTTCAGGTGTTAAACTGATAACCTCTTAATTTATAAAAAATCAAATGAAGAAAAAATTACTTGTTCTGGGTACCTTACTCATGTTTTCGGCAGTGGGGTTTGCTCAAAAAAATCATTGGAAAAAGCTTGACTCAAAAATCACCACTGAGATTCGTGAAAGTAATGTAAGAATTACAGATTTTGTTTTGTTTAAACTTAATGTTAGTGAGATTCAAAGTCAACTTAAAAATTTGCCGGACAGTGACCTGCATTTGTCCCGAAAAGGAGTATTGCTGAACTTTCCCAACCTTGAAGGAGGTTTTGATACCTATGAGATTTTCGAATCATCAACGATGCATCCCGACCTTCAGAACAGATATTCTGAAATTCGGTCTTATACTGGCTTCAAAAAAGGGGACAAATCAGCAAGTTTAAAGTTTACCATAGATCCTTATTTTGGATTTAACGGTATGATCAGAAATAATCAGGGAATTTATTATATTGATTCTTACACAAAAGATAATAAGGTTTATAAACTTTATGACAGGAAAAATGCTTCATCTCCCGGTCAGTTTGAATGTCATTTTAATGGAGACAGCGAACAGAATGAATCAGCCTTAAATGTCCAGAAAACAGTTATTGACGCATTACATAGAAAATACAGGCTGGCTATTACAACAACGACAGAATATACTGCTTATATTGCAGGGCAGGCTGGTGTAGGTTCAGGAACGGATGCTCAGAAAAAAGCGGCGGTTCTTGCTGCTGTTAACCTGGCTGTAACAAGATTAAACGAAGTTTTTGAAAAAGATATTTCAGTAAGACTGCAGCTTATTCCAAATACAGATGCTTTATTCTTTATCAGTACAGATACTTTTAATACCCTGAATGCAGGCCAGATGCTTAACGAAAATATCACGGTTACGAATACCATTATTGGTGCTGCCAACTACGATATCGGACACTTATTCTTTCAGGCCAATGCAGGAAATGATAACGGTTTAGCAGCCACTCCTTCCATTTGCGGAAACAGTAAGGCGGGTGGAGTTACAGGGTCTGCAGTTCCGGTAGGTGATCCTTTTGTCATAGATTATGTAGCCCATGAAATGGGACACCAGTTTGGGGCAAACCATACCCAAAATAATAGCTGTAACAGAAACACACCCACATCAATAGAGCCGGGAAGTGCAAGCTCTATTATGGGATACGCCGGTATATGTCCTCCAAATGTACAGGCCCACAGTGATGCTTATTTCCATGCAGTAAGTATTGCAGAAATGTATACCAGATTAACTACAGGTTCTACTTCTAACTGCGGCGTTAAAACGCCAATTGCAAACGCAGAGCCAATTGTAAATGCCGGCACAGATAAAAGCATACCGAAAAGTACACCCTTTATGCTGACAGCAACTGCAACAGATGCGGATAATGATGCTCTTACGTATACCTGGGAACAAATTGATTTTGGGGCTGCAGCTATGCCACCCCAGCCGGTAAATGGAGTGGGGCCTCTTTTTAGATCTGTAACGCCTACAGCATCACCTTCAAGATACTTTCCCAGACTGTCAACCATTGTTTCCGGCTATGATCCTGCCATTGTAACTCCTACAGATGTAAAAGCATGGGAGAAACTTGCTTCCAGAGGGAGAGATCTTAATTTTTCGGTTCTTGTAAGGGATAATAATTCTCTGGGAGGGCAGACAGGACGCGATGATGTGAAACTTACCGTTGTGGATACTGCGGGACCTTTTGTGGTTACCTCACAAAACACAGCAGGAGTTGTTTGGAGTGAAGGTCAGTCCTATGCAATTACATGGGATGTTGCCAATACAACAGCTGCACCGGTTAGCACTTCTAATGTAACGATCCTGTTGTCAAAAGACGGCGGTCTTACTTTCCCGACTGTTTTGGTCCCAAGCGCCCCTAATAATGGTTCTTATAATTATACTGTTCCGGGCGGCCTTGGAACAATTTCTAATAATGCCAGAATCATGGTGAAAGCTGTGAATAACGTATTTTTAAATGTCAATTCGCAAAATTTTACAATTAATTCATCAGCGGTAGTAAATCCCGGAGGTGGTACCCCAGGAACAGCTCCTATAAGAATATACAAGGGTCTGATGATATATCCGGTACCTTCAAATGATGGTTATGTTTACATTAAAGCTGATTTTCCTAGGCAGATCCCACTGCGTCCTTACGTGATTACTTACGAATTATTTTCAATGGATGGAAAACTGATTGTTCCTAAAAAAACCAAATATATATTTGACCAAGATCTGGAACAGATTAACTTAAAACATTTGCCTACTGAATCCTATATGATTCATGTTACTGTAGATGGAGAGAAAATTGTTAAGAAATTAATGATGATACCTAAGTAGTTCATTCAAATAGATTCTATAAAAAAACCGTTCAGATGAACGGTTTTTTGTTTTTTATTCAATTAGTCTTGTTGAAATTCACTGATAAAATGCAGTTTTACATTCGGGAATTTTTCCTGTGTCATATGAATCGTAAATGAAGAATCTGCCAGGAATACAAGCTGATCATATTTATCTCTGGCAAGGAATCGCTGTTTCAATCTTGCAAACTCCTTAAACTCATCAGATTTTTCATCGGCTTCCACCCAGCATGCTTTGTGCATTGAAAGAGGCTCATAGGTACATTTTGCACCGTACTCGTGTTCCAGACGGTATTGGATAACCTCATACTGAAGTGCTCCGACGGTTCCAATGATCTTTCTGCCGTTCATTTCAAGGGTGAATAGCTGGGCAACACCTTCATCCATGAGCTGGTCAATACCTTTGGCCAATTGCTTAGCTTTAAGCGGATCACTGTTGTTGATATAACGGAAATGTTCCGGAGAGAAGCTTGGTACCCCTTTGAAGCTCAGCTTTTCACCTCCCGTTAACGTATCACCGATCCTGAAGCTTCCTGTATCATGAAGACCTACAATGTCTCCGGGGAAACTTTCATCTACAACCTCTTTTTTATCAGCAAAGAATGCATTCGGGGAAGAGAATTTCATTTTTTTGCCTTCTCTTACCAACAGGTAATTTTCATTTCTTTTAAATGTTCCCGAAACAATTTTTACGAAAGCAAGTCTGTCTCTGTGCTTCGGATCCATATTCGCATGGATCTTAAAAACGAATCCTGTAAAGTTATTCTCTTCCGGTTTTACAAGACGTGTATCGCTTTCTTTAGGCTGTGGCATAGGAGCAATTTCAATAAATGCATCCAATAATTCACGCACTCCAAAATTATTCAAAGCCGAACCGAAGAAAACCGGCTGTAAATCACCGTTCATATATTCTTCACGGCTGAATTCAGGATAAACAGATTGTACAAGCTCAAGCTCATCTCTTAGGTTTTGGGCTGCTTTTTCACCAATCACTTCATCTATGGAAGGATCATTGATGTCATCAAACTTAACCGTTTCACCGACTCTCTGTTTCTTTTCTTCCAGGAACAGCTGAATGTTGTTTTCCCAGATATTATAAATTCCCTGGAAATCACTTCCCATACCAATAGGAATAGACAGTGGAACCACTCTTAATCCTAGTTTCTGCTCAACTTCATCCAAAAGATCAAATGCATCCTTACCTTCACGGTCAAGTTTATTGATGAAAACAAGCATCGGGATGTTTCTCATTCTGCAGACCTTAACCAGTTTTTCAGTTTGTTCCTCAACTCCTTTTGCAACGTCAATTACGACGATCACAGAGTCTACGGCTGTTAAAGTTCTGTAAGTGTCTTCAGCAAAATCCTTGTGACCCGGTGTATCCAGAATGTTGATCTTGTGGTCTTTATATTCAAAAGCCAATACGGAAGTCGCAACGGAGATCCCTCTCTGTCTTTCGATTTCCATAAAGTCGGAGGTAGCTCCTTTTTTTATTTTGTTGGACTTTACTGCACCGGCTTCCTGGATAGCGCCCCCGAAAAGAAGTAATTTTTCCGTAAGGGTTGTCTTTCCGGCATCCGGGTGGGAAATGATTCCGAAAGTCTTTCTTTTTTGTATTTCTTTGATTAAGTCTGACATAGTGTATTTTGAAGTTGCAAAAATCGGGATTTTTTATGAGGTTTCAAATAAATTACAGGAATAAATGGATGATAGTTGGCTGAAGACAATCTAAGTTATTTATCTATCCTGTGAGTTTCCAGGTTGAAGTACTCGGCCGTACGTTGCCCTATTGTAAGTTCCGGACGGAAGGTTTGGATGCCGTATAGAAAATGACGGTAGAGTTCAAATTTGTTTTTGATGTTGAAAGAATTGTTATTCAGATCAATACTTTCTTCCATAATTTGACCTGTTTTATTTTTTTTAAAGATCCTCAATGTTATTCTGAAAGAAGGCTGGGAATGAATTCTGTGGCTGATATCAGGGAAATATATATCGTTGGAGTGATGCAGCTCAGAATACAGTGTTTGGTGAATCATCTCATGCTGTATATTATAAACAGATACACCGTTTTCATCGATGATTATTCTTCGGAAATACTTCTTCTTGAAATTGACCATTAAATAAATCAAAAAAAGACAGCAGAAAACGAGGCCGATTTCAGTAAAAAGGAGAATGAAAAAACGGGAAGGTCTATATTCCAGATCATTCATAAAACCAGATCCGGAAATTTCACTGAAGAGAAGAAAGATGACTACAGCTACGGAAATAATGACCAGCCAGATCAGACTGCCGGCTAAATACATCATTGGCCGGTTGATCTCGGATTCCATTACTTTAAATTTCTCTTTCATACAGAAGGGTTGAAATAAAATTCATTTTTGCGGTGATTCAGATGAACAGGCGAAAATAAGTATTTCCTTTTTTAGTTGCTTAAGGCTTTCAAAAAAATTATCTTTGTTTTTACAAACTTACAGAGAAAAGTATGGAGAATAGCAGGTATCCGAAGTTTACCTTTACGTGGATCGGCGGTCTTGTTTTACTGGCAGGATTATTTATAGGAACAATGGCTGTTTCTTTTTTCGGCAGTTTCTGGAAAATTGCTTTTAAGATAAACCTCGAACTGAAAGACTGGTTTCTGATGGTAACTAATGCAGCAGGTTTTTTGACTGCTATTGCTTTTTTCGATTTTTTCATCGTCAGACCTTCAACAGGAAAAAAACTGAACTTCAGCTTCTCTCCGACGAATTTTTCTACCTACCTCCTGATATTTCCTATGATGTTGGGAATGATGTTCATTTCAGAATTTATAACATCGCTTATTCCTACCACAGGGCCGTTTTGGGGAAAATACTATGAGTTTTTCTCAAAGCTTATGGAACAGCTGACCTTTGAGCCGGTTATCATGATCATTATGACGGTGATTATGGCCCCTGTTTTTGAAGAGATTATTTTCAGGGGAATTATTCAGAAAGGGCTTATCAATAAAGGAGTAGATCCTCGGAGAGCTATTTTTTATGCGTCCATTATCTTTGGACTGGTTCATGCCAATCCATGGCAATTTGTAGGAGCAGTATTGCTGGGAGGCGTACTGGGACTGGTATATCATAAAACAAAATCCCTGTTGCTGCCAATGCTGTTGCATGGGTTCAATAACCTGTGTTCTTCATTGCTGGTTACTTATACCAAAAGCGAAAGTTTTGCAGATGCCTTCAAAATTTCCGAATGGGTTATTCTGGCTGTTGGCATTGTACTTTTTTCTTTATTTTACTATCTTTTTATGAAAAAGTATAAAGTACATTACGCTGAAATTTAATGAAAATTTGTGATAGAAATCAGCCGTAGTAAATGAGACGGACAAAATGAATATAGATATGGAATTATTAGTTGCCACACACAACGCACACAAAAAAGAAGAGATCCAGCAGATCCTGGAAAATAATTTTACAGTAAAAAGCCTTACCGATTATAATATTCATGAAGAAATTGTAGAAGATGGCGACTCTTTCAACGCAAACGCATTGATCAAAGCAAAATACTGTTTTGAAAAAACCGGGATTCCCAGTTTAGGTGATGACAGCGGCCTTGCTGTTGAAGCTCTGGATGGCAGACCCGGAATTTTTTCCGCACGTTATGCAGGAGATCATGATTTTGCTAAAAATATCGAAAAGGTTTTAGGCGAGCTCGAAGGTCAGGAAAATAGAAAAGCCTATTTCATTACGGTTCTATGCTATTATGATGAAAATGGAGCCCGTTATTTTGAAGGAAGAGTGCACGGAAATTTACTCACAGAAAATAAAGGACACAAAGGCTTTGGATATGATCCTATCTTTGTTCCTGAAGAATATGACAGGACTTTTGCAGAAATGAATCCTGAAGAAAAAAACAGAATCAGCCACCGCAAACAGGCATTGGATCTGTTTCTGGACTTCCTTAAAGTAAAAGACTAATTAATTCTATGTTGGTCAGTATTTAAACTTAAATCTAAAAGATATGTTTAAATTTTCTGTCGTACATTTGTTACAATAAACTATTGATTTGAGTACTTATTTAACGATATTAGGCTTTAATTCAGCTATTCCGACCATTAATTCTTCACCCACGGCACAGCTGCTGGAAATGGAAGAAAGACATTTTCTGATCGATTGCGGAGAAGGAACCCAGGTACAGCTGAGAAAAGCAAAAGCGAGATTTTCAAAGATCAATCATATCTTTATATCCCATCTTCACGGCGACCACTGTTTCGGTCTTCCCGGTCTTATTGCCTCTTTTCGTTTGCTTGGAAGAGACACTCCTCTGCATGTTTATGGTCCGAAGGGAATCAAAAAAATGCTGGAAACCATCTTTACCATTACAGAAACACATCGTGGTTTTGAAGTGGTTTACCACGAGCTGGACAAAGATTATTCAGAAAAGATCTACGAAGACAGCAGGGTAGAAATATATACCATCCCACTGGATCACAGGATATACTGCAACGGTTACCTTTTTAAAGAAAAACCGAAAGACAGACACCTGAATATGAAGGAAATCGCCAAATACAGCGAAATAGAAACCTGTGACTACCATAATATAAAAGCAGGAAAAGATGTTGTGCTGAGCGATGGGTATGTCCTGAAAAATGAAGTACTGACCCTGGATCCGGCGCCTCCTGTTTCCTATGCTTTCTGCAGCGATACCCGGTATCTTGAATCGGTGCTCCCGATCATTAAAAATGTAACGGTTCTGTATCACGAATCCACCTTCCTGCATGATCTGAAAGAAATGGCAGACTATACCGGACATTCAACGGCACTGGAAGCGGCAATGATTGCCCAGAAAGCCGAAGTGGGAAAACTGATCTTAGGACATTTTTCAAACCGGTATGCAGACCTTACCGTATTTACGGATGAAGCCAGAAATGTTTTTCCCAATACCTTCCTGCCAAAAGCATTGGAAAGTGTAAAAATTTAAAACCGGTATGCTTAATTTTGAAGAATTAAAAAGCTTTTTGAATGAAAAAGCGGATCAGTATAACAGCCTGGATTTTATTGAAGATGATCCTATACAGATCCCGCACCGTTTTACTCTAAAGCAGGATGTAGAAATTGCCGGATTTCTGGCAGCCACTATTTCCTGGGGTAACAGGAAATCAATCATCAAATCTGCAGATAAGATGCTTGATATCATGGGGAATTCTCCATATGATTTTGTAATGAATTATTCTGAAAAAGATCTGGAGATTCTTGACGACAAAAGTATTCACAGAACTTTTAACGGACAGGATTTTGCTTATTTCATCAGGCAGTTCAACAAGATTTATAAAGAAAATGAGAGCCTGGAAAATTTATTTACAGTAAAAGATCAGGAAACTAATTTTCAGCATGCTATTGAAAGATTCAGAAGCCGTTTTCTGGAACAGGAGAAGCACAGAAGCCACAAACATATCAGTTCGCCGTATAAAAACTCTTCCTCCAAAAGAATTATTATGTTTCTGCGGTGGATGGTGCGAAAAGATAAACATGGCGTAGATTTTGGTATTTGGAAAAATATAGATCAGAAATATCTTTCGATCCCGTTAGATGTACATACGGGAAATATTTCCAGAAAGCTGGGGCTGGTTTCCAGAACACAGAACGACTGGAAAACCGTGGAAGAACTGGATGTAGCCATCAGAAAATTTGATGAAAAGGATCCGGCTAAGTATGATTTCGCTCTGTTTGGGCTTGGGGTGACCAAAGAACTCTTATAAACAACACTAAGAAAGGATGAAAAAAGAAACTGAAAAAATAGACGCTTTAGAAAAAATTGCGAACGGCATTACGTGGTGGGTGGGCTCTATCCCGTCACTCATCGCTCATACTTTATTTTTCACCACCTCATTTCTTTTACCAATGCTCAATATTGTTGAGTTTGATAAAATGCTTCTGATCCTTACAACGGTAGTTTCTCTTGAGGCCATTTATCTGGCTATTTTTATTCAGATGTCTGTGAACAAGAGTCACGAAAAGATTGAAGACATCCAGGAAGACATCGAGGAGATCAGCGAAGATATTGAAGACATCCAGGAAGACATCGAGGAAATCAGTGAAGACATTGAAGAGATCAGCGAGGATATCGAAGAGATTAATGAAGACATTGAAGATATCCAGGAAGATATTGAAGAAATCAACGAAGATGAAGATGAGGAAGACCATAATGAAAGAGCCAAGAATGTGATTCTGAAGAGTAATGTCAATTCCAATAAGAATGAAATCAAGGCGTTAAAAGATATCATCAGCCAACTTCAGACAGAGATAGACCAGCTGAAAAAGGAATAACATCAATGATAACTGAGAGAAGTTTTCAAAAAAATAAAGGCAGACTAATTTTAGATCTGCTTTTTTTATGCTTACTGCCAGTTTGTAAAATTAAATCCTACTAATTTTGTGGAATATGTAATTATAAAATAAATTTATTATTAATATAGGTGTTAAAATTATTGAATTGACTTTAAAAGAGTGTTTTTTATTGATATTTTTGTTACATTTGAACAAATAAAAATAAAATGTTCAATTATAGACTGAATAATTACTTTTTAGTTACGATGTTTCTATTGGCTTCTGTTTCCGCATTTTCCCAGAAAGTGAACAGAAAGCCACAACCCGAAAAGTTTAGTGCACAGAGTAAAAAAGCCGGGGCATTTATTGATGTAAATGTACCTACTTATGCACCTTCCGCGTTTACCATAGATCAGCTGGTGAAAAACGTACTGATTTCCGGAGGGTCTGTCTGCTCGGCTCCCAATGTGAGCAATGTAACCATATCCCCCAACCAGCCGCCAACAGATACGGAAAGAGCATGGGGATATTTTCATAAAGGAACGACTAATTTTCCTTTTACTGATGGAGTGGTGCTTGTTTCCGGTAAAGCGCGAAGAGCTGGAAATGCCCTGGAAGCATCCACATTAAGCGATATTGTTCCGGGAGCCGGGATGAATGATCCGGATCTGGTGGCTGCTATCAATCCGCCGGATGACCTTAAAGATGTTGTGTCTCTGGAATTTGATTTCGTTCCGAACAGCAATCAGGTGAAATTTAATTATTTATTTGCTTCAGAGGAATATACAAGCGGATTCCCATGTGGTGACTTTGCAGACGGCTTTGCGCTTCTTCTGAAAAAAGTAGGTGATCCAACCTATGAAAATTTAGCCGTTCTTCCCAACGGAGCAGGACCGGTAAGTGTTCTTAATATTGTACCCCTGGGAGTAGGATGTGATGGTGAAACCATTAATGAGCAGTACTTCGGCGGATTGAATACCACGAATATTGAAACCAATTTCATAGGGAGAACAATCCCTCTTACAGCAGTGGCTACGGTTATTCCGGGAGAGACCTATCATTTTAAAATGGTTATGGCAGATGCCGTTGATAATAGTTATGATTCTGCCGTATTTCTGCAGGGAGGGTCATTTGACATCGGAATGACCATCGTAGACGGTAACGGAAATCCATTGGGGGAAACCCTGAATATGTGTGATAATACACCACAGACTTTAAAGGCACAGGTATCAGCGGTGCCGGGAATGACCTACAAATGGTACAAAAACGGCGTAGTTATTCCTAATGCAACCAGTGCCGTATATATTGCCACTTCACCGGGAGTATATGAAGTAAGAACTTTTGTGGGTGGAACAGAATGTCAGAAAGCCAGCATTACCATTATAGGAGGAACCTCTCCAACGGCTCAAAATGCAACACTGAAGCTCTGTGCTACTCCTACTCTGAGTACATTTAACCTGGAAGACGCTAAACCACAGATAAGCACAACACAGGGGGCAGTATTTAGTTTTTATGCCAATCAGGCAGATGCACAGGCCCAAAACAATAATTTCATCACGAATCTCACCAATTATAATGGTACCGATGGACAGGTTATTTACGTAGTTGTTTCCAATGGTGCATTTTGTAGCAAAATAGTGACTCTGACGTTAAGAAGAGAAGAGACACCTGTTGCCCAGATTACCGCTCCAAGAATGAGGATCTGCGAAGGAGAATCTCTGATATTAACCGCTGCAGGCGGGGTAACCTATCAGTGGGGAGATACTTCTTCTACAGGAGGAGTAAGAACGGTAAGCCCAACCCAGACAACAACCTATACAGCATATGCCATTGGTGCACAGGGCTGTAAATCTCTACAACCTGCATCCATTACCATTGATGTAGTTCCGGCTATCGTATCCACACTGAAAGGAGGGCAGATCTGCGAAGGAGATATGATCCTTTTAGACGCCGGATCCGGACCTGGATATACCTATGAATGGAGTACAGGTGAGACTACTCAGGGTATTACCGTATCAACTCCGGGTGAATATACCGTAATGATCAGTAATGGAGTTTGTTCTAAAGAGTTTAAAACCCAGGTAATACGTGCTGTAGTTCCCGAAATCATAAAAGTTGAATACAGCGACAACGGAACCATGGTTCTTACAGCAACCAATCCTAGTAATGGGGTATTGGAATATTCTGTAGATGACGGCTTTACATGGCAGTCTTCCAATGTATTTTCCAATGTTCCTAAAAATACAGTAATATCTATCCGTGTCAAAGTGAAAAATACCAGCTGTGTAGGATTCCTGGAGTATTTTACATTTGTCATGAAAAACGTGATCACACCAAACGGAGACAATGTAAACGATATCATTGATTTTAGCGGAGTAAGCAGTTACAAAGATTTCCAAGGTTTTGTTTTTGACCGTTACGGAAGGGAAGTGTTTAAAGCCGGAAAAACAAGGCCGTATTGGGATGGCTATTTCCAGGGGAAACGTCTTCCTACGGCATCTTATTGGTATCAGGTAACCTATCAGGATCCTGCCAGTAAACAGACGGCAGTGAAAACAGGATGGATTCTTCTTAAAAACTTAGAATAATCTTTTATAGAATTTATAGAAAGGCTGGCATATTTGTCAGCCTTTCTTATTATTTTCAAATAAAGCAAATTTATATTGCAGAATAAATAAACTTGTATTAGTGATAATGTAAATTGTGTTAAATTAAGTTTCAATCAAAAAAAATAGTATTTTTGTTTAAAATACTATAAAATGTTAAATAGGAGGATTGGAAATTTATTTTTGGCGTTATTTTTTGCATTCATCGGCAGTTTGGTTTTTGCTCAAAACACAGACAGAGCAGCGATACCTGCAAAAAAAGCTAACGCCTCCTCTATGAAAGCAGGTGTTTTTATAGATGTAAATACACCCAATTATCCGGAGTCCAGCTACAGCATTACACAGCTCGTAAAAGATGTATTGATTTCCGGAGGAGCATGTTCTACGTCCAATGTAAGTAACGTTACTGTTGCTCCCAATTTATCAGTAAATGATCCTGGCCGAAGCTGGGGATTTTTTAATAAAGCAAACACAGCTTTTCCTTTTGCAAAAGGAATTGTTCTTTCCACAGGATACGCTGCAAAAGCAGGAAATAGTTATCAGGGAGTTTTAAGTGACAATCTGAATACTTTAGGAGATACAGATCTGGCTACGGCTTTGGGTATCAATAATGGTGAACTGAGAGATGCTACCTACATAGAATTTGATTTTGTTCCGGCTTCTACAGAGGTTACATTCAGATACCTGTTTGCTTCCAAAGAATATGCTCCCGGGTTTCAGTTTGCTTGTACCAAATCAGACGGATTTGCTTTGCTGTTAAAAAAAGCGACTGATCCTACCTATACCAATCTGGCAGTACTTCCCGGTGGAGCAGGCCCTGTGAGTGTGACTAACATACATCCTGCAATTTCTGGAACTTCTGGCTGTGGCCCTATAAACGAACAGTATTTTGCAGGAATAAATAATCCGATTGTTGAAACTAATTTTGACGGACGTACCATTCCTTTGACCGCAAAAGCGACTGTAATTCCCGGTCAGACCTATCATTTCAAAATGGTCTTGGCAGATTTTAGTGACAGGAGTTATGACTCAGCAGTATTTCTGGAAGCGGGCTCATTTGATATTGGTGTGAAAATTCTGGATCCTGCCGGAGTGCAGCTTCCTGATACGGTTTATATGTGCGATAATGCACCTCAGACATTTACAGCCTCTGTTCAGGTTCCTAACGTTACTTATCAGTGGTTTTTAAATAATATTCCTATTCCTGGCCAAACCGGACCTAGTTATACCGCTACGCAGCCGGGAGTATACAGTGTTCAGGTATTTATCCAGGGAAACACATGTCCGGGAACAGGAACCATTACAGTAGTGGGAGGGACTTCCCCTACTGTACAGAATGCGACCCTGACGGCCTGTTACGCTCCTGGAAATGCAACCTTTAATTTACCTTCTGCGGAAGCTTCTATAAGTACAACGCCTGGTGCAGCATTTACATATTACTTAAACCAGGCAGATGCACTTGCCGGAAATGCAAATACCATTCCCGGCCCTACAGCCTACTCAAGTCCGGGAGGACAAACAGTATATGTTCGCGTTAAAAATGGCTTCTGTTTCAAAGTAGCTGAATTACAGCTGGTAAAAGCACCCCAGATGACTGCATCAATTTTGCCGCCTGCGGTATTAACGTGTGCCAGCTCGGAGACTACTTTAGATGCTTCAGCTTCTGTCTATCCTGCAGGATCTACTTTTAACTGGACTACCACGGGAGGAAATATCGTTTCAGGAGGAAATACATTAAATCCGGTTATCAATGCTCCGGGAACGTATACTTTAACAATATCAAAAACTTATCAACCGGGACCCGTTACCTGTACCGCTGTTGCCAATGTTACCGTTACAGGAGACAGTGCTCCGCCTGTTACAGGACTTACAGCAAGTAAAATACAGATATGTAGTGGTGAATCGGTAACTTTAACAGCATCAGGAGGTGCCACCTATACTTGGACGGGCCTTCCCGGGACAGGTAATACTCAGACGGTATCACCTACTGCAACTACCACATACACCGTAACTGCTGTAGGGGCCAATGGATGCGTATCGCAAAACCCGGCAACAATTACGATTGAAGTTTCGCAGCCAATCACTGTACAGAACGCCACCTTGCATAAATGTTATGCTCCGGGACTTACCTATGACCTGACAACTGCCCAGAGCCAGATCACTTCTGCAGGAGCAGGTGTTACTTTTACCTATTATGTCAATCAGGCTGATGCTCTTGCAGGAAATGCTAATTTTATTGCAACGCCAACAACCTATTCACCACCGGGAAATCAAACTATATATGTATTGGTGAAAAACGGAGGATGTCATTATGTGGTTTCCCTTCAGTTACTGAGAACAGCTGAAACAACACTTACGATAGCAGCACCGCAGGAAATAACCTGTACTACACCTCAGGTTACACTAAATGCCTCAGCATCTGTAGTGCCAGCAGGATCTACTGTTGCATGGACAGCAGCGGGAGGTGGAAATATAGTTTCAGGGGCCAATACGCTTAACCCTGTAGTCAATGCAGGAGGAACTTATACACTTACAGTGACCAATGTATCCCAGCCGGGAAATCTAAGCTGTACTTATACGGCAACAGTTACTGTAACACAAAATACAACATTACCAACGGCTAGCGTTGTATCCTCACAACCTAGAATATGTCTTGGCGAGTCAGTAACATTGACTGCTTCGGGAGGTGTCACCTATAACTGGACAGGCCTTCCAGGGAACGGAAATACTCAGGTAGTTTCGCCAACGGTTACTACGGTATATGAAGTATTTGCAGTAGCGGCTAACGGATGTGTTTCTGCAACTCCGGCAACAGTTACTGTAATAGTTGGACCGCCAACGGCAGGTATATCTGCATCCAAATCAAAGATATGTGTTGGAGAGTCTGTTACCCTTACAGCTACCGGAGGAATTACCTATAATTGGGTAGGCCTTCCCGGAAACGGAAGTACTCAGGTGGTTTCGCCAACAGTTACTACGGAATACTCAGTGTATGCATTGGGAGGTAATGGCTGTAGCTCTGTACTGCCTGCAAAAGTAACCATCGAAGTGGTGCCGGCTATTGTATCTACATTAGAGGATGTATATGTGTGTGCCGGAGATACAGGCGTTCTAGATGCCGGTGCTGGTACTAACTATACTTATCTGTGGAGTACAGGAGCAACGACTCAAACTATATCTACGAATGTTCCCGGAACGTATACCGTTACCATCAGTAATGGAGTGTGTTCTAAAACGTTCACTGGAAAATTATTAAATCCTGATCTTCCTCAGTTTACAAATATAGTATATGATAATCATGTGCTTACCCTTACAGCAAGCAATCCTACAGGAGGTGAATTGGAATATTCAATAGATGGAGGTGTGGTATGGCAGTCGTCCAACATATTTTATAATGTCTTAAATAATACAAATTACCATGTGATGGTAAGGGTAAAAGAGGCCAATTGTAGTACTTCACTGGATTTCTTCACGTTTGTAATCAGTAATGCTATAACTCCTAATATGGATGGAGTAAATGACACAATAGATTTCTCAGGACTCAGAGGCTATAATAATTTTGCGGCATCAGTTTTTGACCGGTATGGGGCAGAACTTTTCAAAGCCACTAAAACCGATGCTGTCTGGACAGGTTCTTTAAAAGGAATGAATCTGCCTACAGGCACTTACTGGTATAAAGTACAATGGGAAAATCCTGCCAGCAAAAAACTCGAACAGCGATCAGGCTGGATATTGCTAAAAAACAGAAACTAATAGATAAACCTTCCATATTTGGGAGGTTTGTTTTTTTTATGTTAAAAAATTTATAAAAAATATAGGATATATTTAGAAATAAATTAAATTTGTTGAAACAAAAGTATTATGCGAAGAAATCTACTATTCCTTTTATTTTTCTTAGTCGTTTCGACATTTTTATATTCACAAGCAGACGGACCCCGGAAACCTCCCAAAGACAAGCCAGCCGGATCAGTTACTCAAAAAGCAGGTAATTTTATTGATGTAAACACTCCCGGATATGCAGAATCCAACTATTCCATTACGCAGCTGGTAAAAGATGTTTTGATCTCTTCCGGAACAAATACTTGTGTAACACCTACTGTATCCAATGTAAAAATTACACCCAACCATGCTGTGACAGATGCCGACAGATCATGGGGATATTTCCATAAAGGAACTACCAATTTTCCTTTCAAAGACGGAATTGTACTTTCTACGGGAAAAGCCAGACGGGCAGGAAATGGATCTGAAACCAACCTGAGTGACAATAATGGCGGAGGTACAGATTCAGACCTTGCACAGGCTATCGGATCTACCGGAACCCTGACTGATGGCGTTCTTTTGGAATTTGACTTTGTCCCAACAACATCACAGATCAAATTTAATTATATTTTGGCTTCGGAGGAATACTCCGGCTCATTCCCATGTCAGTATGCAGATGCTTTTGCCATTTTGCTTAGGCCGACTTCAGGAGGACCTTACCAGAATATGGCAGTGCTTCCGGGCGGTGCCGGTCCTGTAAGTATTACCAATATTCACCCGTTAATTCCTGGAAGTAGCGGCTGTGCAGCGGTTAATGAAATGTATTTTGGAGGATATAATACAGCCAATATTGAAACCAATTTTGAAGGAAGAACAGTTCCTCTTACTGCAACCGCAACTGTAGTGGCAGGGCAGGAATACCACTTTAAAATGGTTGTTGCCGATTATGCACCGGGAAGCTTTGAAGACCATGGGTGGGATTCTGCTGTATTTCTGGAAGGAGGATCATTTAATATCGGTGTAGAGCTTCTGGATCCCAGCGGTGCTACATTACCCTCCGAAATCAATGTTTGTGATAATGTACCACAGGTGATCACAGCGTCAGTAAGCGACCCCAATTTACTATATCAATGGTACTTAAACGGAGCTCCGGTAACTGGTGCCACTACGAATACGATTACGGCCGTACAGCCCGGAACATACACCATTGAAGTAAGTGTTCCCGGAAATCCTTGTCCGGGTAAGGCAAGCATAGAAATTCATGGGGGAACCACTCCGCAGGCCCAGGATGCTACACTTTTACTGTGTTCTACACCGGATATTACCACTTTTGACCTGACGAATGCTATGCCGTCAATAAGTCCGACACCGGGCGCTGTATTCAGATTCTATGTAAATCAGGCGGATGCTGTGGCTCAGAATGCTAACTATATTCAGAATATTTTAAATTATAACGGTACAGACGGGCAGATTCTTTATGTGGTAGTGTCAAACGGAGGCTTCTGCAGCAAGATGATAGAATTGACTTTACAAAAGGAAACTACGCCTAAGGCAGGTGTGAAATCTTCCAGAATTAAAATATGTCCGGGAGAAACAGTAACCCTGACGGCTGAAGGAGGTGTAACGTACCAGTGGGTTAATTTCCCGGGGACAGGCAATACACAAACCGTAACTTTACATCAGACGACAACATTCTCTGTTTACGCAGTGGGAACAAAAGGATGCCGTTCTTTAAACCCTGCTACCATAACAGTAGAGGTTACACCGGAGATCACTTCTCCCTTAAAAGATGTGGAAATGTGTCTGGGTGACCGTGTTACTTTAGATGCCGGGGCAGGGCCTAACTATAAGTATTTGTGGAGTACAGGAGCTACAACGCAAACCATTACTGCAGACAGCTGGGGTATTTATACTGTGGAAGTGGATAATGGATTCTGTAAAAAGATCTTCACCGCGAAAGTAGGAGGTGCTGCTACTCCTTATGTGACGGCAGTGAACTATGAAAGTGCTAAAAAAACAGTGACGATTATTGCCGAAAATCCTATGATGAACAATACTCCAAGTACTTTAGAATACTCTATCGACAATGGAATCATCTGGCAGGAGTCTAATGTTTTCACAGGCCTTTTAGACAATACAAATTATACCGTATTGGTGAGAAGAGTGGGAACCCATTGTGTAGGAACCTTTGATTTCTATACCCTGCAGATCAATAATATCATTACGCCTAATGATGATGGTATAAATGATGTTCTGGACCTTACAGCATTGGTTGGATTCAAAAATTTCACCGGATCTGTTTTTGACAGATATGGTGTGGAAATGTTCAGATTCTCTAAAGAAAAACCTGTATGGGACGGAACAGTAGGTGGAAAAAGACTTTCTACAGCAACTTACTGGTATAAATTTAATTTCGAATATCCTAAATCAAAAATTCAGATGAACTGGTCCGGATGGATCATGCTTAAGAATCGTGAGTAAGATAAAATCATATATAAAAAGCCTTTCAAGTGAACTTGAAAGGCTTCTTTATTTTTTTGGAATGATTACTTATTGATTTTGTTTCCAGAGATTGGCAAAACCTATAAAATCCAGGACACTCAGCTCTTCTGCTCTTTTGTCTAAGAATTCATGGGTCTTTAAAGCTTCAGGAATATTCAGTACTTTCAATGAGTTGGAAAGCTTTTTTCTTCTTTGGTTAAACCCTGCTTTTACGATCTGCTTAAAAAGAACCTCATTTCCGGCCAGGCCTTCTTTTGGATTCCTTGTCAGCCGGATGACTCCTGATTTTACTTTCGGAGGCGGATTAAACACATTCTCATGAACTGTAAACAGGTAAGATACATCGTAATATGCCTGGATCAGGACAGAGAGAATACCGTAATCTTTAGTTCTGGGCACTGCCGCTGTTCTTTCTGCAACTTCTTTCTGGAACATTCCCACCATCTCAGGGATCTGCTGATAATAATCAACGATCTTAAAAAGAATCTGTGAAGAAATGTTATAAGGAAAATTGCCAATAATGGCAAGCTGCTCACCATTGATAAAATGGAAGTCCTGTTTCAGAAAATCTCCTACAAAAGTATTTTCTGTAATCTTTGAATAATTCTTTTTCAGGTATTCAATAGATTCGGTGTCTATCTCTGCCAGATAGATGGTCTGTTCTTTTTCAAACAGATATTTGGTAAGGACGCCCATTCCGGGACCTACTTCCATGACATTTTTATAGTCTTCAAAACTAAGACCTTCCACGATTTTTCTCGCGATATTTTCATCTGTCAGAAAGTGCTGTCCAAGATGTTTTTTTGCTTTTACACTCAAAGTTTTTTATGATTTTATTAACAATGATTTTCTTTATTTCGTCCCAAATTTCGGAAGATTTTTTCTAATTTAGCCAAAAATTTTAATATTAATGGCTAAATCTGTAGATGAGTTTAATAAGAAAAGGCTTCGGTCAAGCAATATTACAGTCGTAATAAGTATCGCATTAGTGTTATTTTTGTTAGGGTTGATGGGGCTTATTTTAATTAATGCCCAAAAGTATTCTGACTATATTAAAGAACAGCTGGTGGTGAATGCTTATTTTGATGAAAACTACGATGCAAAAGATTCTGTAAAGATTGCAAAACTAGAGGAGGAAACTTTTAAAAAGGTACAGACCTTAGCTCCTGTGAAAAAAGCCACCTATATCTCACGGGACATGGCGGCTAAAGAAGCCAAAAAAACAATGGGGATAGACAGTGATGCGCTTTTTGAGGAAAATATTTTCCCTTCGTCTATCGAAATTGCACTAAAGCCTGAATATGTGGATCCGGCAAAAATTGACGGGGCAATTAAAGTAATTAAAGCTGTTCCTGGTATTATAGATGTTAAGAACGACAGTACTTTGATGGTGGATGTTTACAATAACCTCAGCCGAATTCTGAAATGGATCCTTGGATTCTCTATTCTGTTTCTTGTCCTGGCAGTAGTGCTGATCAATAACTCCATCAGACTCAAAATATTCTCCAAAAGATTTATCATTAAAACCATGCAGCTTGTTGGAGCAAAAAGAAGATTCATCCTTAAGCCGTTTATCATTGAAGCCATTATTTTAGGGGCTATCGGATCTGTAATCGGTCTTCTGGCACTGGGAGGAGTCTGGTACTATTTTACGAGCCAGATTGGTTCCGCCTTCGTACAGGATAACACCCAGTACTTCTGGCTGATTGTTTTAGTGCTTGGTGTAGGAATTTTTATTTCTGTTTTAAGCACCATTTTCGCTACTTGGAGATTCTTAAAATCAAACGTTGACGATCTATATTATTCTTAATAATGAGCAAAAAAACAAATAAATTTGCCGCTTCAGAGTTTGGCAATGAAACCGAAGTACCACAGGAAGGTACCTTTTACTTCGGACAGCAGAACTTCAAGTGGATGCTGATAGGGCTGGCTTTTATCGTAGTAGGTTTCCTGCTGATGATGGGGCCGGATGCTAATACAGTAGATGGTAAATTTGATCCTAATTCATGGAATGACGGTATTTTTTCCATCCGCAGGATCAGAATTGCACCACTGTTCATAGTGATAGGCTTTGGAATAGAAGTTTATGCTATTTTAAAAAGAAAATAAATCAATACATTCTTTATTTAGAGATTAAAGGGTTAAGGAATTTAGAAAGACTTTCTACATTTCAGAATCTTTTAATCTTTAAATTTTTTATATACACAAAATATGGATTTAATTAAAGCAATCATTATTGCTATTATTGAAGGGCTTACAGAGTATCTTCCTATTTCTTCTACGGCACACATGGGATTTGCAGCGAACCTTTTGGGTCTGCAGGATGATGAATTTCTGAAAATGTTTCAGGTGTCCATTCAGTTTGGTGCTATTTTATCCGTTGTAGTAGCATACTGGAAAAAATTCTTTGATCTGAAAAATCTCCAGTTTTACTATAAACTTGCTTTTGCAGTAGTTCCGGCACTGGTGCTGGGCTATTTATTTGATGATAAAATTGAATCTGTCCTTGGAAATCAGATTGCCATTTCTTCAGTACTTGTATTGGGAGGTGTGGTGCTGCTTTTCGCAGACAAATGGTTCAAAAATCCTACCATTGACGATGAAAAAGGGATTACCATAAGAAAAGCAATCACAATAGGCTTCTGGCAGTGTCTTGCGATGATGCCGGGAACCAGCCGCAGTGCAGCTTCTATCATTGGAGGAATGTCTCAGGGATTAACAAGAAAAGCCGCTGCAGAATTCTCTTTCTTCCTGGCGGTTCCCACCATGCTGGCAGTAACGGTATATTCTGTTTTCCTGAAAACATGGGGTAAAGAAACCGGAAATCCTCAGAAAGGATATGAAATGATTATGGCATCTCAGGATCACATTATGATCTTTGTAGTAGGAAATATTGTTGCCTTTATCGTGGCGTTGATCGCTATTAAGGCATTCATCGGAGTACTCAACAAATATGGCTTCAAGCCTTGGGGCTGGTACCGTATCTTTGTAGGAATTGCTTTATTGATCTATTTCTATTTCTTTAAATAAACCTATGAAAAGTAATATTTTAAAGATACTGGCTTTTTCCGGCCTGATTGTTTCCTGCGCTCCGGCACATACGCTGTTCGTAAAAAATAACACAGGAGAAAGAATAGAATTTTTCGTTGAACTGAAAGAGAAAAACCTTGCTGAAGATCTATTGATCTGTAAAGAGCTTGTCCCGGACGAAAAACTGGATCACAAACCTTTTATGGAATATTCCAGAGAGGGAAAATGTTACCGTCAGAAAATTACAACTCTTAGTAAGACCAGCTATAAATTTAATTTACCTGAAAATTATACAGTGAATATTGCTCCCAATAATTCGGTATATCCTTTTCAGAATATATACTACTTCATTGGTGATAAAAAATGCTTTGTCAATGTAGAAAACGGGCCTGATTGCAAGCAGAAGGTCAATAAGCTGCCAAGCTTGGTAAGTATCACCGAAATTTTAGAATAATGACAGCTGAAGAACTGCAATCAGGATATGTATTTTTATTGGACAAACCTTTGGACTGGACTTCTTTCCAGGCTGTCAATAAAATGAAGTATAAGCTCAAAAGAGAGTTTAACCTTCCCAAGAAATTTAAAATAGGCCACGCCGGAACTTTAGATCCGAGAGCAACAGGCCTGCTTATTGTCTGCTGTGGAAAATTCACAAAGAAAATTCCTGAGATCCAGGATGCTCCGAAAGAATACTGGACAGAGATCAAAATAGGAGTTCAGACCGAATCCTATGATACGGAAAAGCCTGAAATTCTTCATCAGGATATTGCTCATATTACGGAAGAGCAGATCAAAGAAGCTCTTGAAAAATTTGTTGGGGAAATAGAGCAGAAACCACCTGTGTATTCAGCAATAAAGATAGATGGACAGAGAGCCTACAATCTGGCGAGAGCAGGAGAAGAAGTTGAAATGAAATCCAGGAAGACGACAATCTTCTATCTCAAGGATATTAAAATTGATCTCCCTTTGGTCAGCTTTACAGTGGGATGCTCAAAAGGAACCTACATCAGAAGTCTTGCTCATGATATCGGGCAGGAGCTGGGAGTGGGGGCTTACCTTACACAGCTCAGGCGGACAAAGATCGGTGAGTATACCATTGAAAATGCAACAACTGAGTTTTTAGAGAATGAATATAAATTTGAAGGTTTATGATAAAAAATTTCTTCTTGTTTTTAGGGCTCTTATCTTCTGTTACCTATTTCTCACAGGAAACAGAGACTAAAAAAGCTAAAATGGATTTTTACTTCAATCCTTCACTCAATATCGGCTATAATCTTCAAAACAGAGATAATCAGTTTACGAATTCACAGTATATCGAACCGAAACGGATTGGCAAAATAACATACGGCATGACGGCGATTGGAGGTTACAATTTTCTTCCTAACTTTGCACTCGGGACCGGATTAAAATACAGCTTTATAGAAGATAATTACCATCTGGTATACTGGATGATCCAGCCGAAGATTATATTCTCTCCCGGTGACCGTCCTTTTTATATTGATTTAAATTATGGAAAGCAGCTCAATCATTCGGCGATTTCTGATTCCGAATTTTGGGGAGCAAGATTGGGAATTATGGTTTCTTACTCAAAAAGACTGAGCCAGGAGGGTGGGATTACTTTTGAAGGATATCAGTTGAATGGTAAGTCCAATGGTTTCTTCATCGGATTGAGTTATGGAATTACTATTTTCAGCAATAAAAATTATACAGGTTACGGAGAAGATTAATGGAAAAAACACGCATCAATAAATATTTATCAGAAGTCGGCTTTTGTTCAAGAAGAGCTGCTGATAAACTTTTGGAAGAAGGAAGGATCACAATTAACGGCAAGGTCCCGGAAATGGGAACAAAAGTTTCTGATGAAGATCTTGTGGAGGTAGATGGAAAACCGATCCGCGAACCTCAGGATAAGCCTATTTATATCGCTTTTAATAAACCTGTGGGCATTGTCTGTACTACAGATACCAAACGCGAGAAAAACAATATCGTTGACTATATCAATCATCCGAAAAGAATTTTCCCGATCGGAAGACTGGATAAGCCCAGTGAAGGACTTATTCTTTTGACCAGTGACGGTGATATTGTGAACAAAATCCTCAGAGCAAGAAATAACCACGAAAAAGAATACATTGTACGGGTAGACAAACCGATTTCGCCCAAATTTCTTGATAAAATGAGAAATGGAGTGCCTATCCTGGATACCGTCACCAAAAAATGTGAAGTGGAAAGGATAGATGATATGACTTTCCGGATTATCCTTACGCAAGGACTGAACAGACAGATCCGCAGAATGTGTGAATTTCTCGGTTATGACGTAAAAAAACTGAAACGTATCCGTATCATGAACATTAAACTGGATCTTCCGGTGGGAAAATGGCGTGATCTTACGGAAGAGGAATTTAATACCCTCAACAACCTTCTTTCTGATTCTATCAAAACAATCGATTAAGATAATATCATTAATAATAAAAGTAAGCAGGAAATATTTTCCTGCTTACTTTTTTATATCTTTTTTGTTAAACAAATTACAACTTCTATTTCCGGATAATCTATCTGAAGAAAAATAATAGACAATATTTAAAATGTTACTGTTTAATAATACTCACACATTGGTGTAATATTTTTAGTTTGTTAGTGAAAATATATTATATTTATAATAATAACTATTAAAACTAAAAAACCATGAAATTAAAATTTAATCTGCTTTCTCTTGTTATTTTAATAGCATTTTCTAATTGTCAAAATGATAACCATAATTCAGATCTTCCGCATGATTCTTCTTTTTACATTGACTATAGAAGTTTGAAAGGATTACCAGATGGAATAGCCGTAATTGAACTGGATCCTGAAGCCCCAAATTTTGGACATATCAGCAGCAAACTAGAATTGGGCGTAGGTGTCCTGCCTCATCATCTTTATTATAATCAGGGTGCAAACAAACTATTTACCACTGCTTTAGGAGGGAGTTATCTTTACCAGATAAAAACGGAAAAAGATAAAAACGGACAACCCAAATTAGTTAATGCAACGCCTATTGATACAGGTGAGAATACAGTAGGCGAAAATTTGTTTTTTACCAATGATGGAAGATATTTTATGACTTTTATGGGAGGGGCAGGAGGACCAAAAGATGGGAGTATAGGTGTTTTTAACGCCAATAACAACCAGCTTATCAAAACTATTAAAGCACCGGTTCAAAGCAATCCCAATCAATTTATTATGTACCCGCATGGTATTTCTGTTAATGAGGAAAAAGGAATCATGATGGTCACCTCAACCATTCACCCGGATCTTACTACCGGAATGGGAAATACGTGTACTTTATTAGATATGAATACCTATGAATTAAAAGAGACCTATCTGGTAGCAGACTCACAAACGGATATGTCAAGTCCTGTCGAGGTTCTGTTGCTGCGTGGAAAATTTCCACAATATGCCCTTGCAACGACAATGCTAGGTGGTGATATCTGGATTGCTCCATACAATGCTGCCACCAAGAAGTATGATGCTTTTAGTAAAATATTTGAAGGAAGTACACAGGGATTAGGCTGGGCACTCGAAATGTACATTGATGATAACAGCAAGCTTTATGTAAGTTTTGCAGATCCTGGAAAAGTTTTGGTTTTTGATATCAGTAATCTTCCCCAACTAAAGCTTTTAAAAACCCTTACCGCAGATAAAGGAGCACATCATATGGTTTTCTTTAAAACCAAAAAAGGAAAAGAAGTTGTAGCAGTCCAAAATAACCTGTTGAATATTCCTAACTTAAACTCCGGCACCATCAGTGTCATTGAAATCGAGACCGGAAAAACATTGGGTACCGTCGATTTACGGACAAAATATGGAATACTACCCGAATCAATTGAAGGAACCAATGGTCCCGGCAGCTACATGCATCACTAAAACTTAAGTAATATGTCTGATCAGAAACTATCCAAAACTGCCGTTATTGTTTTGGGTAGTTTTACTATAGGTTTCCGCTTATTTTAAATATAATTTCATTCTCTCTTCATACTCAGGCTTTAATTTTAAAAGCTTGAGTATTTTCTTATCATCCGTGTAGGTAGTCCGGTAGAATATGATCTTATCCGCAGAATATTTGAAGTAGGGATGATCTTTCAGCCATTCTTCAGGGGCTTCTGTTAAAGAATATTTAGGAACATTTGAAATATCCAGCGGAGCAATAGAAATTAATTTTTGAACCAAATTTTTATCAATATTATAGGTGTCTAAAATTTGTTGTTTATTGACAAAACCTCTCAGCTTTCTTCTGAAACCGATCATAGATCCGGCACTTTTTTCATCCAGACCAAATTCCAGCAACTGCTTGAATGTGATCATATTTAAATCAATTTTTGAAAAATCAGTTTCCTGTTTTTGAACCAGATTCGTATTCGGATTGAGTTTTATATAAGGACTTAATTCCTGAAACTTTTCCGGAGAAATAACAAAACATTTCTTTATATCTTCAGGTGATTTGAAGCTTCCTCTGAGATTTCGGTCCCTGTAATTGATAATCGTATTGGCCTGTTTTTCAGAGAACCCTAAACCTTTCCATCCATCCAGATCTAAAGTATTAGGGTCAAATGAATGGTATTGAATGGTGGGTTTTATAGCGTACTGATGACCGGACTTTCTAAAATTATCAGGTGTTTTTACCGGAAGCAGTATATAGGGCTCCAGCTTGCTGTAATTTTCTGAAGAGATGATAAAACATTCCTTGAATTTTTCCTTACTTACGAAACTTCCGCCCAGATAATTCCTGTATTTTAATATAGCTTCAGCCTGCTTTTCACTGAAACCCATCTTCATCCATTCCGAAGCAGAAAGACCATCAGGATTGAATTTTTTAGAAACATAAATTTCCTTTTTATCATTAGTTTTAAACTTTTCAAAGTGGCGGTCTTTACCGTTTTCAGGAAGTAGAATGAAAGATTTCAGCTCAGTGAATTTTCCCTCAGAAATTGCATAGCATTTTTTGAGCTGCTCTTTTGAAGTAAATTCACCTCCCACAATTTTTTTGTAATTCAGGATCGTAGAGACCTGCTTTTCAGAAAATCCTAAATGCATCCACTGTTTTGCATCCAGATCATTAGGATCAAAATCAGTCAGGTTGAGAGTGGCAGAACTTTCCGTAATGAATTTTACCTCAGGAAAATCTTCTTTCCCCCGGCTGGTATATTTCTGAAAAGCCAAAAGGACGATCAAAAGCATTCCCATGAATGCCAGTTTCTGGTAATAATTTTTTCTCATCATCAAGTAAACTTATCAATAAAAACAAGCCGAAGCAATGATGAAAAGCAGAAACGGTAGTTTTATCAAGTAAATTCAATACAATTACTTGATAAAATAAATTGAAATATATTCTATGCTAAAATAATTTTAAGGATACTTAAAATCAACAAGTTACATTGTTGTGGAAAGTACTATAGCGAAATGCCGAAACAGGAACAGAATCTGCTCCAAAATAGAAATTCTAAAAAAAATATAAAATTATTCGGAATCTCTGTCCGCCAGTGAAGCCTTGAGTTTCTGAAGTTCAGCTTTTATAAATTCAAGACGGTCAATGATGGTAACGGTTTCAGAAATTTTACTGTTGGTCGTCAGAGCAATCCTTGCTCCATCCAGCGTATAGCCTTTTTCCTTGACCAGATGGTAGATCATCTGCAGGTTTTTGATATCTTCAGGAGTAAAGTAACGGTTTCCTTTTTTGTTCTTTTTAGGCTTGATAATAGGAAATTCCTGCTCCCAATAACGTATTAATGAGGTGTTTACATCGAAAGCTTTTGCAACCTCTCCAATGGAATAATACAGTTTGTCAGGTAAATTTATTTTCATTGTTACAAATCCTAAAAGCCAAAGATAAAAATTTTTTAACCTCGGATGCAAATTATACAGCTTCTATTCATCTATTCCAGATAATATCAAAAATTTCCGGATAAGGAATTGATTAAAACCTGTCTTTTTATGAAACTTGTTTTTTTTCTCTTTTTACAGTACTTTTATACAATAACTACGCCTGCATATTATCAGTAATGAATTCTATCTCCGTTCTTCATATTGACCTTTTCCAATCCGGCAGAAATACTTCCCATTTTTATTTCAATACGATGAAAGAACATCTGGTGGTAGGGCACCGGCATATTGAAAAGCCCCACCGGCACGATTTCTATGCTGCTGTCCTTTTTACCAAAGGCCAGGGGATTCATGAGATCGATTTTCAAAAATATGATGTTTCTGAAGGTAGTCTTTTCTTTCTCTCACCCGGACAAATCCACAGCTGGGAGCTTTCAGAAGATATTGACGGGTATATTTTCTTTTGTTCGCAGGAGTTTTACGAAATGCATTATGTGAATCAGAAACTAAGAAACTTTCCGTTTTTCGGTTCCGTGTCTTTTCCCAGGAAACTGCAGCTGGATCCTGATGAACGGATAAAAAACAAAGCATTATTTCACGAGTTGGGAAGAGAGCATCAGTCACAGAACCTTATGAAAGAAGGATTGATTCTTTCACTAATGTCTCATATTTTTATTAACTCAGCAAGGCTGTTTTCAAAAGAAATTGACCGTCATGATTCTTCCGCGAGTCTTTCTTATTTTAAACATTATCAGGATTTTGAAAACCTGATAGAACAGCATTTTACTGAACAGAAATCAATCTCTTATTATGCATCATTGTTAGGAATTACGCCCAAACACCTGAACAGAATAGCACAGACCGTGGTTCAGAAAACAGCAACCGATGTTATTACAGAAAGAGTTGTACTGGAAGCGAAAAGAATGCTGATGTATCTTGATGAAAGCCTTGTGGAAATTGCTTTCAGACTAGGCTATGAAGAATATTCCTACTTTGTAAGAGTATTCCGGAAATGCTCCGGAATGACTCCTACTCAGTTTATGAGAAAATACAAGGTTTAAAATTTTAAATTTAAAAGAAAGAGAGATAACGACCGAAGCTGGGAGTTTAGCAAAATCCTTAATATCAATTTCATATCGCCTGTCTCCAGTCTGAAATCTGAGTCTAGATTCTCCCTACAACAAAAGTTTAAACGGTCCTTCAAATGTTGTCTCAAAAGAATCCAGCATTTCTCCTTTTTCATCAAAAACACCAATCACCATATTCTGTTTCGAAAATTTAATATCATCTTCCGGGAATGTAATATTGATATTTCCTTTCAGGATCTCGTCACCTTTCAGAATGATCTTTTCAGAGCCGAAATGAGTGATCTCTGCATGAGCAGGACTCATTACTTTAATAGTCAGGGTCTTCTTCTCGTTGGATTTATTTAAAAGCGTATAAATAAACGTATTCGTGATCTTACCGTCTTTAATAAAGAACGTGGAGCCTGCCGGTTTGATGAATTTAGCTTCCATAGATCCGCGGTCATACATTAAGAATCCCAAAAACCCGATCAGCAGAGCTAAAAATACTGTGGTAGCTTTCATTCTTGAGGTAAACTTAAATGTTTCCCGGTTTTCAATTTCTGCTTCCGTTGCATAGCGGATCAGTCCCTTTGGAAGACCTACTTTCTCCATTACCTCATCACAGGCATCGATGCAGGCTGTACAGTTGACACATTCCAGCTGCTGTCCGTTTCTGATATCGATTCCTGTAGGGCACACCACAACACACTGATGACAGTCTATACAGTCTCCTTTTCCTGTGGCTTTACGGTCTTCATTGTTTCTCCATTTTGAGCGGTTTTCACCTCTTTTGAAGTCATAATAAACATTAATGGTCTGCTTGTCGATCAATACGCCCTGAAGTCTTCCGTACGGACAGACCAAAGTACAGACCTGCTCGCGGAGCCATGCGAAAACAAAGTAAAACGTCACCGTGAAAAATATCATCACAAGGAATTTCATAGAATGCTCTTCCGGTCCTTCCAGCATGATCCGGAATACCTGTTCGTATCCTACAATGTACATGAACATGAAATGGGCAATGATTAGTGAGATTAATGCAAAAACAGACCACTTCAGGATTCTTTTTCTGATTTTTTCAGCATTCCATTCCTGTCTGTCCAGCTTCATCTGCTTATTTCTGTCACCTTCTATCAAATATTCAATTTTTCGGAATACCATTTCCATAAAAAGTGTCTGTGGGCACAGCCATCCACAGAATATTCTTCCGAAGACTACCGTAAACAGCATAACGAAGATCACGGAAGTTACCGCTCCCAATGCAAGAATAAAGAAATCCTGCAGGTAAAAGGGCTGTCCGAGGATGAAAAACCTCCTGTCGATCACATTGATCAGAAGAAAAGGATTGCCGTTGATCTTTACAAATGGAAGTCCGAAAAATATAGCCAGCATGAGAAAACTTGCGTAGTTCCTGTAGTTGGTATACTTTCCTTTTGGCTTCCGGGGAAATACCCATTTCCTTTTCCCCGTTTCATCCATGGTTCCTACTGAATTTCTAAACGTCTCATTTTCAAATTCTACAAATTTGTCGCTGCTTGATTCTGCACTCATTGCGGTACTTTTGTTAAGTTAAAAAGTATTAAGGTGATATTTTGAGGCTGGATCAAACTGTTTTTTCAGTCAGTTTTTAAGAGGAGAAAATAGTGTTGATCTTACCTTAGCAAAGGTCCGGATAAAACTATTTTTCAACTAATACCATCTGCTTCAAAAATAGGACAATTAAGACATTTTTGTTTTGGATTTTATTATATCAATTTGAGTAAATATATTGGGAGGTTATAACTGATATTGTAACTTGCAGTGTTTAAATAAATGGAGAATGAAAAAGATAGGTCAGATAAGCGTAATTGGTTTGGTTTTCGCATTGGTAAACTGTCAATCAGTAAATTATAACAAAATGTTTTATGAAGGTGTACACCCGGAGAAGATTTCGGATCAGTTCAGTTTTACAGAAGGACCGTCTTCGGATCAACATGGAAATGTTTATTTCACTGATCAGCCCAACGACAAAATCTATTATTGGGACTGGAAAACCAATAAAATTATAGAGTTTTTAGAAAAAACGGGCAGGGCAAACGGTACTCATTTTGATAAGGACGGAAATCTCATTACCTGTTCTGATGATCAGGGTGAGATCTGGAAAATTTCAAAAGATAAAAAAGTAGAAGTGATCCTGAAAGGTTTCCAGGGAAAAAGACTGAACGGACCTAATGATATCTGGAATGATTCATCCGGCGGAATGTATTTTACAGATCCTTTGTATGAAAGGGATTACTGGGAGGGTTTTAAACAGGAAATTTCTCATAAAAGCCTTTATTACAGGTCCAAAGAAGGCAAAACGGTTAAGCTTGAAACTTTTGTACAGCCCAACGGAATAGTTGGAAGCGAAATATTTAAAAAGCTTTATGTTTCAGATATCGATGCCGGGAAAACCTACGTTTATGATATTCTTGGTGAAGGAAAGCTTTCTGAGAAAAGACTGTTCTGTGAAATGGGCTCAGACGGTATGACCCTGGATAAACACGGAAATCTTTATCTGACAGGAAAAGGAGTTCATATTTTCAACCGCCACGGGAAAAAGCTTTATCATGTTCCTATTGAAGAAGACTGGACGTCTAATGTAACTTTTGGAGGGGAAAATAATGATATTCTGTTTATTACGGCCTCTAAATCTGTTTACAAGCTGCCTACTAAAGTAAAGGGAGTGAAATAAATGTCATGGCGACGCCGTAGCGACGAAGCAATAACTAATAAATAAGAGAAGTCCAAAACGGGCTTCTCTTAATATTCTTAAAAGCTTAAATACTAACTTAATGGTTCACATTAGTAAGCCACTTCCATTTTTACTTTCTTGCCCTTCAGTTTTTCATTGCTTAATTTCTTCAGAACAAAGCTTACTTTATTTCTGGAAACCGCAACATAAGAAGTAGTGTCTTTCACTTCAATGATACCGATATCTTCTTTCTGAAGTTCACCTTTTTTAATAAGATACCCTACAATATCCACTTTATTCACTTTATCTTTTTTTCCGGCACTGATATAAATCGTCTGGAAAGGCGTTTTCTCCGGAACTTTATTAAATCCTGCTACGCTCTCTTCCGGTGTATTGCTTTTAATGAATGGGAAATTTTCGTCCTCAGTCATGATCAGGTAAGCAAAACCTTTGGCATTCATTCTTGCTGTACGGCCGTTTCTGTGGATGAAAGCATCTTCTTTCGGAGGAAGCTGGTAATGAACAATGGATTCTACTTCCGGAACATCAAGACCACGGGAAGCCAGATCTGTAGTGATTAAAATTCTCGCAGAATCATTCCTGAATTTCAAAAGGGCACGTTCCCTTTCATCCTGTTCCATTCCGCCGTGGAAGGTTTCTCTGTCGATTCCTTTTTCAGCTAGAAGGTCAGAAATACGGTCTACAGCTTCACGGTGATTGCAGAAAATCAATGTTCTTTTGTTCCCGATCTTGCATATTAAATTAAAAAGGGTGTCCAGCTTCTCTTCAGAAATGGTCATTACTTTTCGTAACTGAATATCCGGTTTTACTTCGCTTAATTTTAGAAAATCTATGATCTTTTCATTTTTTAAGCCTGTAAATTTTGGAATTTCATCCATCGCTGTTGCTGAGGTTAAAATTCTTTGGGAAAGGCCCGTCAGTGAACCGGAAATGTATTCCATATCTTCATGAAAACCTAATTCCAAAGCCTTATCAAACTCATCCAAAACCAAAGTTTTAATCGTTTTGGGATCAAAGTTGTTGTTTCTCAAATGATAGGTAACCCTGCCAGGGGTTCCGATCAAAACTGCCGGAGCTTCAATTAAATTATTGACTTCAATTTTTTTATCATGACCGCCGTAGCAGACAGAAACTTTAAAATCTGTTCCCATTGATTTAAAAACCTGTTCAATCTGTAATGCCAGTTCTCTTGCCGGAACTAAAATCAATGCCTGGATTCCTGAAGCATCCTTTTTAAGGTTTCGAAGAACAGGAAACAAAAAAGCAAGTGTTTTTCCTGAACCGGTAGGAGACAGCAAAACAACATCCGTATTGTTTTCAGTCGTTTTATATGTTGATTTCTGCATCTGATTCATATCCTGAATCTGCAGCTTTTGATAAATTGATTCTAATTCCATTTTGCAAAGATAATGAATTTAGAGAGCAAGTTTGGAGTCGGGAAGTTTGAGGGTCTTAGAGTGGGAGAGTTATTGAGTTACGGTTAGGAGTATGAGAGTGAAAGAGTCTTAGAGTTAATGGGTTTGAGGGTTTCTGGTTTGGGAATTCAAGTTCGAGTTTTAGAATTGAAGGATGTACATCCAGAAATATTGAATAAAGGACAAATATCTGGTGGCTGAGGCACCCGAAGCCACCAGTAGTCATATGTAGTATCTCATGTCTGAAATCTAACGTCTAGCTGCCATCTATTTCAATCTGCTCAGCATCTCTTTTCCCCTTAATAAAGTCACAGGATAAGCTTCATCAGGATTGGTTATAGCTTTTTCATAAAGCCCCTTTGCTATACTTTTATTTCCTTGAGTCATATTAATAAAACCTGACATTTCGTACATAAAATTACGGAGTTTGAGATCTTTTTCTTCTTTGGCTGACAGATATTTTAAAAGTTTTTCAGCGGAGGTGAGCCTGTTGTCTTGGTATGGTTGGATATCGTATCCATTAGGTTTGCTGAACCAGTAATCCCACATGGCGCCATTATTGTGCTCGTTCCATGAATATTTAATAAGCTGAAGGGCAACTTCCAGTAAAGCGGGATCCAGGTTTTTATTTTTCGGATCTGCTTTTTCGCTTTCTGCAATATACCGGTCGATTGTGCTTTCCGTGCCTTTATCCTGCATTTCCTGAAAAATAGATTCTTTAAGATATAAGGAATGATTCTTGGAAAAGCTTTCATAGGCAAATGAAGCAGGAAAATGATCGGCAAGATTTTCTATGTGGTAGCCTTTTTTCAGTTCAGATTTTAAATCAATTTTATAGGCCGTATTGTAATCGTGAAAGAGATAAACATAAATAATTCCTTTTTTGAGATCGCAGATCATAGAATATAAAGTGTTCAATTCTCCTTCCTGATGGGTTTTGTCCAAAATGTTTTTCAGGAAATCGATATTGTTTTCCTTAGAACCGGAAAGCATTTCATTGGCAATATCAGGTCTTCTGCATGAAAGTTTTCCATTGATCATATTACAGTTTGAATTCACCTGGAAATCGCCTTTCTTTTCTATGATGCCTCCGGGAGTGATGACGATAGAATTTCCCTCTTTATCGGCTAATAAAACTTTAGCAGATATTGCATAATCGTATTGCTTAAGGATGACCATAGCTTCTTTTACCGTTTTGCATTTCCCTAGTATTTCCCACATCAGATCGCCTTTATAAGGGTTTTTCAGATTTAATTTACTTAGATCATAGTTAGCCGCAGCAAAATCATAAAAAAGTCCGTATTCGTTCATTGCAGCAGCAGCCTGCATATCGGGAGCTCCAAAACAAACGGATCCGTAACGGTCTTTGGTAGCAGGATTGTACCAGATCCTTGTAAAAGGAGTAACATCATCTTCATTAGCGGCTGCAAATGTTTCTCCTCCTCTTGAGCAGGAAAAAATAGTACAAGCTTGTATGGTGTTGTGATATGAAAGCAAAATGATTAAAACTGAAAGAAATATTTTATACATAACTTTGACTGTTAGAGAGTTTGATTTATCTCAGGCTCTTCTGTTAAAACAATTCAGCTGGCAAATGTATTACACCAGGCTTGGATTTCTATTTGATTTTTACAATAAGAAACTACGGTGAAAATCCATTGTTAATATTAAAAAATAGTTGTATCTTTGCACCCACTTTTTGTGTGAAAGGTTTGAAAGGTAAATTATTAAAAATTAATTACTTCCGTATTTTTTAGATCCACATTTATTCAGACCATTAAAAAAGAAGGAATACAAATTTTATTAGAAAATGTCAAAAGAGACAAATTCAGCAGAGGTTTTATTAAACCAAAACGTAGCACCGGAACAATTTGATTGGGATTCATTCGAATCAGGTCTTGATGCAGATGCTAGAAAAGAAAAGAGCGATTTAGAAGAAATCTACAACGGATCTCTTAGCAGTTTAAATGATAACGACGTTATCACTGGTAAAGTTGTAAGATTAACGGATAAAGAAGCTATCGTAGACATCGATTTCAAATCAGAAGGTGTTATTTCTCTTAACGAATTCCGTTACAACCCAGGCCTGAAAGTAGGTGATGATGTTGAAGTAATGGTAGACAGAAGAGAAGACAAAACTGGACAATTACAGTTATCTCACAGAAAAGCTAGAACGCTTAAAGCTTGGGATAGAGTAAACGAGCTTCACGAAACTGGAGAAATCGTTAACGGTTTTGTTAAGTCTAGAACTAAAGGAGGTATGATCGTTGACGTACACGGAATCGAAGCATTCTTACCAGGTTCTCAGATTGATGTTAAGCCAATCAAAGATTACGATCAGTTCGTAGGTAAAACTATGGAGTTCAAAGTTGTGAAAATCAACCCAGAGTTCAAAAACGTAGTAGTATCTCACAAAGCATTGATCGAAGCAGATATCGAAGGTCAGAAAAAAGAAATCATTGCTCAGCTTGAAAAAGGTCAGGTTCTTGAAGGTACTGTTAAGAATATTACTTCTTACGGTGTATTCATTGACTTAGGAGGTGTTGATGGATTGATCCACATTACAGACCTTTCTTGGTCTAGAGTGAACCACCCATCTGAAATCCTTGAGGACGGACAGACTGTGAAAGTTGTTATCCTTGATTTCGATGATGAGAAAACAAGAATCCAGTTAGGTATGAAGCAATTAGAGGCTCATCCTTGGGATGCTCTTTCTGCTGACATGAAAGTTGGTGACAAAGTAAAAGGAAAAGTAGTAGTTCTTGCTGACTATGGTGCATTCGTAGAAATCGCTCCAGGTGTAGAAGGATTAATCCACGTTTCTGAAATGTCTTGGTCTACTCACTTAAGATCTGCAGGAGACTTCGTGAAGGTAGGTGATGAAGTAGAAGCTGAAGTATTAACACTAGACAGAGAAGAAAGAAAAATTTCTCTTGGTATCAAGCAGTTATCTAAAGATCCATGGGAAAATATCGAAGCTAAGTATCCGGTAGGATCTCAGCATGTAGGAACTGTAAGAAACTTCACTAACTTTGGTGTATTCGTAGAGTTAGAAGAAGGTATCGACGGATTAATCTACATCTCTGATCTTTCTTGGACTAAGAAAATCAAGCATCCATCTGAATTCTGTGCAGTTGGTGATAAATTAGATGTGGTAGTTCTAGAACTTGACATCCAGGCTAGAAGATTATCTCTAGGTCACAAACAACTTCAGGAAAACCCTTGGGATAAATTCGAAACTAAATATGCTGAAGGTACTATCCACGCTGGTAAAGCTGTAGAAGTTCACGATAAAGGAGCTTCTGTACAGTTTGAAGACGTAGAAGTAGAAGCTTTCTGCCCATCAAGATTATTAGAGAAAGAAGATGGATCTAAAATCAAGAAAGGTGAAGATGCTCAGTTCAAAGTAATCGAATTCAACAAAGAGTTCAAAAGAGTAGTAGTATCTCATACTGGTATCTTTAGAGACGAAGAGAAGAAAAACGTAAGAGAGTCTTCTAACAACAGATCTAATAATACATCTTCTTCAAACAACGAAGAAAGATCAACTCTTGGAGATATCGATGCATTAGCAGAATTGAAAAGAAAAATGGAAGAAGGTAAATAATCCTTGATTCATTTATAATATTGAGCCGCTCATTTGAGCGGCTTTTTTTTGTTTTAATTTAGATTTTCAGCTCAAAATTAATCCTGACGATACCAGATGCTTTTGTAAGAAGATTTACAATAGCCAATTACGGAAATGATAAAAGCTGTTGATAATGGGTTTTCTTGAATATTATTTTATTCGTTAAATAATTTTCAAAAAACAGAGTTTATTACGAATTATTTGTGAATTAGCGGCTTTATTAGTAAAAATGAAAAAAATAACTCTACCTCTTTTATTTGCTGCATTCGCAGTGTTTCCTTCTGCTTTATTTTCACAAGATAACGAGAAGCTGGTTAAAGATTATATTTCTCAAAATAAGATCAGGGAATATAAAAAGAACGACCTTACCAATTTCATCATTGATAATATTGATCATTCAAAATCAATGAATGGAGAAGTTGTGAAGTTCTTGCAGACCTATAACGGCCTTCCGGTATACAGTTCTGTAGGAACAGCTCTGGTTCAGAATAACAGGATTGTCTATTATACAGATAATTTTGTAAAGGATTATACTGCATCTACATCACAAAACGCTGTAATCACAAAACATACAGCCCTTCAGAAAATCGCTGAAGAACTGAAGAATCCTGACATTGCTGATTTTACTATCCTGGAATATCTTGAAAAAAGTAATAAACGGGCAACATCAGCAAATCAGAGACTGGTTTATACCAATGACGGAAGTGGTAATTACGTCTGGCGTATGAGTATACTCTGGCAGAACCTAAATCCCCGAATTATTGGAACATTTTAGTGGATGCAAATGACGGAAAGATATTGGTGAAAAATAATCTGACTTTATCATGTAATTTCCACCCTGAAGCGTTCTCTTCAGACGCCAATCATAACCATGCTGATCATTTTGAGAATACACTGATGGGTCCTCAGAATCATATAGCTCAAAACAACGCGCCTTTATTTGTTCCTGATAATGCATCGTATAATGTATTTCCTATGCCGACAGAAGCACCTACTTTTGGAGCAAGATCAATTATCAGCAATCCATGGGTACTGAATGCTTCTCCTGAAGGATGGCATTCCGACGGGACTACCCATTATACGGTTACAAGAGGCAATAATGTTTTTGCATATGAAGACGTTGCAGGAACAGCCTTAACGATAGCCCCTCTATATTTGCCGGGAACTCCTGCAGAAGGTGGAGCAACAAGAAATTTTAATTTCCCTTTCAATATTAATGACCTGCCTGTAAACAACAGGAATGCTTCCATTACCAATCTGTTTTATCTGAATAATAGAATTCATGATGTTTTCTACCAGTTTGGATTTACAGAATCTGCCAGAAACTTCCAGCAGAATAACTTTGGAAAAGGAGGAGTAGACGATGACTCCGTGTATGCTGAAGCTCAGGATGGAGGGGGTACAAACAATGCCAACTTCTCTTCACCTCAGGAAGGTTATAATCCAAGAATGCAGATGTATCTTTGGTCATCTGTAGGAAGAGTGTTTTTTTATAATGCACCGGGTGCAGCTGTTACCCGTACGCCGGGAGCAGGAACTGCACAGTTTGG
Source organism: Chryseobacterium sp. NFX27 (assembly GCF_049887855.1). NCBI lineage: Bacteria > Pseudomonadati > Bacteroidota > Flavobacteriia > Flavobacteriales > Weeksellaceae > Chryseobacterium > Chryseobacterium sp. NFX27. The sequence continues at coordinate 12,680 of NZ_JAGEKK010000014.1, read as the reverse complement.
CAACCCACTTACTTTTACCGGAACTACCGGAAATGTTAAGTTGTCACCGGTTTTGGACGGTTGTACAGCCTTACCGGCAGGATCACTTGCGGGAAATATAGGCTTGGTGGAAAGAGGAACATGTGCTTTTGCCATTAAAACAAAAAATCTTCAGGATGCCGGTGCTGTCGCAGCTGTGATTTATAATAATCAGGCCAACGGTGCTACTTTGAGTAATATGTCAGGAACAGATGCAACAATTACTATTCCATCAGTACTTATTGCTTATTCAGAAGGAGAATATATCAAAACACAGCTTTCCGCAAATACAACGGTAAACGTTACATTAAAATCGAATATGACACCTGATGGAAGTTTTGATAACGGGATTGTAACCCATGAATACGGTCATGGAATTTCCAACAGAATGACAGGTACAGGATATGCATGCTTAAATTCAAATGTAAGTAAAGAACAAATGGGAGAAGGATGGTCGGATTTCTTTGCATTGATGCTGACCAACAAGGCTGGTGATAATGCAAGTGTGGCCAGAGGTATGGGAACTTATGTAGGCGGACAGGCAATTACGGGTTCCGGAATCAGGCCTGCTAAGTATTCACCGGATTTTACAGTCAACAATTATACTTACGGAAGAACAAATGGTATGGAATATACCAATCAAGGCAATCTCGTACCGGATGTACACTCCATTGGATTTATCTGGGCAACGATGCTTTGGGATCTTCATTGGAAATATGTTGCAAAATATGGTTATTCTTCAGACGTACTGGCCAATACAACGAACGGAAGTTCAAGAGTATTACAGCTTGTTACGAATGCTTTGAAACTCCAGGCATGTAATCCTAGCTTCGTTGAAGGTAGAGATGCTCTCCTGGCGGCAGAACAGATAGTTACCCAAGGACAGGATAAATGTATGATCTGGCAGGTTTTTGCCAAAAGAGGCTTAGGTGTGGGCGCATCAGCAGGGCTTAAGAACAATATCAATGATCAGGAGGAAAGCTTTGCTTTACCAGCTGAATGTGCAGTGCTGGGTACCGAAGAAGTAAAGTCTGCTAAGGAAAATCAAATTTCTATCTATCCAAATCCTACTAAAGATGAGTTTTACATCAAATTCCCAAGCAGTACTATTGGAAAAGTAAGTCTGGAAATTTACGATATGTCCGGAAAATTAGTGTCTTCAGAAGATAAGATTTCACCGGATGCTAAAAAGGCGGTTTCTACAAATAACCTGGCAAACGGAACCTATATGGTGAAAGTTAAAGGCCTTGGTTTCGAAGCGGCTTCTAAAGTAATCGTTAAGAAATAATAATTACATCTATCAACTATAAGGATCGCCGCAAGCAAAGCTTGCGGCGATTTTATTTATCTATCATACCGATGCTCCGGTATTTCAATTATTATATTGTAACTTTGCAGGCTGAAAAAAAATTATGAAGAAGAAAAATATACTCAAGGGAGTTTTATTCGTAGGGATTGGGGCCAGTATATACGGAATGCTGGCTACATTTGTTAAAATGGCTTATCATGATGGCTACACCACTTCAGAAGTCACTACTTCCCAGTTCTTGCTGGGACTGATCGGACTTTTGATCCTGAATTTTATACAGACCATTACATCAAAACAAAAGCTTTCATCACCAAGTTCCAAAGAAGTGAAGATGCTGATGATTGCAGGAACATCTTTGGGATGTACCAGTTTATTCTATTATATTGCAGTTCAGTACATTAATGTTTCCATAGCCATCGTGCTGCTCATGCAGTCAGTCTGGTTCAGTGTCGTTGTAGAAAGTATCATAGCAAAGAAACTGCCCAATGCCAGAAAAGTAGTTTCTGTGATCATTGTTCTGGCAGGTACTATACTGGCTACAAATCTGATTAATATGGATATTGAGCTCGACTGGCACGGAATCTTCTGGGGATTAATGGCGGCAGCTTCCTATACCATGACCATGTTTACATCCAATACGCTGGCTACGCATCTGCCGGTATTCAGAAAAAGTATCATTATGCTTTGCGGAGGAGCAGTGGTCGTGATCGCTTTCCTGTTTTTTGCTCAGATTGGACCTATGTATTTTGACGGATTAAAATCATTATATCTCAATTTTACAGAAAATACAGAACATATCCACTCGTTCAATTATTCAATATTCTGGACATACGGATTTGTACTCGCTTTATTTGGAACTATTATTCCGCCTATCTTATTCAACATTGGTTTTCCAAATGCAGGACTTGGGTTGGGAAGTATTGTTTCATCATTGGAACTGCCGGTTTCAGTAACTATGGCCTTCGTTTTACTGGGTGAAAAAGTCTTACTGGTGCAGTGGGTAGGGATTGTTCTTATTCTTTTTGCCATTGTTCTGATGAATCTTCCTGCAAAAAAAGAACTGAAAGTAGTAGAAGCAGCTTAAAAAAATAATCATAAATAATATTAAAAACCGTTTCTTTTGAAGCGGTTTTTTTAATTTTAATATTTCAAATATAGTTTGCTATGAAATATTTCAGAAAGGCAGTGGCAGTTATCATGCTTTCTGCAGTACCGACCTTCCTATTTTCGCAGATAAAACCCCTGGATGCGATGCTATCGGAGTATCAATATCCTTACGAGGTTCAGTTTATAGACTTAAAGTCTCAGAATAATGACCTTAAAATGGCTTATATGGACGTACAGCCACAGAAGCCTAATGGAAAAACCATCATGCTTCTCCATGGAAAGAATTTTAACGGAGCTTATTGGGAAAAGACGGCAAAAGATCTTTCAGATAAAGGGTTCAGGGTCATTATTCCGGACCAGATAGGATTCGGGAAATCTTCTAAGCCTCACAGTTACCAGTTTTCTTTTTCACAGCTGGCCGAGAATACCAAAGCCATATTAGATAAATTGGAAATTGATAAAACTATAGTGCTGGGACATTCCATGGGCGGAATGGTTGCCGTGAGATTCACACTGCTTTATCCTGAAAAAGTTCAGAAGCTGATTCTGGAAAATCCCATTGGCCTGGAAGATTATAAAACCTTTGCGGCTTACCAAACCATAGATCAGGCCTATCAGTCCGAGCTTAAAAATACCGCTGAAACCTACAAAGCTTATCAGCTAAAATTTTATTACGATAATAAATGGAAAGATGAATACCAGCCGTGGCTGGATCTTATTGCCGGCTGGACCCTGCATAAAGATTATCCGCAGGTCGCCTGGGATGCTGCTCTGACTTCCGATATGATTTACAATCAGCCTGTCTGCTATGAATTTAAAAATATAAAAACACCTACATTGCTTATTATAGGAACGAGAGACAGAACGGCAATAGGAAAAGACAGAGCACCCAAAGAACTTCAGCCCAAAATGGGGCAGTACCAGGAATTGGGGAAAAAGACACAGCAGGAAATTTCAGGATCAAAATTAATTGAACTTGAAAATGTAGGACATCTTCCACATATAGAAGTGTATCCTAAGTTTTTTACGGTTCTGTATGATTTTATTAAGTAAGGTTATGGTTGGGAAGGATAGTGAGCTGATCATTTTTTCTGATATTGATGTCTTATAAAAGCTGAATTTTTTGAAAGTTTAGACCATTTAGATACTGATTAGATTTTCAGTGATATAACTCATGCTTAGTCGAATCAATGAAATTGATTCCTTCTTTGCCAACTCAATATAGCGTTCTCATTTTTTCCTTTGCGTTTAAAAATCAAAATAGGAATAATTCAAGAACATACGCCTTATCTCTGAAAACCCGACGATAGCTACTATTTCAAAAAATAAAAAGAGACTACCTGAATAGATAGTCTCTTTTTGTATGTATTGTTGTCTGAATTACTTTTTCTTGTAAGCAGCATCCTTGATTCTAGCTTTTTTACCTCTAAGGTCTCTGAAGTAATAAATTCTAGACCTTCTAACTCTACCTCTTCTGTCAACTTCAATTTTCTGAAGTGCAGGCATGTTGATAGGGAATACTCTTTCTACACCTACATCACCACTCATTTTTCTGATTGTGAATGTTTTTGTAGCGCCAGTACCTCTCAATTGGATAACGGTACCTTTGAAGAACTGAGTTCTTGTCTTTTGTCCTTCTTTAATTTCGTAATACACAGTAATTGTGTCTCCTGCTTTGAATTCAGGGAAATCTTTTTTAGTAATGTACTGGTCTTGTACGTACTTTAATAAATCCATTATTAATAAAATAAAATGTTAAAGCTAAGCAACTTACACGTTCTTCGTCAGAGGTTGAATAACAGGTCGCAAAGATACAAAATACTTTTTGATTCTACCAAATAATTACTGTACTAAAAACTATAATTTTTTTGCTCCGAATTTACTGTAAAGTTAACAGTTCCTTTAAGTTCCCATCAGGCACAGTTTATATAGGAAGCCTACTTTTGCCCGAAATTAAAATCAGATATTATATTTTTTAATGATTTGATTCACAAATCGAAATAAATCTCTACAAAAGTAAACTATTTATGAAACACTATTTCTTCTTTTTCTGTTTTGCCGTCCAGATGGCCTTCGGGCAGACGCTGTTTCCCTATCTCCAGAATCCGGCACCGAATTCGATGATCGTTAACTGGAAGACGGCTTCTAATAACGAAACAACCGTGATCTACGGATCATCACCTGCTAACCTGAATGTAACGGTTACGGGAACAACCAACATTTTCTCTGATACAGGCTATAATAACAACTATTATTATCACACGGCAAAGATCGCCGGACTGCAGCCCAACACCAAATACTATTATAAAATAAAGACCGGGACTACAGAATCTGCGGTTTATAATTTCAGAACGCTTCCTCTGCCTGGTCAGGCTGCTACTGCAGATGGGAAAATACGTTTCCTGATTATGGGTGACAACCAGATCAAGGCGGAACCGAGGTATGATACCCTTACCCTGAATGCCTTCAAAAAACTAAAGCAGAAATTCGGAGCCAATTCTGATCCTTCTGATAATATTGCACTTACTTTTATGGTGGGAGACCAGGTAGACGTAGGAACACTGGACCATTATGAGAATGTTCATTTTAAAAAGAACATCAAATTATCACCGTATCTTCCTATTCAGACCACGGTAGGAAACCATGAGACTTACGGAACTCTTGGAATGAATTCTTATTATGCCCATTTCTATATCGATGAAATTAAATATAAAAATATTTTATCAGGAAACGAGAATTATTACGCGCAACAAGCTGGAAACGTTCTGTTTGTAAGTTTAAGCTCTGAACATACAGGCACCGCACAGCAGACTTGGCTTTCCCAGATTCTGAATGAAGCAAACAGTGATCCTACGGTAGACTGGATCATTTCCTTAAGTCACAGACCTTATCAGGCAGAGCAGTACGTAGGAGATATCTCTACATGGGTAAGAAACAATGCAGTGCCTTTATTGACGACTTCCAGTAAATATTTAATGCACGTTGGAGCTCACCATCATTTATATCACAGAGGTCAGCTGAAAGATACCCCGAATTATCAGATTATTTCCGGAGGTACGGCATGGGATCAGTATTGGGGAATGTCTAATGAGCAGGATTTTGATGATGTACAGAAAACACTGCCAGACTGGACCTATCAGATCGTGGAAGTAGATGTACCGACCGGAAAAGTGGATATCGAATGCTACTCAATTGGTGGGGTCTACAACAAGAAGCAAAACGAATTAGTAGATACTTTCCACAGGTATAAAAACCAGCCAAAACCTTCGAAACCTTCTGTTACCAATACTTTTTCGACATCAGTAACGTTACCTTTGACTCTTAACGGAAGTGCTTTTGCATCATCCAACGGAGAGCTCCTGAATACAACACAGTTCCAGATCAGTAAAGCGGCTAATTTCTCAGTGATTGAAAAAGAATTTTACCGGGATTATGAAAACTGGTTCGGAAAAGACGGAAACGGTACACCGGATAAAACGAAAAACTTAAACGCCGGACTTGACATTACAAAGGCAACTATTGCTGCGAATTCTATTTCAAACGGAACCTATTATGTAAAAGTACGTTACAGGGACAGAAACCTGGAATGGAGTGACTGGAGTGAGGTGAAACAGTTTGAGGTGACCGGAAGTGTGGTCTCCAATCCTACCTTTACATTAGATAAAACGGAATATACACAAAGCGAACCCATCACAGCCACTTATACCGGAGGACCTGGAAATCAGCAGGACTGGGTGGGAATTTATAAGAAAGGGCAGACGCCGGCAGCAACAACATCTCAAAGTTACCTTTATACCAACGGACAGACAGCCGGAACAGCTGTTTTCACGAATGGTCTGGCGAATAAAGGTCAATATTTCGCAGGTTTCTTTGCTAATGGAGGTTATACTGAAATTACACCGAGAAAAAGTTTTTACGTAGGACCGAAAGTACAGCTTCAGACCACTGCAGATACCTACCCGGTAGGAGGAACGGTTGTCGTTAATTACAGCAACGGACCGAATCTGGTAAAAGACTGGATCGGGATTTATAAGATGGGGCAGACACCTGGAACCAATACTTCTATCAAATGGAGCTATGTGTCAACACCTTCAGGAACATTGAATTTTACAGGTCTTCCGAAAGGATATTATTATGCCCAATACTTGCTTGAAGACGGGTATACGGGAATAGGAGACAAAGTATTCTTTAAAGTAGGGGATATTGTTACTGAATTATGGATCAACAAACCTGTTTATACACTAGGCGAGAATATTACGGCCTCATGGACGGATTCTCCCGGAATTATCAAAGACTGGTTAGGAATTTATCCTCAGAGTGTTCAGACACCGGATGATAATTTTGTTTCCTATACTTACTTCGACGGGGTTACCCAGGGGACAAAAACAATCCAGGGAACAGCGCTTCCTACAACGCCCGGTAATTATTATATGGTGATGTTTACCAATGACTCTTATACAGAAGTTTCAAACAGAAAGCAATTCCAGGTTACTTCCGGAACATTGGGAACTGATGAGGTGAAAAGTACAGAGAAAAATGTAGTTATATATCCGAATCCAACGAAACCAGGTGAGCCTACATTCATCAAGAGTGATTACCCGATTGAGAAAATTGAGCTGTTATCTGCATCAGGACAGCTGTTGTATGAATCAAAAAATATCAACAACCAACGTTTCTCTCTGGTGAATGAAAATCTTCCCAAAGGAGTATATTTTGTGAAAGTACACACAAGAAAACTGTTTACTTTAAAACTGGTGATAGAGTAAATAACAGCAACATAAGAATAGAAAAAATCGGCCATTATAAATGGTCGATTTTTCATTAAAATTTAGAAAATATTTTAAAAATCATACAGAAGATCATCTTCCTGGATGGTTGTACTCAAAACATTATAAATATCCTGCTCCTCAGCCTCTGCAAGGATCTTTGAATCCTGGATGAGCTTTCCTTCAGTATTATAGATTTTTAACAGAACCCACTTTCCGCTGCGCTCCATTTCCTTTAATCCGGATTCCGCTTTATATTTAATTTTTCCAGTCTGAAGTGCCCCGTTTTTTACAACAGCTTTGTTGCCTGCTTTCCCTTTCACATACTGTACAATCTGAGCCGTAAATCCTTCAGTTTCTTCCAAAGGCTGTGTATAGGTGTAAATTAAGCCGCCTTTATCATCATAAACCGTCGCATCATATCCGTTCTGCTTTGCATTCAGTTTTTTCTCGTATTTTATTTTTTCATCTTCCCTGAAAGACTTCGAAAGAACCAGTATGCCGTCTTTATACTGCTGTTCGCTAAGCTCTTCATACAAAGTACCGCTGTAAGGCATATCATCTTTATAGGTTAAAGTGCCCTTCAGTCTTCCGTCCGGATGATAATATCTGATCTCCTGTATTACGTCATCCTTTAGTATTTTCTCAGATGATAGCTTTCCATTCTCATCAAAAGATGTATTCATAATGACCGAGCCGTTTTTATAAACATCGATGGCAGAAAACCCCGTCAATTCATAGTTGAACTGATAATCCTCACCATCTGTAGGCTTGTAATAATCAGATTCCTTATCGTAAGCATAGATTAGATTTCCTATTTTCTTCCCGGTTTCATCATACGTAGTTTTATAGCCGTCTTTTTTATTTTTTTTCTCCTCCTGCAGGATCTTTCCGTTTTTAGAATATATAATGCTTTCTTTTACAGTTCCGTCACTTTTATATTTCTCAATTCTGGATACCCTCATCGGATTATAATAATATTCTACCAATACATTATCACCAGAGCTTCCTCCTTTATTTGTCCCGATTTGCTTCCCTTTGTCACCGTAATACTTAGTTTCGTATTTTCCGTTACTGTCAGCAGTGGTCTCATAGCGGATTCCTTTGATATCCTCGTCATAAATAACAGTTTTAAAGCTGTCACCGCTTTCATAAGTCGTAATGCTGTTATGGAAAAATGAATTCTCCGGATCCTTATAGGTGTAAACTTTTCCTTTAAAAGTACCGTCTTCCTTGTAAATCAGATCGTCTAACGGTCTTCCTTTCTCATCAAATGTCTGAGATGGGCCTGTCTGCTTTCCCCCTGAAAATGTTCCCGTATTTAATACTTTACCTTCCGGGGTATACCAGGTCACCTTACCTTCATAAATCTCACTGCCCGGGGTGGCATCCGAAGCAAGGCCTTCCATCTGAAGCTTTCCGTTTTTATAAAAATCTTTGATTAAGATAAGCTTTCCTTTATTCTCAGTTTCCCGGTAAAACTCCATTTTATCCTGAGTTGTTTTTTCCCAGTTTTCGTCAAAATAGATCTTCTCCTGTGCACCTGCACTGATGCTGAGAAACAAAGCAAGAATCGCTGACGTAAATAATTTTTTCATGTTTTATTAAAGTTTTAAATGATTTTTAGTGATTGAAATTTAATAAGAATAAATATTCTTTGCAATCGAAAATGCAGAACAAAGAGGTGAGTTGCAGAAAATTTTTATACAATGTGTTTAACGAATTATTTTAGAATATCAACTGATAGAAAATAATATTCTTAACTGTCGGTTTTATTATGTCAAATATAAATCAATTTACTAAGAAATAAAGAAAATTTAAAGTATAAAAGACTCCGTGAAATCACGGTAATTTTCCTGCCGTTGCTTTTGTTTTTTTTCCTGAAAACAGGATTAATTTCGGCCTTAGGATATATGATAAAATTTATTAAATTTAACGGACAGAAAATCTAGTATTTCATGATAGATAAAAGAGTAAAAAATGCGAAAGAAGCCATCAGCGGAATTGAAGATGGAATGACCTTGATGTTGGGCGGGTTCGGTCTGTGCGGAATCCCTGAAAACTCCATAAATGCCTTGGTAGAAAGCGATGTAAAAGGCTTGACCTGTATTTCAAATAATGCCGGTGTGGATGATTTCGGATTAGGGCTGCTGTTACACAAAAGACAGATCACAAAAATGATCTCTTCTTATGTAGGGGAAAATGCAGAGTTCGAAAGACAGATGCTTTCAGGAGAACTGGAAGTTGAGCTTACCCCGCAGGGAACTTTGGCGGAAAAATGCAGAGCGGCCCAGGCTGGAATTCCTGCTTTTTATACGCCTGCAGGCTACGGAACGGAGATTGCAGAAGGTAAAGAAGTGAAAGATTTCGACGGAAAGCCTCACATTCTGGAGCATGCATACAAAGCAGACTATTCCATCGTAAAAGCCTGGAAAGGAGACCATGTCGGAAACCTTATCTTTAAAGGTTCCGCAAGGAATTTTAATCATCCCATGGCTGGGGCAGCAAAAATTACCATCGCAGAAGTAGAGGAGCTGGTAGAGCCGGGAACATTAGATCCCAACGAGATCCATATTCCGGGGATTATGATCCAGAGAATTTTCCAGGGTGAAAAATTTGAAAAGAGAATAGAGCAGAGAACAGTCAGAACAAAAGAATAAAGTTCTATTTTTTTGTGGTTAAAATATTAAAAAACAAAAGCGCTGAAAATATTCAGCGCTTTATTTATATTATGCTTCCGGTGAAATAAGCATTTTTCTTTCCCCGATCTGCTGACGCCACATAGCGTAATACAATCCTTTTTCGGCAATCAGATTATCGTGGGATCCCATTTCAATCACCTGTCCGCGTTCCAGTACATAAATTCGGTCTGCATGCATGATTGTGCTTAAACGGTGGGCAATAAGAACTGTAATCTGTTCCTTTTCTTTTGAAATGTCTTTTATGGTAGAGGTAATTTCTTCTTCCGTAATACTGTCCAAAGCGGAGGTTGCTTCATCAAAGATCAATAAATGAGGTTTTCTTAAAAGTGCTCTTGCAATGGCGATTCTTTGCTTTTCTCCGCCGCTCAGTTTCAGTCCGCCCTCACCGATAACGGTTTCGATACCCTTTTCAGCTCTTTCTAATAATGCTGTACAGCTGGATTTCTGCAAGGCAATTTCCAGTTCAGATTCTGTAGCCTTAGGATTGACAAAAAGAAGATTTTCTTTGATGGTCCCTGCAAAAAGCTGCGTATCCTGGGTAACAAAACCAATCTGATTTCTCAGCTCATCAAAATCAAATTCTTTTCCATTGATGCTATTGTAAAAAATATTTCCTTCCTGAGGTCTGTACAGCCCAACCAGCAATTTCACCAGTGTACTTTTCCCGGAGCCGCTTGGTCCCACAAAAGCAATGGTCTCCCCATTTTTAACATCAAAAGAGATATTATTTAAAGCTTTATACTGAGCCGACTGATGTTTAAAAGAAACATGTTTAAATTCCAGCTCTTCAATAGCCCCGATCTGTTTCGGATGGAGTGGCTTTTCTTCCACCTCTTTTTTCATTAAATTATCAAAATTGTAAAGAGAAGCCTCAGCCTCACGGTAAGAAATAATAATGTTCCCGATTTCCTGCATCGGCCCGAAAATAAAGAAGCCATAAAACATCAGCGAAAGGTACTGCCCTGGAGTCACAATATTTTTAAATATTAAAAGCAACAGGGTCATAGTGATCAACTGCTGAAGAAAATTGACCATCGTTCCCTGGATGAAGCTTAAAGAACGGATGCTTTTCACCTTTCTGAGCTCAAGCCCAAGAATCTTGTACGTATTGTTATTTAAACGGATCACTTCCTGATTGGTTAATCCTAAACTTTTAACAATTTCTATATTTCTTAAGCTTTCTGTAGTACTTCCTGCTAAAGCAGTGGTTTCCGAAACGATATTCTTCTGGATGCTTTTAATTCTTTTACTCAGTAAATTGGTAATAAATGCAATCAGAAAAATTCCGCAAATGTAAACAGGCATAATTGACCAGTGCAAACGGATTGCATACACGGAAACGAAAATAATACTCACTAAAATTCCAAAGAAAATATTAATAAAACTGGTGATGAACTTTACAGTATCTTCCCTTACTTTCGTTAAAATAGACAAAGTTTCACCACTTCTCTGATCCTCAAATTCCTGATAAGGCAATGCCATTGAATGCTTTAAGCCGTCTGTGAAGATTTTTGCGCCAAACTTTTGAGTAATCACGCTTACTGCATAATCCTGAAAGGCTTTGGCAATTCTGCTGACCATAGCTGTTCCGATGAGCAGCCCTAAAAAATAGAACACACCATGATAAATTCCGTCTCCGTACAAATATTGGTTCAGATTTCTGGGTAAAAGTTTTTCCTTATCAAAGAAATTGGGATGCGTTACCAGCTGATCCAGAATATTCCCTGTAATGGCCGGTGCAAATAAAGAAAAAACCTGATTAATGGTTGCCAATAACAAAGAAAGGATAATCAACCACTGGTAAGGCTTGAGGTATCTTAAAAGTATTTTCATTTTAATAAATAATGTTGCAAAATTAGAGATATTATTTTGACTTATGGTATTAATAATTTTGAATAACAAAGACCTTTTGTATTCAAGTGAAAAGAATTAAATTGCAGTCTAAGTTTTTATTATGCTTACAAAAGAACAAATTGCTAAAAGGATTTCAAAAGAACTGAAAGACCGTTATTATGTAAACCTGGGAATCGGAATCCCTACATTGGTGGCTAACTATGTTCCGGAAGGTATTTCCGTCGAATTTCAGAGTGAAAACGGAGTTCTCGGAATGGGACCTTTCCCGTTCGAAGGTGAAGAGGATGCTGATATCATCAATGCCGGAAAACAGACCATCACTATTCTTCCCGGAGGTTCGTTTTTTGATTCCGCCTTTAGTTTTGGAATGATTCGCGGTCAGAAAGTAGACCTTACCATCCTTGGAGCGATGGAAGTTTCAGAAAACGGAGATATTGCCAACTGGAAGATCCCCGGAAAAATGGTAAAAGGAATGGGAGGGGCAATGGACCTTGTTGCTTCCGCAGAAAATATTATTGTTGCCATGATGCACGTGAACAAAGCAGGAGAAAGCAAAATCCTGAAAAAGTGCAGTCTTCCGCTTACAGGTGTTAACTGTGTGAAAAGAGTGGTAACCGAACTGGCTGTACTGGACGTGACCCCAGCCGGATTTAAACTGGTGGAAAGAGCTCCCGGTGTTTCAGTGGAGCATATCGTAAAATCTACAGAAGCAGATCTGATCATTGAAGGGGAAATTCCTGAAATGCAATTTTAGATAAAATCAAAAACCTTGTCACCGACAAGGTTTTTTTATTGATTGTCTCGTCCTGAAAAAGGTTGACTATAAAACCATAAAAACAGTCATCCTTATGAATTTAAAAAAAAGATTCCTCCCTGTACAAGAATACAGTGAGGCGTTCAAAAGACAAGTTGTCTCCGAATATG
>NZ_JAGEKK010000013.1:0-125430 GCF_049887855.1 Chryseobacterium sp. NFX27 | reverse complement strand
AATGCATAAACAAAAGGAAATCAAAATGAAAACTTATAAAAGCAAAAACCAAAGCAAAAACAAATTTGCTCTGGTTTAATTATTTATTTTTGTCCTTTAATCTGTATCGGATTTTCAGGACGAGACAAGTTTTCAGGGAAAAAGTTTTTAAGAGATAAAGAAAAAGATAAAGTCGATCTTGATCAATCGTCAAAGTTGGGGAGGCTGGTTTACTTACAAATAAAATGATTATATAGTATTGTGTTTTTATATAAGCAGATCATTTTAATGTAAATTACTTTGAATAACTAAGATTTCCACCCCCAACTTTTAAGACTAACCTGCTCTACTGTAACTGCCCTTTCTGGATCAATTGGTTATTTTTCTAAAATAATTTATAAGACTGTATTATCCTTCAAAATCCCCACAGTCGTGCTCTTTGAATAAAGGCAACGCTTTTTTTGTTGTAAAATATCTGGACAGCCTTTTATTATTTAATTCCAGCTTTCGACCTTCTATAATAAGTTCGTAGACGGGTGCTTTATCTATTTGGGTTAAAATATATGTTCTTTCCGGTGTTTTTAAAATAGTTTTGTTTCCTTCGATAGAAAATGAAAACCCATCAATTTTAAAAGCATCATTTTCATCACATACATTGGTCCAAATCATTTTATCCTTTGTGATGGATAAGCTTGCCAAATCACATGAATAACAGTTTCCGGAGAATTCTATACCATATTTTTCATACCCATTTGTACTTTTGCTGTTCAATACATCAATAGGAACCAGCGCTGAAAAATCAGCCGGTATATCAGCTTTTGAAATATGATTCTTTACCGCACCGGACATGGAAACGGTATCTTTTTTTACCGTCTTAGAAACTACGCTGTTCACTTTTTTCTCTGTAGCAGGTGAACAAGAAGCCAGCAAAGCTGTCACAAGTGAAAAGTTGATTACTACATTTTTCATGTGTATACAATACTTAATTTATCTTTTGTAAAATTCTCTAAAATATACCATTCAATATATCCCTGATTTCAGCCATTTATCTCCTGTATTAAGCTATTTTGTTGGTCGCTGCTGTGAAGACCGATACCTTTGGCTAAAAAACAGAAAATGAAAACCTCATATCAGTTCTTTCTATCATCTATCGTCGTTGTTTCTATGGGATGCAATCCGCAGGATAAATCATCAGAAACTAACAAACCGGCAACCGAAGTTAAACAGAAAATCATAACATTTGCCAATTTTAAAAAGATAAAAGGTGTGGATAATGTGCAGGATGTCCCCTTTCAGTTATTCACCAAACTAGATTCTGTAAGGTTTTCGTAGCTCCGGACAAAGATTCATCTCACCTGAAAATAGCCTACAATAAACTGGATAATTATTATGGATTTGAGGAGTTCGATGACTTCTACTCTATTCATTACAGCATTAGCAATAATATTTCGAACAGCATTGAGGCTTTTGTCCTGAAATCGGAATTCACGGCGGCGTTTGACTTAACTTTGCAAGGTGTTGATCTTTATGAGATGAGAAGCAGCACATTTAAGGAATCGACTGATTTTAAGAATAAATCTTTTAAAAAATTCGGTACCATTGCTGCGATTTCAGAACAGGAATTTAAAGCAAGTTCAAAAAAACAAATCGGTGAAGCATTGGTGAAAAATCCGAATATAAAACTGCAGGATGACAACTGGGTTTACACTGAAAATGAAAGAAAAGAAGTCATTACACAGCATGAAAATATCTCTACAGAGACCGGACCGCTTGCTAATGAATATGTAGGACAGTCACCTTACTTAAACCTGGAGGTTTTCAAAGAAACTTCTGACGGAGTTGCAGATTCCTTCTATTCTTTTTACAGTATAAAAAATGCAGTCATGTTTGAATTGGTACAGAAGGCTACCCGCAGATTCTTCCTGCTAAGAGCTGGGTTACATACATCTCATCCAATAATGATGTGGGAAGTAATTTTATTATTGCTAAATACCTGCCGCAAACTAAAAAACAGGACAATCTTTTATACGTGAATTTCACCAACTTCAAAATAGCGGATGATAAAAAGGCATTTTGGACAGATAATGATACCTTTTATGCAGAAGTCTATCCGCTTAACTCTGCTTCGGGCAATGGTAAAAAGCAGAAAACGGCTTATATAAAAATCCGGTTGAAGGCTGATCTGTTTTAGGAAGATATATTTTCAGAAAGATTAAAAACCCCTGAAATCAGCCAGTGATTATGGAATTAAAGTCCAATATCTTTGCGGCAGTTATTTAAAATATACAATGAAAAAAATAAGTTTAACCTTCCTTTTTTGTGTACTAGGTTGTTTGGCTTTTGCACAATCGTTAAAAGTAGTTATTAAACAAGACGGAAAAGTAATTGAGCCCGTAAATGATGTTTATGAACTGAAAAAATCTGCTTTCCTGTTCGAAATTACGTCTGCCGATCTGGAAGGGTTTTTAGTTGGAGCTACAACGGATAAGAATATTTATACGGCGGCTGTTGGTCCTTATAATCCCGAAGTTCCATGGTTTCAGAGCACAGGTATGGCGGAGGAATTGTATAATAAAGACAAAGAACTGTTTTTGACGGATCAGGCACCATCCTATTGGTATTATACCGATGTGAAAGACCATAGGTTCGATAAAAATCCTAAAGGAAATTTAAAGCAATGGACGGCTGCGCGGACCATTACAAGGTTTTATGACATCATGGCGGATCAGGCAGTCAGTTTAAAAGATTTTGAAGGAAATGCTTATGTATTAATGTACGAGCCTGTATATAATGACGAATATGACTTAACAGGAAAGAAAAACCTGTTTCAAGCTGTGTTGAGTTTTAAAGATTAATTATTACACACCTAATTATTTGATTTATATAAGGTCTGCTTCCGTAATGAAAGCAGGCCTTTTTTGTAGGATGAATATTTTACTCGATAATCAAGCCATATTCTATAGCCAGTTTAATGGCTGAACTAAGATTAGAAGTCTGGAATTTTTCAATGAGGTTTTTCCGGTGGCTTTCTACGGTGTGCGGGCTGATAAAAAGCTTTTCTGCCATCTGATTGGTGGTAAGTCCTTTTGAGGCTTCGGCTAAAATTTCTTTTTCTCTTCTCGTCAGTTTCGGAACCTGATGTAACCCGTCCGCGGATTTTTTCTCCAAAACAGATCTGGTTTGTGAGCATAAAAACTGGTTACCGGCATATACGGTAGTAATACCTTCCAGAATTTCGGAAACTGAAGCATTTTTTTGAATGTACCCCAAAGCACCTTCAGCCAGAGTACTGTTAATCACAGGCAGTTCATTATGAACGCTAAGCATAATAATCCGGAGATTCCCGTACTTTTTCTTCAGAGGTTTCAGGAGTTCGATGCTGTTGGTATCTACCAGATTAATATCCAGCAACAAAATATCAACAGCCTGTTTCGCCAGGCCTGCATTCATTTCTGAAACGCTTTTAAAACAATCTACCACATCTATGGTATTGCTGTTTCCTAAAATATTCTTCAGTCCTTCCAATAGAAGTGGATGATCGTCTGTTATAGCTACTTTTATCATGTTTAATGAATAGGAATTTGAAATTCTATACTGGTCCCAATATTCAGTTCGGAGGTGATGGTCATTGTTCCTTTTAAAAACTGGACCCTTGATTCTATATTATGAAAACCTGCTGTTTTTCTTACGTTTAAGCCTGCAGGATCAAAACCCCTGCCGTTGTCTTCTACCGTAAGATGTAATAGATTTTCTTCTTCACTTATCTGAATGATAATTTCAGAAGTATCAGCATGCTTTACAGCGTTGTTGACCAATTCCTGGATGATCCTGTATATGATCAGCTGCTTTTCTTCTGATACAGAATTACTGTAATTGATAAATTCGGTATGGATATCTAATGTGCTGTTGGACATTCGGACAGCAAATTCCCGGATAGCTGCTTCCAAACCGTATTTCATTAATAAATCAGGCATTAAATTATGTGCTACACGTCTCAGCTCTTCTACAGCATCATCAATCTGGGTAATCGATTTTGAAATTCCTTCTTCTATATTTTCGGATCGATGGGAATCTAAAGAAGATAACTGGAGTTTAGTTCCTGAAAGCAGCCCACCCAAACCGTCATGAAGGTCCCTGGCTAAGCGGCCTCGCTCCTGTTCCTGCCCTTCCAATAATGCAGTAAGGGTAGATATTTTTGAATTTTGTTTCTCTTTTTCCAGGGCTAAGGCATGCAGTTCGTCCCTCTGCTTCATAGATTTTACCCGTTGCTTATAAGCATAAAGCAGTAAGGTAATCAAAACGATGAAAATAAAGATAAAAACAATGTAGTAGGTATTGATCTTTTCCTTGAATATCAACAGCTTTTTATAATTGCTGATGTCATTATTTTTTTGTTTGGTTTCTAATTTTGCCAACCGGAGTTGCTGCTCTTTTTTCTCCGATTCAAGTTCTGAAAATTTCAGTCGTTCCCGCTGATTTTCTTCCACCAGTTTCAAATTGTTATAAACCTGTTCACGTTGTGCCCGAAGAATATTGATCAACCTTATTTCTTGTGCTTTTTTATCACTTTCCAGCT
The DNA here is from genome assembly GCF_049887855.1 of Chryseobacterium sp. NFX27. NCBI lineage: Bacteria > Pseudomonadati > Bacteroidota > Flavobacteriia > Flavobacteriales > Weeksellaceae > Chryseobacterium > Chryseobacterium sp. NFX27. Next base: position 120,875 of record NZ_JAGEKK010000013.1, on the reverse strand, counting down.
GCAGCTTTATATACTTCTGTTGCTGTCGTTCTTTATCAAACTGCGATTCCAGTCTTTTGGTAATATCCAGTTTTTCCTGATCGTAAACACTTTTATATTTGTCAACATAGCTTTTATAATACGTCAGCGCTTCTTTGTAATTGCCCTGCTCTTCGCTGATTCGGGATAAAGATTCAAGAATGGATAATTCTATATTATGATCTCTAACCGGGCTTTTTCCAATTTCCATGGAGGCTTTTAGAAAATAAGACTTGGCTAAATCATAATTTTTATCCTGCAGGGCCAGTTCTGCCAAAATCCCAAATGAAGAAGCAATATGAATAGCATCACCGGTTTCCAGGCTCACACGATTCGCTAATTGTGCATATTGCATGGCCTTATCTCTATCGAAATCAGTATACAAATTGGCTAAATTGATGGCGGCATATGAAAGACTGCTCCTGTTGAGCATAGCTTCTTTATTTTTATTGAAAGTTGAAATAGACTGCAGATAATACTGTTCTGCCTTATTTCTCAACCCGGTATCCGATGGATTTTGAGCGTATTTCTGTTCGTATACGTAACCCATCCGCATATAGGCATCGAAGATAAGATTAGGATCATTTTGTCTGGATGCCAGCAGTAAAAACTGTTTGCTGTATTTTTCTTCCAGCTGGTATTCATTAAGGTTAGAATAAATAGTGGACAGCTCTTTAGCGGCGTTGCCAAATCTTCCGTACAGTGTAGAAGTCGTGGGCGAGTTTTCGTAATAATCAATAGCTTTCAGGTAAGCAGCAACAGCATCAGCCGTTTTATTATTACGTATCAGAATCCAGCCCTTTGCATACTGCAGATAGCCTTTAGCTTCATTACTGTTCGTTTTTAAACTATACACCCTTGCCATCTCCAGGCTTTTTAAAGATTCAGATTCTTTGTTATCCAGCCGGTAATTCATAGCCTGCACAGCATATAAAATAGTAGCATATTTTCCATCGGCCTGTTTTGCTGCAATGGGAATGTTGGTTTCTAAAATCTGGTAGGATCTGGATTTAAATTTATGGAAAAACAAGGCAGTAGCGAATTTGGGAGCCAGATTCAGTCGCTCTGCTGTATTGTTTGAAGCATGGTCATATTCCTTTTCTAATTTGCTTAAAACATGCTGTGCCTGAGCAAAAAACGAACAAATACATAAAGTAAATATAAATAACAACCTGTACATCAAACCCTTGTCTCTATTAAGTTTTATTCCATTAAAAAACGTAAATATAGGAAAATACCCTCTAATCTGTTTCGCAGTCAAGTTTTTCAGACCATTCTGATCATTTACTTCGCCGTTTTATTTTTAATAATCTTTGAGTTAAAGATAATCAAAGGCATTAAATGAAAATATCCCTGATAATAGTGGTTTTTAGTTTATTCCTTTATATCAGCCATAATTGAATTGTATACAATACCTGTTTCCTAGGCACTCTATTAATTTAGCGTTAATAATGCATTACGTTGCTTTATATTTTAATCAATTATTATCTTAGATCAATATATTGCGGATATTTTCCCTATACATTTGTGATATAGAAATACTATTAATTTATTAATCATAAAAAAATAAACAATGAGCACACTTACATTAAAAGACGGAACAGAGATTTATTACAAAGACTGGGGAAAAGGACAGCCTGTGTTCTTTCACCACGGGTGGCCATTATCCAGCGATGACTGGGATGCACAGATGCTTTTTTTCCTGGAACAGGGCTACAGGGTTATTGCTCATGACAGAAGAGGCCACGGAAGGTCTGAGCAGACTGCAGAAGGACATAACATGGACACGTATGCGTCTGATGTTGCAGAAATTGTAGAAGCTTTAGATCTTAAAGATGTTATTCATGTAGGACACTCTACCGGAGGTGGTGAAGTGATCAGATATGTGGCACAATACAGCAAAGGAAGAGCTTCCAAAGCAGTATTGATAAGTGCAGTAACACCAATTATGGTGAAGACTGAAAACAATCCCAATGGTGTTCCAATGTCTATTTTCGATGATATCCGCCACAATACAGCGACTCAGAGACAGCAGTATTTTGTAGATTTCTCATTAGCATTCTATGGTTATAACAGAGAAGGTGCAAAAGAATCTGAAGGAATTCGCAGAAATTGGTGGAGACAGGGAATGATGGGGTCTATCAAAGCTCATTATGACTGTATCAAAGCTTTCTCTGAAACAGATTTCACAGAAGACCTTAAAAATACTGAAGTCCCTGTTTTGGTACTGCATGGTGAAGATGATCAGATTGTACCTTACGAAATTACAGGTGTTGTAGCTGCAAAACTGGTTAAAAACGGAAAGCTTATTACGTATCCGGGGTTTCCTCACGGAATGCCGACTACAGAGGCAGAAACTATTAATAAAGATTTATTAGAGTTCTTTAAATCATAATCTAATAGTCAATCATAATAGAAATAAAGCTGCAGATACTTTCACCTGCAGCTTTTTTTTAAATCTTTTTTATCACGGATCGAATCAAGATGTTTTTATTTCCGAAGAATTTATTATAAATACCTCTCTACCTCAAAAAATTGATGTTTTTTTTTGTATCTTTGCACACTATTATTTCTAATGTCTTTAGGAGTAATTAAAACAGATATTGATAACAAAACAATAAAAAAGCAGAACAATGCCAAAATTAAAAACGAAATCAGGTGCTAAAAAGCGTTTTAAACTTACCGGAACAGGGAAGATTAAAAGAAAGAATGCTTTCAAAAGCCACATCTTAACTAAGAAAGAAACTAAGCAGAAGAGAAATCTTACGCAGACTTCTTACGTTGCAGCTGTGGATACAAAAAGCGTTCTACGTCAATTAGCCATTAAGTAGTTTTTATAAATCTATATTCGGTTTATAAGAATTCAAACAAATTCAACAATTTAACCCTGAAATGGTGCCACTAAGAGCAGTTATCTGCCGCCCCTTTCAAAAAAACAATTTAAATTATGCCAAGATCAGTAAATGCAGTAGCTTCAAGAGCTCGCAGAAAGAAAATTATTAAGCAAGCTAAAGGTTTTTTCGGTAGAAGAAAGAACGTTTGGACTGTAGCTAAAAACGCGGTAGAAAAAGCAATGCAATATGCTTACCGTGGAAGAAAAGAGAAAAAGAGAAACTTCAGATCACTTTGGATTACTCGTATCAACGCGGGTGCCAGAGAGCATGGAATGTCTTACTCTCAGTTTATGGGAGCTCTTAAAAAGAACAACGTAGAGCTTAACAGAAAAGTTTTAGCTGATTTAGCAATGAATCACCCTGAAGCTTTCAAAGCAGTTGTAGATCAAGTAAAATAATGTAGAATTTTTTGTTATCAATATAAATCCCGGGCTAATGTCCGGGATTTTTTTATATACTATCATATTATTATTTTCTTCATTGTATCCATATAAATTAAAGAAATTTCGTGATTTTGAAAATGTAATAAAAAAATGAAATCATATCGGAAAGTTTTCCTTTTTGCATAAAATAAAATTGATTTTTATTATCTACATTTGTTGAATTATTAAATCTATAAATCTTTAGTTAAAAGTGAAAAAAATAACGACTGTTTTACTCCTTTCTTTATCAGCTTACAGCCTTCATGGCCAGAATTTTATACAGGCTTATCAAACAAGGGTTGATAAGATAACCCAAGCCAATATTACAGCAAACCTCCAGAGCTTTGGAGATTTTGGTATAAAAGCCACAGGCACTATAGAAAATACAAACGCCCTGAATTGGCTCAAAACAAAATACCAGTCTTACGGGTACGATGCAAGCCAAATCACAGAAGACAGTTTTACCTATAATGGCAACACTTCAAAAAACTTAATTATCACCAAAACAGGTACTGTTTATCCCAACATTTATGTGATTATCTGTGGTCATTACGATACAGTAGCTGGTCCGGGAGTCAGTGACAATGGCAGCGGAACTGCTATTATGCTGGAAGCGGCAAGAATTTTAAAGGATGTGCCTACAGAATATTCTGTGAAATTTATTCATTTTTCCGGTGAAGAACAGAATCTTTTGGGAAGTACTCATTATGTAAATAACGTTGTTTTCCAGAATAGTGTACGCCAGCTTAATCTGAAAGTTGTCTTTAATATTGATCAGGTAGGAGGAAAGTTAGGGAATGTAAACAATAATATCAAGTGTGAAAGTGATCAGAGCGGACAGACAGGAAATAATGCAGCGTCATTGGCGATGACGCAACAATTAGCGACCTGTACCACCTTATATTCTCCGCTTCAGACCACGATGTCAAATGCATACAATTCTGATTATATGCCATTTGAGAATAAAGGGGATATCATTACAGGATTTTATGAAACGGTCAGAAGCTATAATGAACATACTCCCAATGATACTTTTGCCAATGTGGATCCTGTTTACGTGTTTAACGTTGGAAAAGCAGCTTTAGGAGCATTGCAGCACTTTGCAGTGGCTTCAACCACTGTTTTGGCAACAGATGATGTGGAAACTGAAAATTCGTTAGAAGCAATCAGGATGTATCCCAATCCGGCTCGCGATGTCTTACATATCGAACTTCCTGAAGGTCACAATAGCTTTAAGGTAGAAATTAGTGATATGAATAGCCGCTTAATTTTAAATGCAGAGAACGAAAAGAAAATGAATACTTCCGATCTGGCAAACGGAGCGTATATGGTCACTGTAAAATCCGATAAAAACAGCATCACCAAAAAAGTCATCATAAAAAAATAACCACACCAATCCAAAATATTTAATATGAAAAAACTTACCACCTTTTTATGGGCTGCATTAGCGGCCGGAAACGTCAGTGCCCAGACTCTGATTCAGGCGTATAAGAACAGAGCCGATCTGGTTTCCCAGACCAGCATCACCGCCAATCTCCAGGAGTTCTCTAATTTTGGGATAAAAACCACGGGATCACTGAATAATGCCAATACCCTGGCCTGGATCAAAAATAAGTATGTTTCTTACGGATATTCTGCCAGCCAGATTGCAGAAGACCCTTTTACTTTTGGGAGTACAAGCTCCAAAAACCTGGTCATTACCAAAACAGGAACTCTCTATCCCGATAAGTATGTGATTATCTGCGGACATTATGATACGATTACAGGTCCCGGAACAAATGATAACGGCAGCGGGACTTCAGTTATTTTAGAGGTAGCCAAAATTTTAAAAGATATTCCTACGGAATATTCTATCAAGTTTATTCATTTCTCCGGAGAAGAACAGGGCTTGTATGGAAGTTACCATTATGCCAATGATATTGCGTACCAGAGCGGTGTAAAAAAGCTGGATATCAAATTAGTCTTTAATCTTGATCAGGTAGGCGGCAAGCTAGGCAAAACCAACAGCAAAATCGTCTGCGAAAGAGATACTGCCGGACAGTCAGGAAACAATGCAGCTTCCAATACCGTTACGCAGCAGCTGGCCACATGCACTACCCTGTACTCTCCTCTTCAGACCAGTATTTCCAATGCCTATTCTTCAGATTACATGCCATTTGAACAAAAAGGATATGTGATTACTGGTTTTTATGAATACACCAGAAGTTATACTGAACACACGGTAAACGATACCTTTGCTAATGTAGATCCAGTTTATGTATTTAAAGTAGCCAAGGCTGCGGTAGGTGCTATGCAGCATTTCGCAACAGCCTCTTCCACCGTTACAGCTGTTTCTGCAGGTAAAGAAAAGCCAGTAAAATCACTGGAATCCGTGAAAATTTATCCAAACCCTGCTAAAGATATTTTAACAGTGGAGCTCCCAGATCCCGCAATAAAAGATTTCACAGTTGAAATTACTGATCTGAAAGGACTTTCTGTACTGAAAGCAGAAAATAAGTCCCAGGTGAATGTTTCACATGTAGACAGCGGAATTTATTTATGTACTGTTAAAAGCGAAGGTTTAAGTATTACCAGAAAGATCATTATTGAAAAGTAATACGGATTATCTTCCGGCTTTACCCGGGACTTTTATTGTTCAGATTCATCACCAATCACCACAATCTTAAAATAATTAAAATGAAAAAAACAATCACAGCTCTGTCTGTCTGCCTGGCAGTATTCAGCAGTAAAGCCCAGACCTTTATCCAGGCTTATCAGGATAGAGCCAATCTGGTTTCACAAACCAATATTACCACCAACTTACAGCAGTTCTCAAACCTGGGCATCAAAACGACAGGCTCACTCAAAAATGCCAATGCATTAACCTGGCTGAAAAATAAGTACACTTCATTTGGATATTCTGCCAGCCAGATTGTCGAAGATCCTTTCACGTTTGGGAGTACAAGTTCCAAGAACCTGGTCATCACCAAAACAGGAACTCTTTATCCTGATAAATATGTGATCATCTGCGGGCATTTTGACAGTATCTATGGTCCGGGAGTGAACGATAACGGAAGCGGCACCTCTATTATTTTAGAAGCTGCAAGGATTTTAAAAAATGTTCCTACAGAATACTCAATTAAGTTTATCCATTTTTCCGGTGAAGAGCAAGGACTGAGAGGAAGTACCCATTACGTGAATAATGTAGCGTATCAGAATGGGATAAGGGTATTGGACATCAAGCTGGTATTCAATCTTGATCAGGTAGGCGGTGTTATGGGCAATAACAACAATACGGTATATTGTGACCAGGACATGGCAGGGCCTACGGGTAATAATGCAGCTTCGGCAGCAGTAACACAACAGCTCAGAAACTGTACAGCACTTTATTCTCCTCTTCTGACAGATGTGGATCCTGCAGAGGACACAGATTATATTCCATTTGAAAGAAAAGGCGAAGTAATCACCGGCTTTTTTGAAAGAATAAGAAGTACTTATCCGCATACTTCCAACGATACTTTTGCGAATACAGACCCTGTTTATATTTACAAAATAGGAAAAGCAACAGTGGGAGCCCTGCAGCATTTTGCTGTTGCCACTTCTGCAAGTTCTATTGTATTGGGAACAAAGGAAACCGCTTCAAATCATTCTCTTGAAACCGTATCTGTTTATCCTAATCCATCTAAAGATACCATCAATATTGAACTTCCAGATACCGGTGGAAAAGATTTCAGCTTTGAAATTACAGATCTTTCAGGAAAATCACTCCTTAAAACTGCTAACGAAAAGACAGTTAATGTTTCGGGGCTGGCTGCAGGAGCCTATATTGGAATCATTAAAGCTGATGGACAGACTGCTGTACGAAAAATTCTGATTGAAAGATAATCTGAAATTTAAACAAGAATATAAGCAGGAATTACTTCCTGCTTTTTAATTTAATCTGATCTCGGAAAGTTGTTGAATTCAAAATCAGAACTACAGGTCAGTTTTTATTAATTTCCTTTCCTAAACTATTCCTGGATACATACTATCAATATTCTTAATCCGAACCCATGTTATTTAATAATTTTCAGATTTTAAACGCAAAGTTTTACAGTAGCTATGTATATTCTTAAGGGTTGCAAAGGCGGAACCGATCAGAAATCGATTTGACTAAGTCTTCGTTTTATCCTTTCCTTGTCTATTTATCCCTATTTAGAAGAACTTTCTCAATATCCTCCATCGCAAATCCTTTTGCCTTAAGCAGGATCAGGAAATGATATAGCAGATCTGCGGCTTCGCTCTTAAAAAGATCATCATTGGTGTCTTTGGCTTCAATAACCAGTTCTACAGCTTCCTCTCCTACTTTCTGAGCCATCTTATTAATGCCTCTCTGATAAAGGGAATACGTATAAGAACCTTCAGTTTTATCATCAATTCTTTCGGCAATTTTTGCTTCTAATTCATATAAAAACCCTTTACTTTCCTTTTCACCAAAACAACTGAAACTTCCGGTATGGCAGACTGTATTCTTAGGAATGGCCTGTATTAAAACCGTATCCTGATCACAGTCTATACTGATCTTTTTTACGGTCAGAAAATTACCGGACTCCTCTCCTTTTGTCCAGAGTCTGTTTTTGGAACGGCTGAAAAAGGTAACAATACCTTCCTTTTCTGTCTTTTTAAAAGCCTCTTCATTCATATACCCCAACATGAGTACCTGCTGTGTTCTGCTGTCCTGGATAATTACCGGGACAAGTCCGCTATTTTTGTCAAAATTTATTTTCATCGTACGGGTATTTTTTGAGTTTTTAAGTGTTGTTTTAATTCCTGGATGGGTACTTCATTGAAATGAAAAATACTGGCTGCCAATGCTCCTGTAGCTTTTGTTTCATGAAATACTTGAATGAAGTCATCTGCGCTTCCAGCTCCTCCTGAAGCAATTACAGGAATTGAAACAGCCTCTGAAACCAGCTTCGTGATGCGAATATCAAATCCGTTTTTTGTTCCGTCTCCATCCATTGAGGTCAATAGAATCTCACCCGCTCCCAAAGATGCGGCTTCTTTGGCCCAATCTACGGTATTTAAACTGGTGGCCAGCCTTCCACCCCTGATATAGACAAGATCTGCCCCGTCTGTAAGCCGTGTATCAACAGCTACAACAATACATTGACTTCCAAACTCTTTGGCAAGCTCATGAATAAGCTGCGGTTTTTTAACGGCCGAAGAATTGATGCTGATCTTGTCTGCTCCGGCCTCCAGAAGCCTCCTGACATCTTCCAGAGAAGAAATGCCACCACCTACCGTAAACGGAATGCTGAGCTGCCGGGCTATTTTCTTTACCAGATCTGCAAATGTTTTTCGGTCTTCTAGTGTTGCCGTAATATCCAGAAAAACCAACTCGTCAGCACCTTCCATTTCGTATTTAATGGCAAGTTCTACCGGATCGCCGGCATTCCGGAGTCCTTCAAAATTAATTCCTTTTACTGTAGTTCCATCCTTGATATCCAGGCATGGAATGATTCTTTTTTTAAGCATTTTCAATAAATTTCTGAAATTGTTGCAGGCTTATTTTTCCCTCGTAAATAGCCTTTCCAATAATAGTCCCCGAACACCCGATTTCCTTCATGCTGTATACCTCTTCAATACAGGAAATTCCACCACTGGCCGTAAGTCTTACCGAAGTTTTATCCAGTATTTCCTGATACAGATCTGTAGAAGGGCCTTCCAGCATTCCATCTTTTGAAATATCGGTACATATGGTTTGGCTGATCCCTTTTTCCTGATACTGAAGGAGAAAGTCTATGATATCTAAAGTACTTTCTTCCAGCCATCCGGATGTTTTGATCTTTCTGTTTTCACAGTCAGCCCCTAAAATAATTCTGTCATTACCATATTTTTGAATCATTTCAAAGCAGAACTCCGGATCCTGTACCGCAATACTTCCAAGAGTAATCTGTTGAGCTCCTGAACTGAAAGCGATTTCTATATCGTTCCCGGTTTTTAATCCGCCCCCGAAATCAATATGAAGCGAAGTTTCTCTGGCTATATTTTCCAGGACTTTCTGATTAACGATATGCTTAGATTTAGCCCCGTCCAGATCTACTAGGTGAAGAAACTGAATTCCAAAGCTTTCAAATTCTTTGGCAGTCTCTACAGGATCTTCACTGTATATTTTTTTGGTAGAATAATCTCCTTTTGAAAGACGGACACATTTCCCGTCGATGATATCAATAGCTGGAATAATTTTCATCATTTACAGTTTTATAAAGTTTTTTAATATCTTACTGCCCGTCAGTCCCGATTTTTCCGGGTGAAACTGTACCGCAAAAAAGTTATCTTTCTGCAGGGAAGCACTGAACGGAAGAATATAATCACATACCGCAACCGTAGACACTGATTGCCCGCAGTAGTAGCTGTGAACAAAGTAAAGATCACTGTTATCCTCAATTCCTGAAAAAAGCGGTGTTTTCAGTCCGGAAATGGTATTCCAGCCCATGTGGGGAACCAGATCTTCAGGAGGAAACTGCTTAACGTCAACATCGAAAATTCCCATTCCTTTTGTATTTCCTTCTTCATTATCACCACACATCAGCTGCATTCCCAGACAGATTCCTAAAACAGGTTGTTTCAGACTTGGGATAAGCATATCTAGCCCCTTTTCCTTAAGGACTTTCATCGTTGAAGAAGCTTCTCCAACACCTGGGAAAATCACTTTATCAGCTTTTAAGATCAGTTCAGGATCGTCTGTAATGACAGAATCAATATCAAGCCTTGCCAAAGCATTCTGGACCGAGCTTACATTTCCACCGTTATATTTTATTAGTGCGATCATATTATAAACTTCCTTTGGTTGATGGTAAATTAAAACTGGTGTCCGACTGGTTCACCGCCATTTTAACGGATTTTGCAAATGCTTTGAAAACAGATTCTATTTTGTGATGTTCATTGCTGCCTTCCGCTTTGATGTTGAGATTGGATTTTGAAGCATCTGTAAATGATTTGAAAAAGTGAAAGAACATTTCTGTAGGAACATCCCCTATTTTTTCTCTTTTAAAATCAACATCCCAAACCATCCATGGCCGGCCTCCGAAATCAATGGCAGCCTGAGCCAGACAATCGTCCATCGGAAGCAGAAAGCCATATCTTTCAATTCCTTTTTTGTTTCCCAGTGCTTTTATAAAAGCTTCTCCCAAAGCAATTCCTGTATCTTCAATCGTATGGTGCTCATCCACCTGAAGATCTCCGGTAACTTTGATTTTAAGATCTAAATTTCCGTGCCTTGCAATCTGATCCAGCATATGATCAAAAAAATGAAGTCCGGTTGAAATTTCTGCCATTCCTTTTCCATTAAGATCTATTTCAATATCAATTTCAGTTTCATTGGTCTTTCTGTAAACTTTAGCTTTTCTTGATTCCTGCTTTAAAAAGCGATAAATCTCAGACCAATCTGTTGTTGTAAGCTCAGCATTTTCATTAAAGCTTTCATTGATAAAAATAGCTTTAGTTCCCAAATTTTGAGCAAGTTGAATATCTGTAACCCGGTCCCCGATAACGTAAGAATTCTCAAGATCATAATTTCCGTAACTATATTTTGAAAGCATTCCAATTCCAGGCTTTCTTGTGGGAAGATTTTCATGTTCAAAACTTTTGTCGATCAGAATATCACTGAAAACAATTCCTTCATTTTTGAAGGTCTTCAGCATTTTTTCCTGTGGCCTTATAAAATTTTCATAAGGAAAGCTTTCAGTTCCCAGGCCATCCTGGTTGGTGACCATCACCAATTCGTAATCCATTTCTCTGGCAATTTTGGAAAGATTCTGAAAAACTCCGGGATAGAACTCCAGCTTTTCCAGCGAATCTACCTGGAAATCCTCCGGCGGTTCCATAATAAGTGTTCCGTCACGGTCTATAAACAGTGCTTTTTTCATGAGACTATACCTTTTAAAACATTGATTAATTTTTCATTTTCTTCACGGCTTCCCACATTGATCCTGATACAGTCCGGAATCGCAGGCGCTCTTTTACTGGTAAGAATTTCTTCTTCAAGCATTCTGTTGTATACGCCTTCAGCATTTTTCATTTTAATCAAAAAGAAATTGGCGTCAGTCGGAAATACTTTTTCTATACACTCAATGGTTTTAAACTGTTCTTCCAACCAGATTCTTTCCTGAAGTATTTTGTCAACATTTTCTTTAAGTCGGTTTTTATCGTCCAATAGGTTTAAAATAAGTTCCTGACTTAAGGAATTCACATTATAAGGTGCTTTAACCGTATTGATAAAACGAATGATTTCTTCGGAAGCATAGGCAGATCCTACCCTCGCCCCGGCTGTTCCCCAGGCTTTAGAAAACGTCTGCAAAACAATTAAATTGGAATATTTGTCCAGCAGTTCAATTGCAGATCGGTTTCCGGAAAACTCAATATAAGCCTCATCGATGACAACGATTCCGTCAAAATTCTGAACAAAAAACTCAATATCCTCTACGCTGTTTCCTGTTGGATTATTGGGCGAGCACAGGAAGAAAATCTTAATTTCGCGTTCAGCGGTAATCTTTAAAAAATCATCTTTTACAATTTTAAAATTTTCATCCAGGTCCAGCTTTAAAACTTCATTCTCGTTCACTGCGGCATAGAATGCGTACATAGCAAAGGAAGGATTCATCATCAGAATGGCATCTTTTTTAGGCTCGCAAAAGATTTTGATGATCAGGTCGATCAGTTCGTCGCTTCCGTTTCCTAACGCAATTTTTGAAGGAGAAACGCCCTTAAGTTCTGCCAGTTTTTTCTTAAGTTTTTTCTGTGAAGAATCCGGATACCTGTTGAATTCCCCGAACGGGCATTCATTGGCATCCAGCATTACAGGAGCATTGAACTCATTGTGATCCCTGAAACTGATGTAAGGCTGTAGATTCAGTATATTTTTTCTTACTAAAGTATTGAGGTTAAATTCTTTCATTGTATTATTTTAATCTGATAGATACTGCATTTTTGTGGGCAATAAGGCCCTCTGCCTCTGCCATTATTTCTATTGTTTTTCCTATTTTTTTCAAACCTTCTTTAGAGAGATGCTGGAAGGTGATTTTCTTGACAAAACTGTCCAGAGACACACCACTGTAGTTCTTTGCATAAGCATTGGTGGGCAAGGTATGATTGGTTCCGCTGGCATAATCCCCGGCACTCTCACAGGAATAATTCCCAAGGAAAACAGATCCTGCATTTTCAATCATCGGCACATACTGATCAGAATCTTCCAACGCAAGGATAAGGTGTTCCGGAGCATACAAATTACTGAATTCCAAGGCTTCATCAATAGAATTGACGAGAATAAAAAGGCTGTGATCCAGCGCCTGACCTGCCATTTCATTTCTTGGAAGTTTTTTAACCTGTTTTTCCACGGCTTCAATGGTTTCGGTGAAAATTTTAAAATCTGTAGTCATAAAAACCACCTGGCTGTCGCTTCCGTGTTCTGCCTGTGACAGGAGATCTGCCGCACAGAATTCCGGAACAGCTTCACTGTCTGCAATGACAAGAACTTCACTGGGACCCGCAGGCATATCAATCGCCACACCGTAACGCTGTGCATATTCTTTTGCGGCAACAACATATTGGTTTCCCGGTCCAAAGATTTTATACACTTTCGGAATACTTTCTGTTCCCAGGGCCATGGCTGCTACCGCCTGCGCTCCTCCGGTTTTAAAGATTTTTGTAATACCGCAAAGCTTCGCTGTAAACAGAATAGCCGGATTAATATTCCCGTTGCTGTCCGGTGGTGTACATAAAATGATTTCCCTGCATCCGGCCAGATTTGCGGGTACTGCAAGCATGAGAACTGTTGAAAACAAAGGAGCAGTTCCTCCCGGAATATAGATTCCTACTTTTTCAACTGCGCGGTTTTCTCTCCAGCAGGTTACTCCTTTTACGGTTTCTATTTTTTGTATTTCTACAATTTGGGAAGCATGGAACTTTGAGATATTTTCTTTTGCCTGTTTGATGGCTTTCTTTAAATCTTCAGAAATTTCATTTTCTGCATTGTCGATTTCTGCTTCTGAAACTGTTATTTGCGATGTAATTGCTCTATCAAATTTCTTGTTGAATTCAATAAGTGCCTGATCTCCGTCTTTGCCAACGGCTTCAAATATTTCCGCAATGAGTCCTGAGATTTCTTTACGTTCGAAAACAGGTCGCTGGATCAGATCAGGCCATGTTTTTGTTTCCGGATATCTGTATATTTTCATAATTAAATAACCATTTTATCAATTGGAATAATGAGGATGTCCTGGGCTCCGTTTTCTTTCAGTTCATCGATGACGTCCCAAAACCGTTCTTCGTCAATCACGGAATGAATGCTGCTCCATCCTTTTTCGGCTAAAGGAATAACGGTAGGACTTTTCATAACGGGAAGAACTGAAGCAATATCGCTGATCTTATCATCAGGAACATTCATGAGAATATATTTGGAATTTTTTGCTTTTAAAACAGATTTGATTCGGAACAGGAACTTATCCAGAATGGCTTCTTTTTGAGTGTCGAGCAAAGATGTCTTTGCCAAAACAGCTTCTGATTTCAGAATCGTGACGGTTTCCCTTAGTCCGTTTTTAAATAAAGTGCTTCCGGAGCTTACGATATCACAGATTCCGTCTGCCAATCCAATGTTGGGGGCTATTTCCACTGAACCGGAAATGATGTGAATGTCGGAAATGATTCCTTTTTTTTCAAGGAAGTTTTTAAGGGTGTTAGGGTATGAAGTAGCGATTTTTCTACCCTGAAAATAAGATAGATCATCGGTTTCCACGTCTTTTGGAACGGCTAGGGAAACACGGCATTTTGAGAATCCAAGCTTCTGAACGATCTGGATGTTTTTCTGTTTTTCTGCCAAAAGATTTTCACCAACGACAGCAATATCTACCACTCCGTCTTCCAGATATTGCGGAATATCCGAGTTTCTGAGATACATGATCTCCATCGGAAAATTATCTACGGATACTTTTAGCTGGTCTTTTCCGTTGTTGACAAAAATACCGCAGTCTTTGAGGAGCTGAAGAGAATCTTCGTAGAGCCGGCCGCTTTTCTGAATCGCAATTTTTAATTTACTCATTGTATTATTTTTAAGATAAATCTGAGTAAATGAAAACTGATCTGTTGGATACTTCCGGAATAATCCGGGAAACAAAAAAACCGTCTGTTTACTCAGACGGTTTTAATTATTTTTTGATTTTAACACATGTTTCTATCAATCAATTCCGTCTTAGCAGAGATGATGATAGTAATGATGAAGTGTTAAAAAATTCGGTTTCATTGTTTGAATTGTGGTACAAATGTAGGATTTATTTTTAAACTGCAAAGTTTTTTTACAGATTTTTTTTGTAGAGATTCATCAGCTGAGCTGCAATAGGTTCGTCATTAAATTTCTGGACAAACTCGAAACTCCTTTCTGCACGGCGTTTTCTCTCGGATTCATTTTCCCAGAGAAATTTTATCTTGGCACCGATATCCAGATAATTAGCGGGATCAATGTAAACGGAGTCTTTACCTCCTGCTTCAGGCAGACAGCTGGTGTTGCTTGTAATAGTCACTGTTTTTGAAAAAAGGGCTTCTATTACGGGAATCCCAAATCCTTCAAAAAAGCTCGGATACACAAAAATGTCTGCCAGTTTGTACATCACAGCCAGCTCATCCATGGACACCCCTTCCAGAAAAATCACCTGTTTTTCCATTTTGTTTTTCCTGATAAAAGCTTCTACTTTTTTGTAGTAGGTAGTCTTTCTTCCAACAACAACTAACGGAATATCTGCTCCGTTGATTCCTTTAATAATATTGAGCAGGTTTTTACGGTCTTCGATGGTCCCAACGTTTAAAATATAGCGTTCAGGAAGATTAAACTTGTCCTTTACTTCCTGAATAAATTCATTGGACTGCTGTTCTTTAAAAGCTTTATGACACCCCTGATAAATAACTTCAATTTTGCTTTCAGGAACTTTTAAATAGGTGATAATATCTCTTTTCGTCTGTTCTGAAATAGCAACGATTTTATCTGCTGAAGCGGCGGCTTTTTTAAATTTCCACAGGTGTATTTTCCGGTCAAAGAAAGAATAATACTGTGGATAACGCATAAAAATCAGATCATGAATTGTTACGATTTTTTTGATAGGTTCTTTGCCCCATTTCAGCGGAAGTTCACCGGAAAGTCCATGGAATATATCTGCTCCTTCTTTTTGGGCATCTTTCCCCATTTTAAGCTGGCGGGAAAGGCTTCCTTTTGAGGTTTCCACAAACCGGACATTGGGATTTTTCAGAATATCACTGCCTCTTTCTGAACTGTTCTTGTTCAGCAGAAGGTATTCATTTTCATGATAATACTGAGAGAGTATCCTGACAAGGTCTCTTGAATAATTGCCCAATCCGGACGTATTGTGAAAAAAACGTTTTGCATCGAAGGCAATTTTCATATCAAAGTTTTTAATAAGCTTTTTTTAACTGTTTAAAGGTATAAATAAAATAAACCCTAAATGACTATTCAGGGTTTATTGTATAAATTTTAAAATGAAACTTCAAAATTTAGAAAAAACACAGCTTATACCGCTACATTATTCTCTCTTAAAGCATCATTAAGGGATGTTTTTTTATCTGTAGATTCTTTTCTCTGACCGATAATCAAAGCACATGGAACCTGGTATTCTCCGGCCGGATACTGCTTTGTGTAGCTTCCCGGAATAACTACTGAACGGGCAGGAACTCTTCCTTTGATCTCAACAGGCTGGTCACCGGTAACATCAATAATTTTTGTAGAAGCAGTCAGTACAACATTAGCTCCCAATACAGCTTCTTTTTCTACGTGAACACCTTCTACCACGATACATCTGGAACCGATGAAACAGTCGTCCTCAATGATTACCGGAGCTGCCTGTAAAGGCTCCAATACTCCACCGATACCTACACCACCGCTCAGGTGAACGTTTTTACCGATCTGTGCACAGCTTCCTACAGTTGCCCACGTGTCTACCATAGTTCCTGAATCTACATACGCCCCAATATTCACATAAGAAGGCATTAAAATTACTCCTGGAGCAACAAAAGATCCTTCTCTTGCAATTGCATGCGGTACAACTCTTACTCCTTTTTCAGCATAATTTCTCTTCAAAGGGATTTTATCATGAAATTCAAACGGACCTACTTCAATAGTTTCCATTTTCTGGATCGGGAAATACATTACTACAGCTTTCTTCACCCATTCATTCACCTGCCATCCGTTTTCCGTAGGCTCAGCTACACGAAGCTCTCCTGAATCCAATAAGGAAACAACCTCTCTTATTGCCTTCTGGCTGTCTTCGTTTTGTAATAAATCTCTATTATCCCAAATGTTTTCAATAGTTTGTTGTAACGACATGTTTCTTGTTTGATTTTAGTATAAATTATCCCTGCATCTTCCCGCAGTTCTGAAGGGTCAAAAATACAAAAGATTGTTTTAGTATACAAGTTCAGTCATAGGCCGTAAATCGTCATAATTTAATGTTTCTTATAATACTTTATTCACAAACTATGAATTCCATGGTCTTTTCAACGTGTTTTTGCTGAATAATTCCTTTTGAATATTTAAGATTTGAACCTGTATTATATTTTGTTAAATAAGCAGTATTAATATCTGAGGTAAGATCTCTGAGATCATCCGGAATAAGTGCTTTTATAGGGAATACTTCTTCTCCACATTTGATTTGGCCCTTTGGATCTTGTAAAAAGGTATTGTACCAGCTTTTCTCTGCAAGACCCCACGATCTTGCAAATATTCTGTCGTTAACGGTAATCATCCAAATTTCAAGAAAAGTTGTTCTTTCCTCTCCCGCTTTTATTTCAATAAGGTTGTGATGGTTGATGTAATGTAGAGCTTTGTCTTTATTCATTGTTAATTTTTCACAAATCTAAAATGAATAAAACAGCTTAACCAATTTATTATGCAGTATGGCGGAAATAGTATTCAGAACAGCACTTTCCTGATGTGGGCTTTCAAAGCATCATTTTATTCAATGCAGTAATCAGGCAATCTTTGTAACTCTTGGCCACGGCAATTTTCTGATCCCGGTATACAAGCTGGTTATCTTCGAAATATTCAATATTGGTTAAGTTGACAATATAAGAATTGTGAACTCTCATGAATTCATCCGGGAGGCTTTCTATAAGCTCCTTAAGAGCTTTGTAATAGATATGCTTTTTGTTGGATATGGTATGGATCTCCACATAATTCCCCAGACCTTTTATAATCGTAATGTCTTTGAAGAAAAGCTTTACCAGTTTTTTATCTGTTTTAATAAACGCAAAGGTCCGGTTCTCCATAAGCAGTTTTCAATTAGCCTTATTATAATACTCTCTGAGCATGAAGATAGGCCTTATTCCAGTATTTTTCGTTCAATGAAGAGATAATGACTCCTTTTGAAGTGGAAGCATGGATGAATTTCACTTCTCCGTCTGCCCCAATGTCATGAACGATGCCTACATGGGAAACCCTGCTTCCTCCAGCTGTTGCAAAAAAAAGTAAATCTCCGGGCTTTACTTCTTTGATGTCTATCTTTTTACCGGCACCGGCCTGATCTGTTGATCTTCGCGGAAGTGAGAAATCATTTTCTTCAAAAACTTTTACGGTAAATCCGGAACAGTCAAAGCCTGAAGACGTGTTCCCTCCGAATCTATAAGGTGTTCCGAGATACTTTTCAGCATCTTTCAGAATATCGCTGATGGATCTTGAGATATTCCCATCAAATTTAGAATCTAATTTTCTGAGATTTTCAGCTTTTACAACAGTTTTATTTCCTGTATTTTTTTTGGAAGACACATTCTTTGAAGATCCGCAGGACACTGCAATAGCAGAGGCTATCATCAGAACGGATAGCTGCTTTATTCTTAAGTTTTTTTCAAATAATCCCGGTATCATAGTCATCTGATTTTAAATGAAGTAACTAACTATACGACAAAGATACATTTTATAAATTAATTATACTATAACTATACTACAACTATATAATAAATATATGTTAAAATTATAAATATCTAGATTTATTAGTATATTTGAATTCAATTTTATGATATGGCAACGTACGAAAGTTTGATAAAAATTAAAGGCAGCGTAGGCGATCTGGTTTTTTACAGCCTGAACGGTAAAAATGTGGTACGGAAGAAAAGCGGATTTAATAAAACAGCTTTCAAGAAAAGCCCTACTTATGAAAAGGTAAGACAGAACAGCTCTGAATTCGGACACTGTTCAAAAGCTGGTAAAACGATACGGACTTGTATTGAAAGTTATATAAAAGAATGTAATGAACATTTGCTTTACCAAAGATTTGCAAAGCTGATGACAGCGATCAAGGATTTAGATCTGGTTTCAGAGAAGGGAAAAAGAACTGTACAAAATGGACTTCTTACTGAGCAAGGGCTGAACCTTCTCAAGGAGTTCACATTTGGAAGTAAAAAGAAATTAAATCCTGAAATTTTTGCCTTTGAAGAAAAGGAAGATATAATTCTATATGGAATTGATGAACTTTCAGCAGATGAAGTTGTGCTTGTTTCTATACAGCCTGATTTGGAAGACTATTCTGCTGAATATTTTGAAGATAATATTTTACTGAATGATAATGAAGAAATCCGTTGTAAGAAGTATTTTCAAAATGCAGGACTCCTACTCTGCTTTTTAGTACTTAAAAGGAAAAAAGAAATTACCCACATGGGATTTATTGAAATAAAAAAGCCTGCAGGTTGATCTGCAGGCTTTCTGTTTATTGTTTGCCTCCTGTCCAGGTACCGTATCTAGCCGGTGTAGGAACAGCGTTTGACCAGTTTCCGTTTCCATTTTTTTCTCTTGAAAGGGTTCCTTTGAATTCTCCATCGGAAGGAAGCCCAATTACAGCAGTAAGATCTCCGGTATCAGTCAAATTCCCGGAAATGTTATAATTTTCATCATTGACTGTAGAATGCATTGTTCCGGTTACTTTTCCGTCACTGGCAACCACAAGGTTCCAGGTTCCGTCATCGCTTCCGGTGTATTTTCCCGACCATGTTCCTATATAATCATAAATAGTATCATCATCAGAGCTGCATCCGATAAATAAAAAAGCTGTTAAAAGAAGTAAAAAAAGTTTCTTCATAGTTTCTAATAGTTTATAAGCTAATCAAATTTTATTGTTATTATTCATCTTCTACTTTAAAAATAGAAAGCTGAATCAGTGTTCTGGCTTGTTCCGTGCAAATCTACTAATTTTTTTCATTCAGATTATCTGAATTTTAATCAGCTGTTTATATTTTTATGAATAAGTTGCATATTTCGGCTAAAATACAATTATTTATCAAATGGAAACAAGCAATCACACGGTTAGATATTAAAAATAAGCATAAAATATCATCACTGTTGATATAATAAATGTGATAATTGATTTCGTTTTCAGGTATAAGTTAATTTTTTTCTATCAAAAATATTTTTTTAAAAATTTGTTTTAAAAATTATAATTATTTCTTACTTTAGTGAAAAATCTAATAAAACCATTAAATTCAATTAATAAGATGAAAACAGGAATAATATTTTTTGCTGCTGTTGTTTTATCCGGTAGCTTAAAATCCCAAGTTGGGATTAATACTGAATCTCCTTCCCATACTCTGGACGTCAACGGATTGGTTAGAGTCAGAGGATTGGCCAATGCGGAAAGAAAAATAGTTTCAGCAGATCAGCAGGGAGTTTTAACTTTAGTATCACCTGAAGAAATTTTTTCTCCAAAAGCATTATTAAACACTTCTACGTCTCCTGCTGAACAAAGGCTGACTGTTTATGAAGGAAAATGTTTCCAACCAACTGATAATGCTTCTTCCTGTACGGTTAGTGTGAATCATTATAGCTCCTGTGCCGGTTTTAACCGTGCTATAGACACCCAGATTGTGATAGGGCAAACCATCAATACGGCTAACGGACAGTTTTTGGGAACCTGGGCTGCCCGTTTTATTGATAACAAAGGTTATGTAGGCGGAACAACAGCCGCTGAACAGGTTGCCCCTGACTATCCCAGAATCTCCTATCCTGTTGCCAATGCGGCCAACTATTTAGGAAGCGGATCTTTTTCCGGGCAATGTAATGCAGATCTGGCAACCACAATCAATCAGACAACAGGTGATATTAAGGTAGAGTCTGTGAAAAGAAGTATGTTTGCCCATCTGGTCTATCTTCTATCCATATCACGCACAAGAAGTAACTAAGAAAAATTTTTCATAAAAATAAAAACAGCTGCATTTTATAATGTGGCTATTTTTTGTAGAATGTATAATTCTAATTAATAGTTGCAAAGACAGCCACCATTCATTAAACCGATACATTAATGCTGCTGCGAATCTCCTGATATCTTTCCGTAAATAGTTCAGGAGCAATTTTCATTTCTAAAAGTAACAAAATCCTGTTGAACTTTATTTTGAGATAGAAGCCTTTATGCAGCTCTAACTTTCTGCCAGAATAATGTATAATGGCTTTGGGTGTTTTATACTTTCCCAGTCTAACCATATCTACTTTCGTAATGTCGTTCCAGAAAATAGTATCTTTCCTCAAGCCGCCTGTAAAACAAATTCCTTTATCGGAAATAATCAGTTTTAACCTGGTATAGAAAAACATAGAAACCGCAATCAGAAATATGAGGGGAACCAGAAAAACAACCTCCCCGACCGCATCTCTCATCAGAAGTAAAGCAATTCCCATCAATATCAAAACGGTGCTCAAAATGTAACTAATCACTTTTAGCCATTGAGGTGCTGAAAAAGATTCTTCCTGCAATATTTTCTGCATTTTATGATTTTGATGTTTGATATTTGTTTGCAATATACATAAATCAAGAACTGTAAATAGACATTGACCAATCTTTCGGCTAAATCAGATTCCCGATCTCATAATTTAATCCCACGTCATGTCAAAATAAATTCAGAAATTCTAACAACTTCTGAAAAGTTCACCATGTTTAGAGATAATTAAATAATCATATTTGTAGAGTATAAAAAATAAAAAAACAATATTATGTCAAAAAATGATTTAGAAGGAAAAGTTGTATTAATTGCCGGAGGGGGTAAAAATCTGGGAGGATTATTAAGCAGAGATTTTGCAGCTAAGGGAGCAAAACTTGCCATACATTACAATAGCGAAAGCTCAAGAACAGAAAGTGAAAAAACTTTATCAGAAGTTCTGGCTTTAGGAGTGGAAGCATTTTTGTTTCAGGGAGATCTCACCAAAGTAGAAAACGTCACCAAATTCTTTGATGAAACTATTGCGAAATACGGAGGTATTGATGTTGCCATCAACACGGTGGGTATGGTATTGAAAAAGCCATTTACTGAAACTACTGAGGAAGAATATGATAAAATGTTCGGAATCAACTCTAAATCAGCTTATTTCTTTTTACAGGAAGCCGGTAAAAAGTTAAACGATAAAGGGAAGGTCTGCACAATTGTAACTTCATTGCTGGCTGCTTACACAGGCTTATACTCTACTTATGCAGGTGCCAAGGCTCCGGTAGAACATTTCACAAGAGCAGCATCCAAAGAATTCGGAGCAAGAGGAATTTCTGTAACGGCTGTTGCGCCTGGCCCAATGGATACGCCTTTCTTCTACGGACAGGAAAGTGAAGATGCAGTAGCTTACCACAAATCGGCATCGGCATTAGGCGGATTGACAAATATTAATGATATCGCCCCGTTAGTAGAGTTCTTAGTGACTGACGGATGGTGGATTACCGGACAGACTATTTTTGCTAACGGAGGTTATACAACAAGATAGTCCAAGCTTGGCATTCATTGATCAGCTAGTGGATAATTGGGTTTATAAAAATCACGTTATCTATTATTAATAATTCTACTCAAGAAATGAATCTGTAATTCCTGAGAATTACAGATTTATTTGTTTAACATTGTTGAACTGTATATTGAAATTGCGCGCCAAGAGAAAGTATCATGGCTAATTAAAGAAAAACTCCAATACCACAAGATTAAGGCACTGGAGTTTATGTGTTGATAATTTGAATCAGATTTAGATCTCAGAACTTGTTGCAACAGTTCAAATTATTACTGAGAAAAATTAATTAGCAAGCTGGAGGAGGTGAATCTGGGCATGTAGAATTGCCACAGTAGCCGGCAGCCCATGCTCTGCAACAACCGGCAACGGGGTCCCAGCTATTGCACCCAAGAGGAGGTCTTCCCCCCTTAATAGTCTTTAATTCTCCTTTGTTTAATTTTCTTAGATTTTTCATAATTGATATTTTGATTTAATTGATAAGTAAATATCCAAAATCATTTTAAATTACACAACACATGGTGAATTATTTTATTGATTTTTAACAGAATAATAGAATTCTTATATCAATATTTTAAAATCGATATACATCTCTTATTTTCATTTTTTTGGAAAAACTATTTAGTCTCATTATATTAATCACTTTGAATGCTTTATCTTTATAACTTCCAAATGTCATTATGAACGGATCACTTCAAAATAAGACATATGAATTTTAGATAACATTGATCTTTGGAAAACGAAACAGAATATTTTCCTTTTCAGGATTTATGGCTATTTCTTAACAGCTATACATTCAATTTCTATACTCGCGCTTCGAGGCAAAGATGCGACTTCAATAGTGCTCCTTGCAGGGAAACGATTACGAAAATATCTGCTATATATTTTATTGACTATTTCAAAATGCTTCATATCGGTAACAAAAATGGTTGTTTTTGTAATATGTTCAAAATCGGAGTTGTTGTCTTCTAGGATAATCTTTAGGTTTTCGAGAATCTGAACTGTCTGTTCTTCAATTCCCGGTTTTAAACTATTTGTGTTTTGATCTAATCCGATTTGACCTGAAACAAATATCAAATTCTCATAATTGGCTGAATGGCTGTAAGGGCCTATTGGTTCGGCTAAATCAGTATGTTTTACCGTCATAATTCCTTTTTTTATACTGCATGACAACAATGTCAGCGAAAACAGGAAAAATATAAATTTGCTCATATCAAT
The DNA here is from genome assembly GCF_049887855.1 of Chryseobacterium sp. NFX27. Taxonomy (NCBI): domain Bacteria; kingdom Pseudomonadati; phylum Bacteroidota; class Flavobacteriia; order Flavobacteriales; family Weeksellaceae; genus Chryseobacterium; species Chryseobacterium sp. NFX27. The sequence continues at coordinate 97,569 of NZ_JAGEKK010000013.1, read as the reverse complement.
GACTTATAAGATATAAAAGAAGTTAGCTTTTGCAAACTAACCTCTTTTGGTTTTCATTTATTTTTTGATGAAGTTGAATAATTCGCTATTAAATTTTTCCAGTTCCTCGATGAAAAGTGCATGACCACTTTTTTCAAAAGGTACCAAAGTGGCATTTTTAAGTAAATCCTTCATTTGTTCAGCAAGGTCGTAAGAACAGATTTTATCTAACTTCCCGTGTAAGATCAGAGTTGGGATTGTTATTTTTTTCAGATCATTACGCAGGTCACTGTCTCTTAGGGTTTTTAGCCCTTCTGCCATGGCGTAAGGTGATGCCTGAGCCTGAATATTTCCTAACCAGGCACCATGCCCTTGAGATACACTGGTATCATTGGCAGGGAATATTTTACCGAATGTGGCGAATAACTCCGGACGGTTTGTATTGTTGAGATTAATGAGCCCATTGACATCATCTTTGGTCCATAAACCATAATTAAAGTCTGCGCGTTTTGTCCAGATAGGTGCTGCAGCTCCGAATAATGCCATTTTGGAAACATGGGCCGCATTATATTTGGCTACATAATGAATCACCGTTGCACCTCCCATGGAAAATCCGCCAATTGTGGCATTCTTAATGTCCAGTTTGTCTAAAACAACCTTAATATCATCCGCAAAAACATCATAGTTATACTTTCCTCCGGGCTTATCGGATAATCCGAATCCTCTTAACGTAATCCCGATCACCCGGTAACCCTTTTGAATAAAATCGGCATATTGATATTCATACATGGCATCGCTCAATGGCCATCCGTGAATTAAAACAATAGGCTCACCCTCACCAAGATCGGTTACATGAAGCCGCACATTCTTTTCTACTTCAATATATTCTTCCCTTCCGAAGGATGCAGGAGTTCTTTTAGTTTGTGAAAATACATGGCTGGAAATTAATGTTGTAAATAATACGATTGCTAGAATTAAATTTTTCATGATCTTTAAATATTGAGTTGTTGTTATTTTTTGATAGTACAAAGTTGGGGTAATTTTAAAGGCACATCAATGGACAGTTTTCGCTTTGAATTGCACTTTTTCCCGGTTGATTTTATTCTTTTATGAATGATAAAATATCTTCATTAATTACATCAGCATTGATTGTGGGCATACCGTGTGAGAAACCCGGATAAATAATCAGCTTACTGTTTTTCAGAATTTCTGCAGCTTTTACTGCTGTTGCCGCATAGGGAACAATTTGATCGTCATCACCATGAAGAACCAGAACAGATATTTCTACACTTTTCAGGTCTTCCGTAAAATTCGTCTCAGAAAATACCTTAATACAATCGTATTGCGCTTTTATACCTCCCATCATTCCTTGTCGCCACCAGTTATCCTGTATCCCTTTCTTTATGACAGCGCCTTCTCTGTTGTAGCCATAAAACGGTATGGTAAGATCCTGATAGAACTGCTGTCTGTTATGCAGTGTATTATGTCGGATGTCGTCAAATACAGCCAGTGGAACTCCGTCGGGATTGTTTGTATCGGCTATCATATAAGGTGTTACAGCACTTATTAAAACAACTTTAGCGACCCGGTTCTTACCATATTGTGCAGCATATCTTATAGCTTCACCACCACCTGTTGAATGTCCCACATGGATCGCATCCTTCAGATTCAGGAATTCAACCAATTCTGCTACATCCGCAGCATAAGTATCCATATCATTACCTTTATACGTTTGTGTAGATCTTCCGTGCCCTCTTCTGTCATGGGAAATTACCCGGAATCCTTTTTCCAGGAAAAACATCATTTGTGCGTCCCAGTCGTCAGATGATAATGGCCATCCGTGATGAAAGAATATCGGCTGTCCTTCGCCCAGGTCTTTGAAATAAATCTCTGTTCCGTCTTTTACTGTAAACTTGTTCATGTCTTTACTATTTAATTGTTATTACTTTGTTTTTGTTACTGCAAAGTTGGGGTAATTTTAAAGGCCTATCAATGGATGGTTTTCGCTTTGAATTGCACTTTTTACCTAATCGGTTTTATGAAAAATCAAAAGCTATCTCCAGGAATTCAGAGTATAAAAAAACACGATCTGTCAGATCGTGCTTTGGGTGTTTACATAAAACGTGGTTCTTTAAAACTGTTTTCTGAAGCTGGTTGGTGATATCCCTACATGCTTTGTGAAAAAGCGGACAAAATAAGCATCGTCTTCATAATTCAGACTATAGGCAATTTCTTTCACGTTCATTGTCGTATGTGCCAAAAGCCGCTTACTTTCAAGAATAATACGGTTTTTTATAATATCATTGGGAGTGTCCTTGCTGACTAATCCTATTTTTTTACTCAAATTTTTTGGAGTAACGCACAGCAAATCCGCATAATCCGCAACGGTGTGAAACGTTTTGTAATGTTGCTCGACCAATTTGCTGAATTTTCTTAAAAACTGAACATCCGCCTGCTGCTCTTTGTCAGATAATTGATGCTGCTGTTTCCAGATACGGGTAGATTTCAGAATAATGAGTTTTAGCAATGTCCTTAACATCTCTTCTGTCCCGGAATCTTCATCTTTCAATTCAGACTGGATATCTCTGATGATCTTTTGAATTTCGGAAGACTGTTCTTCGTTTAAATTTATAAAAGGGATTTCAAACACATTATTGTACAATATACCGTCACACGCTACTTCCTGATCATGAATTTCTACACAATAAAAGTCACGGTTAAAATGCATTAGCTGCCCTCCGATAGTTTCACAGGGTTTTAAAATGACGTGTGGATTGATGAATAATAAGGTGTCGGCTTTCATTTCGATTTCCTGAAAATCCACCTGAATGATAGCATTTTGGGGAATAAACAGGACTTTGATATGCTCATTTATTGTTGTGAGTGAATCGTTTTGAATTGAGGTTTTACTGAATTCCAGGTTGCCAAATTTTTTGTATGAAAATTCCTTTATCATTGCAGGATTTGAAAGATTGTTGTTAGTTTCTTCGCGTTAAAATGTCTGTTTGTAAAATTAATAAATTAAAAGCCAGCAATACTATGATTTCTCTGTTTTGCTGGCTTTTATTCTTGATTTTGTGATTCCGGTTATTTTTTAAATAAAAGCAGAGGCTTATCTTTTCTGACAATATATGTTGCGAGTTCTGAGGCTTTCCCTTCACCAATATTTTTTGCTGAATGATTCCTTCCGGCCGGAACAAAAAGTACTTCACCAGCTTTGAGAATTACAGGCTCCTCACCTTCTAACTGGTATTCAAATATACCTTCAAGCACATAAATAAGCTCTTCTCCGGGATGGGAGTGCATGCCCACTGATTTGCCTGGTTCCAGATCTATGCGTGCCTGAATAGTTTCATAGTCTTCAGCTTCAATGGTATGTCTTTGAAGATCTGTTCGCTTTACCCCTGACTGTTGTGCATATGCAGAGCCGGATATTAATGTTGTAAATAATCCGAGACTTAAAATTAAATTTTTCATGTTATTTAAATATTGAATTGTTGTTATTTTTAATAATACAAAGTTGACTTAATTCTTCACGCATAACAATGGATGGTTTTCGCTTTGAATTGCACTTTTTGCCTCTGCTGATTTTTATTTTTTTAAGTGATAGAATGTTTTCATTAATATCATGAGCGTATTTTGAAAAAATCTGATAATAATGATAAGCAGATTTATTCTTTTATACTGAATAAAAAAATCCCGGAGATAAAACAATCAATTGACTTTTATCACTGAAAAATTTAAAAACAAAAGGTAGAAAATAGCTGTTATGAAAAACTCAGAAAATCTTTTTATTAGAAATGATTTAAACATCCATATTACCAATGAATACGATGTTTAATTAAAATCTTAACAAAAAAATAATTAAATACTTATTATTTATAAATAATAATTACTATTTTAGTGTAAAATATAAATTATGAGAAAAAGCCTATTTTCTAAAGTCATCATAGATCAGGAAGCTATTAAGAGCAGACTTTTTTTATTGATAGTGGTGCTATCCACTGTTTGTTTAAAAGCTCAATCTCCTTCCTTAGAGATGGCCACTGGCGACGGTAATCCCACTGCCAATGTAACAAATGTTGTAGGAAGTACTGTAATTAGACTGCGAAATAATACGGACAACCCTACCGGCAGTACTTATGCTACTTACGCAAATCCCACTGCTTTTAACGTTACTTATACTATGAGTAACCAACAGTATACACAAGCCAACTTCGCAGGTTATAACGGAGTTGTGTTCATGGGTTATCCGGCGGAACCTATTCTAACATTAATGAATGCTTTCGGAAGTACAACTGCAAATACTCCTTTTACGAGCAGTGGTGCACCGGTAGGGACCGGGATTGACATTACAACAAACAGAGCGATCAATTTTTCCACCAATGTTCAGCCGCTGACAGCTGCCGGAAGAGCTACAAATCAGCGCTGGCAAATGGCAGACTTAACTCTTACCTTTAGCAGACCTGTTAATAATCCATATCTGCAGATCAATGCATTAGGAGGAACCTCAAACGCACAATCTTATACTGCAGAATTTGATTATGTGTCTTCCAATGTCCCGGTTTCTTTTTCAAAAGTATCGGGTACAGCACTTCTGAACGTCACTTCTACTCAGATACTGAATTCAGCCACAACTCCTGATGGTGCAGCAGCAAATGCTTCAAGGGGAACAGTATTAGTATCAGGTACAGGCATAACAACAATAACTTTAAGAATATTTACACGGGGAGCTGCTGCCAACACGGGGACTAACTGGCATGGAACCTCAAACACAGCAGGAGATGGATATATGCTGGGGGTAACTGCATCAGAATCGAACTTGGGAGTTACAAAAACAATAAATAACTCTAGCCCTCCTGTAGGAAGCACTATTAATTTTACTGTTACCGCAAGTAATTCAGGAGTTTCTAACAATACCAATGTAACTGTAAATGATCTCCTCCCAACTGGATACACGTATGTAAGTTCTACAGCTTCCACAGGGACTTATAATAGCGGAACCGGAGTCTGGACTATAGGAAATCTAAATGCTGGTGCAACTGCTACTTTACAAGTCAATGCTACTGTAAATAGCGCAGGTAGCTATACGAACACAGCTACTATTTCCGGAGACCTTCTGGATCCTGACACCACAAATAATACCGCCAGCGTAACTCCTACGCCGGTTATTATTGATACAGATGGTGATGGAATTAGTAATGCCCTGGATCTGGATGATGATAATGACGGCATTCCAGATACAGCTGAAGGCTTTTGCACATCTCAAAGCGTCTATACTCTGAATATGGCCAGCACCCTGGCAGGAGCTACGATAGGGATTAACGGCGGAAACTTTAATCTGGTCTATGCCTTAACTTCCGGTCCTGCAGTAACCTCATTAGGAAGTAGTTTTAGTGTTCCTTTTGCCTATTCAGACTTTAATAATACGGTTAATGCACAAAACCATACCTGGAGTGCATTCAATACTTCAGCCACTGAATTCAGAATACTTCCTAATACAACTTCTTTGTATACAAGTTTACCTGCTAATAATACAACCACTGAAGATCAGAGCGGGGCATCACCAAATACACCAGATTCATGGTTCAGATATCTGCTAAGCACCAGTAGAATTACCCAATTGGGAAATTTCACTACTACCCTAGGAAGTTTACCTACAGTAACGGGAACATCTTCTTATAGCAGCAATACTGCGCTCAATTTGTTTTCAGCTTTTAACGCAGCCAATTCCGGAGCAGTCCTGGGAAGCGGATATTATTCGAGGATGCAGTTCCAGAATACTACTAATCCAGCCACTGGGGCCTCAACATTACCTTTTGAAATAAATTACGGTAATACCTATACATGGGACTACACGGCATTTACCAGTACTGCTGGTACAGGTGCCGGAAATGGAGGAAATAGAGGATTGATAACTATTTCACAAAATACAGTTACTTTCTGTAATCACAGAGACACAGACGGAGATGGAACACCAGATTATCTGGATCTGGATTCTGACGGAGATGGCTGTTATGATTCTCTTGAAGGAGATGAAAATGTAGTTGTTGCCCAGCTAAATCCAAATGGAAGTATTGCAGGAGCTGTTGACGCACAAGGGGTACCGGTAATTGTAAACTCTGGTGGCGCTGCAGATTCAGGGGCGGATCAGGGGCAAGGAGTCGGGACTTCAGCGAATTCAGCGATTCAGGATACTCAGTGTTTGACAGGATTCGGGTGTGCTACCAATATGTACCTTTCTCAATTCAATACTTTATATAATGTAGATACTGCTACCAATCCGTTTACCTATACACAGATCGGCCCTGCTTCTGCTACAAATTATAATGCGATAGGCATTAATCCACTGGATGGTTTCATGTACGGAATGCTTACCAACTCTAATACCGTTATCCGTATCAATGCCAACGGTACCTATAATACACTCGGGACGGTAACAGGGTTGCCTGGTGCAGTTATATACAACTCCGGAGAAATAGATAACCTGGGGAACTACTATGTGAAATTAAATACCAATAATAACCAGATTTACAGAATAAATCTTACAACCTTAACCGCTACATTGATTACACTTTCAGCAAGTGTCAATTTACCTGATATGGCATATAGCATAACTACCGGACTGCTGTATGGTGTAAACTCAACAAATGGACAGCTTGTGTCCATTAATCCTACTACAGGAACTGTGGTTCCCATAGGAATTACGCCTGGAGCTGCGAGTTTTGGAGCCATGTTTGCTTCCAGCACAAGTGAAATGTATGGAGTTGATAATGCAGGAGGTTTCTATCAGTTTAATCTCACCACAGGACAGAGGGTTCTCATCTCAAATGCACCCCCAAGTTCCGGAAACGATGGTGCACATTGTGTTTCTACCCCTATAGCTTTTAGTGCTGATATTGCTGTAACTAAAACAGACGGAGTTTCAACATATGCTCCCGGTACCGCTACCACCTATACTATAACGGCAAGTAACAGCGGGCCTTTTGGAGTTCTGGGTGCTACTGTTTCAGATCCTGTTCCTGCAGGAATTCCACCTGCGAATGTCACTTACACTGCAGTGGTGGCAGGCGGAGCCACTACCTCCGTATCCGGAACACAATCAGGAGCAATTAATGACCTGGTGAGCCTTCCTGTTGGAGGTACTGTAACGTATACAGTTGTGGTAAATATACCTTTTGCCTATTCTGGAAACCTTGTCAATACAGTAACCATTACCCCTCCGTCTAACATAACTGAGGTCAATAATACCAATAATACGGCAACAGACACGGATACTCAGGCAGTGTGTTACAAGTCGGCGGTGACAGCAGGAACAGCTTTAGATACGCCTATGGGAATTACTTCTCTTGCCAGAGCAGGCGTTTCTACAGCAGGCAATAATTGGCCGATGGTAAGAAAAGGTGCCTGGACTGCTCTTGAAGCCAAAACGAAAGGGTTTGTACTCAACAGGCTGACCTCTGCACAGATTATTGATATTCCAGCTGCAAATCTCGTAGAAGGAATGATGGTCTATAATATTACCCTGGATTGTTTACAGGTGAACACGAATGGAACTGCTGCCGGATGGGCATGCTTTAATACCCAAACTTGTCCTACTAATTAATCAACTTACTTTTAAATATATTCAAGATGAAAAATATTTTTGTAATCATATTAAGCCTATTCTGTGAAGTTCTTTTTTCACAGATTGCAATAGGTAAAACATCCGTTTCGTCTCCATCCGCTTCGCTGGATTTTGAAATTGCTAACCGGGGAATGATTTTGCCCTGGGTAACTTCAACGGGAGCTGTAGCAGGTGTTGTGAACGGAACAATGGTATATGACCTTATCGATAAAAAAGTGAAGGTAAAATATGCCTCAGGCTGGAAAGACCTTTCGGTAGACACTTCAGGAACCACCGTTGATCCGGTGACTAATGTGGATGGTGTGACTATTCAAAATGCAGCTACAGAAAATACGGCTGCCAAAACATCTGTAGGTACGCCAACCTCTACTCCAGGTATTTTGGTTTTGGAAGATAGTAATAAAGCAATGATATTGCCGAAAGTGGCCAGCCCGCATCTTACTATCGTCAACCCTGCTCCGGGAATGATGGTATATGATACTTTTAATAAACAGTTAGCTGTTTTTAACGGCAAAGTCTGGACTTTTTGGAAACAGTAAGATATTACCGAAATGAAAAGCAAAATAAGCAGCCTCAAAAATGAGGTTGCTTATTTGTTTTAAAAGTAAAACTTCTGAAACGTCTTATTCTGTTGAATTAAAACAATAATACCTCAGTTTTATTAAAATATTCCGGATAGCCGGTTTTCTGATAATTTCATGAGTAATCTCTCATCATCCCAACTATAAAAGAATCATGTGTATTGGAAAAATTATATCTTAAAATGAATTTTTTTTGTTCTAATATTATATTTTATAAAATCCATATTTTTTAGTTTTTTCTACTTTAGAAATACACAAATTGTAGCAATGTTTATGTTAAAACTAAATATATTATTTATTATAAAAATTCCTGCTACTCGATATAAATAGCCATTTGGAAGCATATAAATTTCATTTTGATTAAATAAATTCAAATATTCCGTTTTTTTCTATTTTAAATATTATATTTATACTTTCCATTTTTATGGAACTTTTTTAATTATGTTTTTAAGCTTCCTCTAAGGAAGCTTTTTTTGATTTAATGGGAAAACTGAAAAAACAAATCCTTATTTATCAATTCTAATTACTTTCAACGTCAGTCATCATAGATAAGGTTTATCAGGACTAAATATTCTATTATCAGTAAAGTTGATACAATATTTTAATGCGGAGGTAAGAAAAAATGCTCACTTTTACAGTTCTTTACCGAAGGATCAGTTTTGCTGAGCTTCACTTTGAGGGTGGATAAATAGTATCTTTTCATTTTTTTATTAGGTACTGTCATTTAATATCATAACCATTTTCTTGTATTTCTAATTTTTTGGAATAATTATTTTCCCAATAAACAAACATATTCACACTTAAGCTTTGAGGCCTTATATTGATAAACTGCTGTGCTACAGGGCGCCACTGAATTCTTTGTACCGGATAACCGAAAATTAGGCAGTTGTTCCTTGATATTGTACGGGAATTGTTACTATTTATACTTCCCAATCTTGTATCATCTTGCACTAAGTAGGAATTGGTAGCATTAGGAATATATGATGCAAAACCTAAAGAATTTGCTGCTGTTCTTCCCTAGCGGTATCTCAGTCGGTAGATCTCCAAATCATCTTGAGCTTGGGCCGCTGTGGGAATACCTGTTGACGGATAATTCTTTAACCCGTCAACATTGAATATTCCCTGAGGATTACTTGTATTAACTCTCACTTGTGATTTTACCCTAAAGGAGAAGATGATAAACAATCTGTTAGTAATAAATTTTTTTTCATCATTTGTTGATCTAATCATTTGTTAGTACAATATTAGTTTACTTGAGACATGTTTAGCAAATTATTCCTACATCATATATGCATATTAGGTACATCACTTATACATTATATGCCTGTTACAAAATTTTATACCCGTCTTCTATGGATAAATATGAATCTATGTATCTGATAATGATCTGAAAAAATGATGAAGATCGACTTCGCTTTCTAAATTCAGTTTTTTTCGTATCCTGTACTTTTTTGTCTGTACAGATCTGTGCTCCATAGAGGTGGACTGAGCAATTTCCTTTGAAGAAAATCCCAGCCATATCATGGCGCAAAAGGATAGATCGGACTTGGAAAGGTTAGGATTAATTTTTAACAGTTCATTACACAGCTCTGGATATGTTTCCTGAAACTTAGGAAAAAAATCGATATTATTTTCTCTGGCAAGCTGGATGATACTGTCGTAATTTTCATTCAGTTTTTTCCTTAACTTTTTTGTTTCTTTTTCTATTTCAAGAATTATTTTGTTACTTTCCGCCAGCTTTTTTCTCTTTGTTATTATGCGTAAATAAAAATAAAGAGTCAATGTAATGATCAATAATAATGAAATACCTCCGTACCACAAAACAGTATTGCTTTTAGTTTCGAGCCGAATTTTTTCTTTTTCTTTTTCTTTGGTTAGTTTAATAATAGAAAGATCAATGGCTTGGGTTTGGTTATTATCCAGGCTGTCTTTCAATGAATTTGCTTTGTTCAGGTATTCATTTTCTTGATTAGGATCGCCCGCTTCTTTGTAAAGCTCAGACAATCTTTTATAGTTGTCAAGAATAAGAATTGGCCTTTTTACTTGCTTTGCAAGCTCAATTGATTGTTTGAATGCCATGATAGCCTGATCATTTTTTTTCTGACTTTGCAGGAATAATCCATAATCACTCAAAACAACAGCTCTCTGATATTTGTTATGTTTGAAATTTTTAGTTTCGAGAAGATCAAAAGCTTTCCGGAAGTAATATTCAGCAGAATCAGGTTTTTTAATATATAAAGTATAATGACGTCCAATATGAGCTACATCCAGGGGATTTGCCTCTATTTTAATAGCTTTATGAAGATAGATAATGGCAGAATCAGGCTTATTAACAGTATACATAGAAAGTGATCTTGTTGAATAAACATAGCGTAAAAACAAGCGGCAGTCGCGGTTATCTTTTCTCAGTTTTAAGGCATAATGCATAGCTTTTGAACTGTAATCAAGAGCCAGGCTGTTCAGGTTCATTTTATTATAGGTCTGGGAGTACTCCTGATACATTTTACCGAAAAGAAAATTATCATCGTTTCCTTTAGATATATCTGCTGCTTTGTTTAAGTATTCCAGACTTCTTTTGGTGTCTCCTTCAAATATATAGCGGTTCGCAATATTGACATACCCCATTGCCTCTCCGTTGTGGTAGCCAATTTTGACTGCCGATTTTATGATATTTTTATTCCAAAGGATAAGATCTTTATCAGGTACTCTGGTCCGAAGCACTTCGTTTGTTTTTATCAATAGAGAATCAATATCTCTTTCGGTATATTGTTGTGAAAATAATTCAGAACAACAGATTATGAAAGAAAAACAAAGTATTATATTGGTTTTTTTTAAGAAAAGGATCATGGTAAATAATTACGTAAAATAACAAAGAACTGGAATAAATCTAATACACTATATGGTAGATTTATCACATTTGGATATTTCTAATTAGGTATAATATATAAATATTACAGAATTGACAGAGTGAAATACCTAAGCCTAATAATTTATTTTTAAATAATTATTCTTTTTTAAATGTTACTTTTTCTACATTTTTATGTACAATGATAATTGGCTTTGGAACAATATCAAAAGATCTTTTTTCCCAACCATTTATCTGATAATAATCTGCAGTTTTGTAAGGTAGTATTGAAGTAGTATTAATTTTATTAGTCTGAACAGAATAAATAAAAATAATAAACAGTAAAAAGAATGCATTTTTCATGTGTTTGTGTTATTTAATATACTTTAAAAAACAGATTAAGAACTATTTTTCATGTATATGTGAAATGTTTGTGTTAATCCGGCAATATTAATAAAAAAACAGGAAAATGAATTATAATGATGTACATCATAAATACATCATTATAATTAATGCACCCAAATGACCTTTAAGAGGTTCTGCGATTAAAAAACACTTATTTGGGTATGCAAAACATTTAAAATCAGCTTATTTATCTTTTCTTTTATGATTTCAAGTGCATTGATTCCCTACTACAATAAGTATACTGGTTTCATTCGGCAGGTGTTTTAACCCATCTTTTAAAATATAAAGAAGTTTATAGAGCAAATATCAAAATAATAATGCAAGGTCATCACCTCCGTTTTTACACTTGGACAAATATAACAGCAGTAACTGACCAGGCCATTTTATAAAAACTCTAATTATTTAGCGATACATTATAAAAAAGTTATTATTAGCAGACTTGTGTTCTGCTTTTTAGTTGATCCATAGAAGAAATAATTATTTATGAAAAAGCTCTTTATAAATCATTATTTACTATACTAATTGTAAAAAAGTACATGAAATTCGTAATAATATGCAAATGCTGTATGTATGTTGTACGTGCAATCATATCATAAACTGCAATAAGTATTACTTTTGTTGCCAGATTAAGCTTATCAAAAAAATAATTGTCTCAATACAAGTTTCCTTACTTTTTATCAACTAAACCAATATAATGAATAGCTAGCTGCTGGCCAAGAAATAAATCTCTTGTTCTTTGCACGCATAAATAATCTGTAATCCATATGAGTACTGAAAGAAGATATTAATTTAGTTTAAACTTAATTTATTTATAACATGAAAAAAAATTTATTACTAACAGGCTTGTTTATCACTTTTTCCTTAGCGGTAAAATCACAAGTGGGGATTAACACAAGCAATCCCCAGGGGATATTTAATATTGATGGATTGAAAAACAATCCATCAACAGGAATTCCAACTGCAATCCAAGCCAAAGATGATTTGGTGACGACTTCCAACGGTAATGTGGGACTTGGTCTTACAGCTCCCGGTACTACATTGGATGTGAACGGAGCCATTACCAACCGTGAAACAGTATTGACTGTTGCAGGCAATGCAGTTTCCGTTCCAAGCAATGTAAGCCTGGTGCAGCTTACCGGAGCAGCTACTGCTGTAGTAGCAATTACGTCACCCGCCGCTCCTAATGCAGGCCAGCGCCTTATTGTCTATAATAATACCACAGGCGGATTTGGTGCTACACTGGACGGAGTGACCGTTCCTAATGGCAAAGCATTGGAGTTTATTTTCAGTAATTCATTCTGGAGGTCTACGGAAGGTGGTCTGTTGGGAGCCTCTTCGGTTAACATTTATAATACAAATGGTACTCTTACAGATAACAGAACGGTAACACAAGGGGCCAATACCCTGGCATTTACAGGGACACAGACCAATGCATTTTCTGTAGACGGAAATACCTTGTCAGTAGATGCAGCCAATGACCGTGTAGGAGTCGGTACAACCACCCCTACCAATAAACTGGTGGTGGCCGGTACTAATGCTCAGCCATCAGCATTAGGCATAGCAAATACCACTGCCACGTTTAGAGTTGACGGAAATACCAACCATGCTCTGGATTTCGGAACCTATGCTAATGCTCCTTTTGGATCCTATATTGCCAGTCAGAACAAAACAACTTCTATAAGTCTCCCATTAGTATTAAATCCGACAGGAGGAAATGTGGGAGTAGGCACCAATGCTCCTGATAATTCGGCTTTGCTTGATCTTAGTGCTACTAACAGAGGGTTTTTGATGCCCAGGGTATCATTAACATCAACGACAGATGGAGCTACCGTTCCCTCCCCTGCAAGTGGACTTATGGTTTACAATTCCAACACTGCATTATCTCCCTATGGAGATGGACTTTATTATAATTCAGGAACTTCAGTGGCACCACAGTGGAGTAAGCTAAGCCCACAGACAACTGACTATCAACTTTTAGGAGTTTTTACGAGTGTTGCAACTGCTCCGGTAGATCAGGCAGCGATAGCCAGTGGTGTTATTGTCAATAATATTAATCTAGGATTGTCTGTACCTATTACAATTCCGGCTAATTCTACTGCAAAAATTGCTGTAGATTACAGTGTTCCCGTGGGAACTGTTGGTTCTGCAGGAACAGAATTAGGTTATTATGGAATACGGTTTCTTAAGAATGGGACAGAAGCTCCCGAAGGTTCAAGAAAGTATTCTATCCCTGTTGGAGATAATGGTTCACAAATGGCTTCCATCTCCGGCAAGTTTTCGGAAACCCTAACAAACTCTTCTTCATCTCCTGTTACCATAACTTATACTTTAAATGGGTATATAGAATCTTCTAATCTACCTACAAGGTTTAACATGTGGGCGACCTCCGGAAATAATTTCAACTGGGGTAAAGGTTCAATGGGAGTTACTGTTTTTACTAAAGATAACTAATAGTCCGGAAAGAAGAACAAAGAGTCTCGATAATAATTGTCGTTGTAGAAATGGAGGCAGTAACACCTGAGGTTTCAGAGCTATAAAATGCAGCTTCATTTCAAGGATACGGGCGTATTCTGTGTATTCTGCTGTTGTCATTACAGACTACAATTTAACAATATTTCCCTTTTACAAAATAAAAAGCTCCTTAATTAGACTGCCCCCAAAAAGTTAGACACTTTTTAGGGGCATTTTTATTTTTAAAAATTATAATACTTTTACTGTCATTTTAATAAATCTCACACTTGGAATGCACAGTAGACCGTCGGTGTAAAGGTGAACTGCCACTATTTGCTTACCTTGGGAAGTTAGCTGGTCTATATAAGTTTTAAAACCGTGATAAACTGTATTTGCTGCATCATCCGTCATAGGAACATTATAAGGAAACATGTGTCCATATACTTGCGCATTATCTCCGTCTTGTCCTATTGTATAATCTTGCATGTAGCTAAAATTTGCATTTGAGCTTAGAAAATCATTCATTGTATTAGATCCAATATAAACCTCAGTTAAACTGGTGGAGTGTCCGCCATAGCCCCAAATGTGTTTTGCAACAAACTCTGAAAGCCTAATTTGATTTCTTCCATACAATGCAGCCATATCCTGATAAAGCACTTCATAAGAACTTACGTAAGGATAATTAGGATTTACATTAATGGGATTTTGGTAATTTGAAGATCCGCATTTTAATAAGATGTTTTCACCTCCAAAAACACTGGCTTTAGTGGATTTAGCCATCTTTGAAGTCATTTCTTTTGAGTCTGATTCTGGAGTTACCGCGGTTTCTAATTCCTCATTGGTTGTACACGAAAGCAACAGCACACTGCTTGCAATCAGTAATAGTTTTTTCATAGTAGATAATTAGTTTTATATCACCAAATATAGATAAATAAAATTAATTACAACCACTTTTGGTACAATATTAATTTATAAAATATTAAAAATAAAGTTAATGTAAAATGTTTATAATTAAATTATACACATTATATTTACCTTATTAATACCAAATTATATATTTTTATGAAAAAATTAATTTTTACATTAGCTTGTGCAACTACACTGGTTTTTACTAGTTGCTCAGAAGATTCTCATCAAGAAAAAGAAACTCAAGACCGGAATCAGGTGGTAGCAGCGAACAAGTCTGTTAACAAAACTCAGCAAGAAATCGAAAACCTTCTCAAACATTTTACAACAAAGGATTATCATTCCTCTGTGTCCGGTTTAACTAAGGAGGAAGTGCAAAAAGATATGGCAATGAAATTACTGCCAAAATGCAAACAGCTTCTTATGGAAAATGGATATACGGAAGAGGATATCAATAAATTTGACAACGACTATAAAACTATTATACTTACAGCATTTAACTTAAAAAAATAATTATGAAAAAGCTCTTTTTATCAGTTGCGCTTGTATTGGGCGCAGTTAATTTTGTAATGGCAGTCCCAACCTTTTATTATAATTTTGGAAGTTACGATGTAGAAGGTTTATTTGTTTATTATTCAAGTCCAGCTAATGGAATGGGTTGTTACGATGGAGACATGATTCCGTTGAAACTGACAAGTTCAAATGTTCTTACAAATATGAATACTGGCGTTGTAGTTCCAGCTAACCAACTTACACACGCATATGTATGCGGTTCATCTCCAACGCCGGTATGTAGTACTACAACGGATGTAGTATTTAGAGGCATGAGATTTTATACTACAATAAGTAATTTTGCTGGCATGGCAGGAACAAGCTGTACCTATTTTACTCAGGTTCCGACACCTAACGGATGGAAAATAACAATGCCAGGTTTAGAAAGTCTGACATTTATAGATCTAGGGTTCATGGCACAATATATCTACCAATAAGAAAAAGAGAGTATGATCTCTCTTTTTTATTTATCCTGAAAAAACTCAAATTTGACTTCCATGTCTCATAGGAATTGAGGACATGAATCCAAATTTACTGTCATTTACTATTTATAACAGGCATTATGTGTAATCTATTGATATAATGTCTGTTATAAATTTTTGTGGAGAATACGGGGATCGAACCCGTCACCTTTAGACTGCCAGTCTAACGCTCTAGCCAGATGAGCTAATTCCCCCTACTTTCTTAAAGCGGTACAAAAGTAAGTAATTAAACTACAAATCCAAATATTTTTCCACTTTTTTTGTTAGAATTCATGCTAAATTTTCCCTCTGCCCATCAATACTTAAAGCGATTCAGTCACAAAAAATGAATATAATATTAACAAATTACTGATATTCAAATGATTCAGTCTCCTTTCTTCATCTGCATAGCACGCTGGTAAAAAGACTGCATAGCAATTTTTTCTTCCGCTTCATTAATAGCTGCCAAAAGATGATTTTTATTGTCTGCAATTTCTCCCAGCACTTTTGAGATCAATTCCCAAACCGGCTTCATCTTTTCAATGAGTTCAAGACCTTTCGGAGAAAGTATGATCAGTCTTCTCCGCTCATCCTGTTTATCTTTTTTAGATTGAATAAGTTTCTGTTTTTCCAGTTCTTTTAACAAGCTTATGGTTGAAGGATGCGTATACCCTATTTCGTTAGCAATTTCTACTACACTGAGCATTTTTTTATGGTGTAAAGTAAAGATCACGGGAAACCATTTAGGCTCAAAATCAATGCCGAAAGATTGATAGATCATGGCGCCATCCTTTCTGAGCTGTTCACTCAGACGCTGCAGCCTCGTTGAAATAGCCAGAATCCCCGATTCATCTATTATATTCATACAGTCTTATTTACATTTAAATAATAAAAAACATTATCAGCACTCATCAATGGAAAGCGGGTTGGTAGATTCTCTTTTTTAACCTGTAAAAAATGATTTCTTTCATAAAACCGTATTGCCGCTTTCAGTATTGAAACTGTTCCCAAATATATTGTTTCTATTCCATTGTCGCGACAGAAAGAAATCAAAACTTCCAGAAGTTCCTGGGCAATATTCAGTTCTTTTCCTCTGAATTCTTTTTTTACAAACATCTTTCTCACCGCTGCTTCCCTATCATCAAATTTAACCAATGCTATGGAGCCCACCAGTTCACCTTCTATAAAAGCTCCCCAGAAATTCCCGCCGGATTCCATATAAAAATTCTCAATACTTTTAAGATCCGGCTGATCTTCTATCGTGATAGGTACGTTAAATTCTTTCTGCTGAATAGTAAGGATCAGGTCTATAAGCTGATCAGAATAGCTATTATCTAATGGCTGGATATGTAATTTCATGCATCTTTTTATTTATAAACAAAACTACGTAGTTTACTACATATATACAACTGGATTTATTATTTTGTGCTATTTTTAACATTATTATCCAGTTGGTTTTCAATAAAAAAACGTACACCATCCGATGTACGTTTGTATTATTTATAAAAATAAGATTCTTATTTCCAGCCACCACCAAGAGCCTGGTAAAGCTCGACAGCCGCTTTCATCTTACTGTATTCCGCATTGGAAATATTAAGTTCTGCATTCAGTGAATTGACACTGGCGTTCAGTACCTCAAGATAGTTGGCCATCCCATAGTTCACAAGCTCCTGAGAGTATTCTACGGATTTTTTATAGGCATCCAGCTCTTTTTGCTTTAATTCAATAAAAGAATCCTGTACTGAAAATACCCGGATGGCATCTGATACCTCTTTTCCGGCTGTAAGAACCGTTTTTCTGAAGTTCAGATAAGCGGTTTCCCGGTTTGCCAGGCTTACATCATAATTTGTCTGGATCTGTCTTTTATTTAAAATCGGCTGTGCAAGACCGGCTACCACATTGGCAAACAATGAATTTACACTGAATAAATGATCAAGGTCTACCGACTGCAGTCCACCACTTCCTGTAAGCTTCAAAGTAGGATAAAACTGAGCTTTTGCTGAATTGGTCAGTTCAAAGGCATTCATAAGATTATATTCCGCTCTCATAACGTCCGGACGGTTAGCTAATAACTGTGCCGGATATCCTAATTTAAGATCAATCGGGAGCTTCTGGGTTTCCAGGGTAGATCTTGCAATAGAATGAGAAGACTCCCCCATCAGAAGGCTCATAGTGTTTTCAAGCAGCTGAGTCTGGGTTTCAATATCAATCAATAAAGATTTTGCATTAAAAACAAGAGCTTCACTCTGCTGTACAGCTACTTCTGTAACATTTCCTGAGATCTTTAATGCTTTGGTTGTTTCTAAATTCTTTTCTCTTACCGCAATTGTTTCATTGATGATTCTCTTTTGAGCATCAAATGTTAAAAGCTGATAATAAGCAGAAGCAATAGAGGCTACAAGATCACTTTTAACCGCTTTGTGGGCAGCAACCGTTCCCAAATAAGTAGCAAGCTGGGCTTTTTCCTGGGCTTTCAATTTTCCCCAAAGATCTGCTTCCCATCCTATACTTGCCGTAATGTCGAATTGGTTGACATAACGTCTGTCTCCGATGATCTGTCCAAACTGGGTATTGATAGACTGGGTCTGGAATGTATAGTTCGGGCCTACGGAAAGCGTCGGCTGGTAAGCTGCTTTGCTCTGTTTAAGGTACGCTTCTGCAGAACCAATGCTTTGCAGGGCAATCCTGATATCCAGGTTGTTTTCTAAAGCTTTGGAAATATGTCCCTGCAATACAGGATCCGTAAAAATTTCTTTCCATGAAACAGCTCCAATGCTGGCACTGTCTGAAGGCAGCATATCTGTTCGGAAAAGCTTTTCGTCGACAACATTTTTCGGTCTCTCATACTCTTTTCTGGCCATGCACGATGTAATGGCACCCAGTATGACAGCTGAAAAAGTTATTCCTTTTATGATGTTTAATAAACTCTTCATTATTTGAAATTAGAAGTTAGATATTAGTGGTTAGACGCTGGATATTAGAACTAATTTCTAATATCCAACCTCTACCTTCTCTAATTAATTTTATTCTGCTAAACTGATCTCTTCTTTTTTAAGCGGCTTCACTTTTTCTTGTAAAGTTTGGAAAATTACATACAAAACAGGGATTACAAAAAGCCCTAAAATTGTACCTATTAATAATCCGATTGCGGCACCCGTTGCAATAGATCTGTTACCTACCGCACCAATTCCACTCGCTAAAACCAATGGTAATAAACCGAAAATAAAAGCAAATGAAGTCATCAGAATTGGTCTTACCCTTGCTTTAGCCGCATTGATGGCAGACATGACAATGGTTTCACCATGATGCCTTCTCTGGACCGCAAATTCGACGATAAGGATTGCGTTCTTCGCTAATAGTCCCACGAGCATGATTAAGGCGATCTGGAAGTAAATATTATTCTCCAAGCCCATGATCTTCTGCCCGAAATAAGCTCCCATTACCCCAAGAGGAAGGGAAATTACGACGATGAGCGGAAGAATATAACTTTCATACTGAGCAGAAAGAATAAAGTAAACAAAGACTAAGCTTAATCCGAAAATCAGAAGAGTCTGAGATCCTGAGTTTAATTCTTCTCTGGTCAATCCGGTAAACTCAACTGCATAGTTTTGGTTTAATGTTTCTCCCGCTACCTGCTGTACAGCGGTAATGGCGTCTCCTGAACTGTATCCTGCAGAGTTGGCTCCTGTCACCTTCACTGAAGTAAACAGGTTGTAACGGCTTACAGACTGAGGTCCGTATGCTTTCTTCAAAGTGACGAACTGGGAGATCGGAGACATGACTCCTGAACCTGTTCTTATATAAAGCTCATTCAGGTTTTCGATGTTTTTCCTGTTTTCAGGAAGTGCCTGAACCATTACCCTGAACTGTTTTCCATACTTTGTAAAGTCGGCGGTATAAACACCTCCGATATATCCCTGCATGGTAGCCAGGATATCACTTACGGAAACTCCAAGCTGTTTGGTCAGAGGAACATTGATCTCCATCTGATACTGAGGATATTTTGTATTGAATGAAGTCTGGGCAAATTCAATTTCCGGTCTTTCCATCAGTTTTCCGATGAATTCATTTGTTTTATTATCCAGATCTGCATATTCACCTCCGGATTTATCAAGCAGTACCATTTCAAAACCGGCGCTGCTGCCGAATCCGGGTACACTTGGCGGCTGGAAGAATACAACTTTGGCATCGGGAACGGATCCTACAATTCCAAATAATTTTTTAGTAATATCTTCTGAAGTCTGTCCGTCTTTTTTCCTTTCATCAAATGGTTTCAGTTTAATGAAAGCAAGTCCGTTGTTACTTCCGTTTCCGGAAAGGAATCCTCTACCGGTGGAAATTGTCACATTCTGTACACCCGGAACTTTCATTGCATTGGCCTGAAGGGTCTTCAGAGCATTGTATGTTCTTTCCATAGAAGCTCCCGGAGGAAGCTGAACATCTGTAAAGATAATTCCTCTGTCTTCTGTAGGTACAAAACCTTTTTTCATAGTACTGCTCGCCCAGAATAAAATACCTCCGGTAACAGCAAAAATAACCAGGGTTACCCATTTATGTCTCAACAGGAATACAAATCCTCTTCCGTAACGCTCAGTGGCTGTTTTGAAAGCAATATTGAATTTATAGAAGAACTTCTGAAGGAAATTAAGGTTGCTATATTCTTTATGATGTTCTGAGTGAGGTTTTAAAAATAGTGAACATAAAACCGGACTCAGAGTCAAGGCGTTGATCGCAGAAATAATGATCGCTATAATAAGAGTAATCCCAAACTGCTGGTAGAAAACTCCTGTAGGACCTGTAATAAAAGTTACCGGAATAAATACTGCTGCCATTACCAAAGTAATAGAAATAATAGCTCCTGTAATCTCATCCATTGCTTCTACGGTTGCTTTCTTGGCATCCGAAATACCATGTTCCATCTTCGCATGAACCGCCTCGACGACGACAATCGCATCATCCACCACAATACCAATGGCCAGTACCAATGCGAATAAAGTTAACAGGTTTAGTGAATATCCAAATAAATTCAGGAAGAAGAACGCTCCCACAATAGATACCGGAACCGCAATGGCCGGAATCAGGGTTGATCTGAAATCCTGAAGGAAAATATAGACAACGATAAATACAAGAATGAAGGCTTCGATCAGGGTATGTACTACTTTTTCAATAGAAGCTTCAAGGAATTCGTTCGTATCAAAGTTAAAGGTATACTTAACTCCTTGCGGAAAAGTACCTTCTGCCGATTTCAGATATTCTTTAATATTTTTAATGATCTCCTGGGCATTGGATCCCGGAGTCTGGAAAATCCCCATACTGATGGCAGGGTTGTTTCCATTTTCTCCGACACCTGAATAAGACTGACCTGCAAGCTCTACTTTAGCTACATCTTTCAGCATTAAGCTCTGTCCGTTTCCAAGAGATTTGATGATGATATTATCATATTGCTCCTTATCATTGAACTTACCGACATATTTGATGATATATTCAAAAGAGCTTCCGCTGTTCTGCCCAATGGAGCCTGCTGCGGCTTCTCTACTCTGCTCATTGATGGCATTGGTAACATCTGTAGGCGTCACACTGTAAGCTGCCATTTTAGCAGGATCCAGCCAGATTCTCATGGAGTAATTCTTACCGCCGAAAACGTTAGCATCCCCTACACCATTGATCCTTTTAAGGTTCGGGATAATATTGATATTCAGAAAGTTTTGAAGGTATACATCATCCAGATCCTTGTTTTCGGAATAGAAAGACATATACATCAGAGCACTGGTCTGCTGTTTCTGCGTTACCACCCCGGAACGGGTTACCTCGGAAGGTAAAAGCGGTGTAGCTCTTGCCACACGGTTCTGTACGTTTACGGCTGCAATATCCGGATCTATTCCTTGCTTAAAGAAAACCTGAATTTGGGCAGAACCATCGTTTCCGGCACTGGAAGTGATATAGTCCATCCCTTCCACTCCGTTGATCTGCTCTTCCAAAGGTACCACTACACTTTTCATTACTGTCTCCGCATTCGCTCCTGTATAGTTGGCAGAAACACTTACCGTGGGAGGCGCAATATCCGGGTACTGCGTAACCGGCAGCGAGATAAGTCCTAAAACACCGAGAATAACAATTAAAATTGAAATTACGGTGGATAAAACCGGCCTGTTAATAAAATTTTTAATCATTTTTTAGAATTTCGGTTTTACTGATTGAACAAGGCTATCCATTTTGACAGGTTTTTTCTTAATAGCTGTCCCCGGTTTTAATCCTCCAATACCTGCTGCAACAATGACTTCTCCTTTGTTCACACCAGATTTTATAAGGGCAAGATTGTCTATTCTGTCTATGATATTTACTACAACATTTTTAGCAGTGTCTTTATCTACTTTGTATACATAAACAATACCCTGCTGTTCGTAAGTTGCACTTTCCGGCACTACCAATACATTATCATAATGCTGTGGGAATCTGATCGTTCCACTGTTACCGTTACTTAATAATTTTTGAGCATTGGTAAAGGCTACCCTGAACTGGATGGTTCCGGTCGTTGGGTCTATCTGTCCGGTAATTGCTTCAATTCTTCCTTTTTCGGGATAAAGGCTTCCGTTGGCCAGCTGCAATTCTACCATCGGAAGATTTTTAATTTTTTCAGGCATCGATGCACCCGGAGATTTTTCAAGGAAATCAAAATATTCTTTTTCATTCATTGAGAAATAGGCGAAAATCCCAGAAGTATCGGAGATTGTCGTCAATGCGGTCTGGTCAGTAGGTCCTACCAAACTTCCCACTTTCAGTGGAAGCCTTCCGATCACTCCGGAAATAGGCGCACGGATAATAGAATACTCAATATTGGCTTCTACTCCTTTATAGCTGGCAACAGCCTGTCTTTTTGCAGCATGGGCCTGTTGCAGCTGGGCCTGAGCCTGGGCCAGATTGGCCTGAGCCGTCTGCAGCTGTACGCTACTGATAATATTTTTCTGAACAAGAGGCTTCAGTTTATTGACTTCTACCTGCGCTGCATTTACAGAGGCCTGTGCTGCAGCAATTGTGGATTCAGCGGCACCGATACCAGCTTTGGAAGCAGCGGCATTTTCGGTCAGGATATTGGTTTCAAGACGGAACAACGGCTGTCCTTTTGTTACATACTGTCCTTCGTCTACCAGCACCTGAGTAATATATCCCTGTATTTTTGCACGGACATCATTGTTGACCCTTCCCTGTATTGTAGCCGGAAAGGTCTGATAGCCCACTATATTTTTAGACTCCACAGAAACAACAGGATACGGTTTCGGTCCGTCCTGTTTTGGAGCTTCTTTTTTGCAGGCAGTCAGTGAAAGCGCTGCAACAGAAAGTATAACTAGCTTATTATTCATTTTAAAGTTTATTAAGAGATTCCTGAATATTTTCTATGTTCTTATTTAATAGTGCTTTATAGGCTTCTATTCGTTCGTTGTATTCATTGTCATGATTCTTTTTAAAGTTGTTTAGGTCATCCAGTAATTTGAGTTCGTCCTCCATTTTTTGAACAATTTTTTCAAATCGGATCTTCTTATACTCATCATTGATGAAAAAATACCGTTTTCGCTCATCCATTTTGTTGTGATCGATAATAAGCTGTGCATTCAGCAGTAATGAAATACTGGTAGAAACAGAGCTTTTACTCGCGGAAAGTACTTCCACAAATTCATCAAAGGTAATTCCCACTTTCTCATAATCGAAAAGCAGGTAAGCATAAATCTTTGAAGCTAAAGGCGGTAGATTGAAAACGGTGCCGTAAAATTTTACGGCATCTTGAAAAATTTTTTCATCAATTTCTATACTTTGGTGCATAATATAAAAATTTTGACAAAAGTAGAAATTAGTTCAGAACTAAACGAACAAACATGATAGAGTTTATAAATAGAGGGTCTTTTAAAAATTCAATGAAAGTTGATTTAACTTTTGCCTTAAATTATAATCTTCTCATAGGCCTTTCTCATTCCGCCGGCCAGAAGTACTTCACCGCAATACGAATAACCCTTACTTTCGAGGATCTTCAACATAGTCATATTGTCATAATTCGTATCTACTTTTATACTTTGAATTCCATGTGATTTTGTAAAGTCCTCAATGTGATCAAATAATTTTTTAACCATTCCCTGGCCTGCAAATTTTCCGTCAACGGCTACTCTATGTACAACAACGAATTCCCTGTCGCTCAGCCATGCTCCTTCTATGGTGCTGTAAGCCGGTTCGTCATTTAAGATCAGTGCCGCATATACGGCAATTTCTCCATCAACGGTAAGGACATATCCAAAGCCTTTTGCAATATCACTTTCTACGGTTCCCAGATTGGGATATCCATTCTGCCACTGAGTGCTCCCATCCTGTTTTCTTCTTTCAATGGATTGTTGGATGATTCCCCAAATTACATCTCTGTCATCAATTTCTGCTTTTCTAAGTTTGGTCTCTGAATTCATTGTTGGTTGTTTATTGAATTGAATGATTTTAAGTATATTAAAATTTAAATTTTAAGAGATTTGTTATGTTTTTTAGTTTTGGCTAAAGCCAATTGTAATTTTTAATTTTAAGACGGGCTAAAGCCCGCTGCTATTGAATTATTTTATTTTAATTGAGTCATAATCCGATATTTCTAATCTCTACTTCTTAAATTTTTAAATACTTAAATCTTTTAATAATTAATATTATTTGAATCAAAAAACCGAAAACTAATTAAAATTAATTTTCGGTTCGAAGTAGTAAAATTTAAAATTATGAAATTGTTTTATTGATTTTCATTTTGTTGAAGATAAGCATCAATCACTTCAAATGCATTCTTCTCATCTTCCAGTTTTACCATAACTTTTAATGATGTTGCCGTAGGCGTTGTCGTAAATGTAAGGTAACTGTTTTCGACGCTGTTTGTAATTTGTGCATCATCCAATTTAGACTTTATTAGTTGGATTTCTGAAGGTTTGTCACTTTCAAAAACCGATACTCTCGTACTTCTTTCCATATTCTATATCGTTTGAGTATCTAAATGTACAATGTTTTTTTTAAAATTACAAATCTTTGGTTTTAAATTTTATTAATATTATTTTCAATTTTATCAAGAGCTAATTGGATTTCCTCCTGAGTAACATTGAGATGTGGTCTGAAACGAAGTGAGTGATCTCCGCACTGAAGAATGATCAGTCCATCCTTGAAAAGCTCATTCATGAGGTGGTTTCTATCTTCCGCTGAAGGCAGATCTATAGCACACATCAGGCCTCTTCCTCTTGCATTTGAAATTTTCTCAGGATATTTCTGAGCCAGTTCTTTTAATTTTTCCAACAGATAATCACCTACAACTCTGGCATTTTCAACCAGGTTTTCTTTTTCGATGACTTCCATCACCAGCTGAAAACGAAGCATATCGATAAAGTTTCCTCCGAATGTAGAATTGATCCTTGAACTTTCTCTGAAAACATTATTAGGGATCTCATCAAACTTTTCTTTATTGGCTAAAACACCACAAACCTGGGCTTTTTTTCCGAAAGAAATAATATCCGGTTTTGCAGTAAAATGCTGGAATGCCCACATTTTTCCTGTAATGGCAATACCCGTCTGCACTTCGTCAAAAATCAGTAAGATTTCGTTCTGATCACAAAGTTTTCTCAATCCCATTAAGAACTCATCTCTGAAGTGATTGTCTCCACCTTCGGCCTGAATTGGCTCAATGATGATACACGCCACTTTATCAGGGTTCATCAGGATGGCTTCTTCGATCTGTAGAAGTGCCAGTCTTTCGTTTTTGATGGTTTCTTCTAAATTTTCTTCTGTGATTGGGAAAGATAACTTAGGATTTAAGATTCTTGGCCATTCAAACATCGGGAAATACTGATATTTTCTTGGGTCTGAAGTATTGGTTAAGCTTAAAGTATAGCCGCTTCTGCCGTGGAACGCCTGTCTGAAATGGATACAGATCCCGGCTTCCGTCTGAAGTCCTTTTTCAAAATTCTTACGGGTTTTCCAGTCGAAGCAAGCCTTCATTGCATTTTCCACTCCTAAAGCCCCTCCTTCAATAAAGAAAGCATACTGCAGTTCTTCAGGAATCACTACTCTTTCAAAAACTTCCAGAAAGTGTGCATATTCTTCTGAATAAACGTCTGCTAAAGTAGGTTTGTTAACAGCCATTTTCCCCAGCCATTCTGATCTTTCTACCAGATAAGGATGGTTATAGCCTATTGAAGCTGATGCAAACATAGAGAACATATCGAGATATTCTCTGTCTGTAAGTTTGTCATACAGCCATGATCCGTGGGATTTTTCTATATCCATCACAAAATCAAAACCGTCTGCCAAAACGTGTCTTCCTACGGTTTCTTTTACTTTATTTACTTTTATATCAATTGTTTGTTCCATAATTAAAATAGTTGTGTGATTTAATAATTGAATGATTAAAAGTCTTAAACATTCAGGTTATTAATTTTTAGTTTTTTGTTGAATTGACTTAAACCTAATTTTTACAGATCAAATTTAATCCCTTGTGCCAAAGGAAGTTGAGCTGTATAATTTATAGTGTTGGTTTGTCTCCTCATATAGTATTTCCAAACGTCTGAACCGGACTCTCTTCCGCCGCCTGTTTCTTTTTCACCACCGAAGGCACCCCCGATTTCTGCACCTGAAGTTCCGATGTTTACGTTGGCAATACCGCAGTCTGAACCTGCATGAGAAAGGAACAATTCTGCTTCTCTTAAATTCTGTGTCATGATAGCGGATGACAATCCCTGAGGAACATCATTCTGGATAGCAATGGCCTCCTCCAGTGTTTTGTATTTGATCAGATATAAAATCGGCGCGAAAGTCTCGTGCTGAACGATCTCGTAAGAATTTTTAACTTCTGCGATACATGGCTTCACATAGCATCCTGATTCGTATTCTTTTCCGCTTAAAACGCCTCCTTCAACAACAAATTTTCCGCCTTCTTTCTTACATTTTTTGATAGCCTCTTCATACTGATTCACGGCATCTACATCAATAAGCGGTCCTACATGGTTATTTTCGTCCAATGGATTTCCAATTTTTAACTGTCCGTACGCTTTTACCAATCTTGTCTTTACTTCGTTGTAAACGCTTTCATGAATGATCAGTCTTCTTGTAGACGTACATCGCTGTCCGGCTGTACCTACTGCTCCGAAAACAGCTCCGATGATAGACATGTCTATATCTGCATCTTTAGAGATGATGATCGCGTTGTTTCCACCCAATTCAAGGATAGACTTCCCGAATCTTTCTGCCACTTTGGAAGAAACCATTCTTCCCACTCTTGTAGAACCTGTGAAAGAAACCAGGGAAACCCTTTTATCATCAACCAGTTTCTGTCCGATCTCATGATCAGCAACCAGTACACTTGAAATACCTTCAGCAAGATTGTTCTCCTTTAATACTTCAGACATAATGTTCTGACATGCGATAGCACATAATGGGGTTTTTTCTGACGGCTTCCAGATGGTAACGTTTCCGCAGATCCATGCTAAAGCTGTGTTCCATGCCCAAACGGCAACCGGGAAGTTGAAAGCAGTAATAATTCCCACAATGCCAAGCGGATGATACTGCTCGTACATTCTGTGACCAGGCCTTTCTGAGTGCATGGTGTAGCCGTGAAGCTGTCTGGATACCCCTACTGCAAAATCACAGATATCGATCATCTCCTGAACTTCTCCAAGACCTTCCTGAAGAGATTTACCCATTTCATAAGAAACAAGTTTTCCAAGGTCATCTTTATATGTTCTTAATTTTTGACCTAACTGTCTAACGATCTCCCCTCTTTTAGGAGCAGGGATGGATCTAAATTCCTGAAACGCCTTCTGAGACGCCTCAATTACTTTGTCATAATCACTTTCTCCGGAAGTCTTAATTTTAGCGATTAGCCTGCCATCTACGGGAGAAAAACTTTCTATCGTTTTCCCCGAAGCAAAATATTTTCCGCCCACTGAAGTCCCCTTATTTTCTTCTTTAATACCAAGGTTTTTGAGTGTTTTTTCGATTCCGAAATCCTTTACTTTTTTAGACATAAAATGTTTACTTTTCGTTTCCTCTAAAGATAGAAATATTATGCGAACCTCAAAATTTTAATTTTTAACATGCTTTTTATTTGGACTAATTATAAACATGCTTATCTTTGTGATGTAATCTTTATGACATTCGGACATGGAAAATTCACAGGAAAATAACAACTCTAAGTTCAAGAAGTGGTTCAAGCGTGTAGGCTGGGCAGGATTTGCTTTTTTCACGATCAAAGGCTTGATTTGGCTCGTCATATTTTACTTTGGAGCGGACACGCTTCAGAGCTGTATAAAATAAAAAGCAGAGAATTTCTCTGCTTTTCTTTTTTAGTAAGGTTAACTGGATTGCTGTTATATCTTTATGGACTGTAAACAATCTTCATTCTTATTTTAACTTATTCTTCGTCTTTCTTTTTTCTTCCTGAATTGACCAGGCTTTGATGCAGCAGATACTCGATCTGCCCATTTACACTCCTGAATTCGTCATTCGCCCACTTCTCCACCAGCTTATAGGTAGCTTCATCGATTCTTATGACGAATGACTTTTTGCCTTTAGTTTCAGAGGATTTTGAAGTTTTTTCCGATTTCATTTTTTCTCTTTGCCTGTTTAATAATACTTTTTTAATAACGCAAAAGTCGCAAAGATTTCTTTTAAATAAACTTTATACCAGTTCGCAAAGGCGTTTTACTCAGCTAAGTTTGTTTGAAATCTAAGTATTCATTCTTTATTTAATTATAAAGAGTTCCTGCATTTAAGATGGGTTGGGCAGCTTTTTCACCGCAAAGCACCACCATTAAATTACTCACCATAGCCGCTTTTCTTTCATCATCAAGCTCTACGATATTTTCCTCTGAAAGTTTTTTCAGGGCCAGGTCTACCATTCCAACAGCACCTTCTACAATCTTGGTTCTTGCAGCTACGATAGCTGTTGCCTGCTGTCTCTGAAGCATGGCTCCTGCAATTTCTGAAGCATAAGCAAGGTGTGAGATCCTGGCTTCCTGAATCACAATTCCGGCTTTTGAAAGACGGTCCGTAAGCTCCTGTTCCAGAATAGAATTGATCTTATCACCCCCTTCTCTTAAAGTGATCGGTGCATGATCGTCTTCTAAATTATCATACGGAAAGCTCATCGCCAAATGACGTACTGCAGCTTCGCTCTGCATTCTTACAAAGTCCGAATAACGCTCCACATCAAAAGCCGCTTTATAGGTATCTCCTACTTTCCAAACCATTACCACTGCAATTTCGATTGGGTTACCCATTTTGTCGTTTACTTTAAGCGTCTGCCCCTGAAGGTTTTCGGAACGCAATGACATTTTCTGTGAAGAGTACAAAGGATTGATAAAAAATAATCCATTGTCCTTTACGGTTCCCACATACTTTCCGAAGAAATTCAGAACTCGGGAATGGTTCGGCTGAATGATCATCAGTCCTTTCAGGAAGAAACAGAACAGCAGAAAGCAAAGCATAGCAATAACCACAAAAGTGATACTCTGCTCAACTCCGGAAATAAAAAAATAAACTGCTCCGGCAAATAAAACCAGACAGAATACTAATGCCAGATAGCCCGACATGGGCTTTAATACTTTTTCCATGATTGTAATTTTAATTTGATATTAATTTGATATCATAAAGATATATATAAGTTTTGGATTTTGAATTATTAATGATGAGTTTTTTTCAATGCAGGTTTCAGGATACGGTAGTAGTAATTTGGATCCTGATAGCTTCTTAACTACCCCGTCTTTTTGCTTTGCAAAAATCCACCCCCTCATGGAAGGGGAATGTGGGTCCAGATAAATTGGTGATCCATAGACATTGCAGGCAGCATTCCCGATCTTACAACAGACTCATTATTCATAACTCAAAACTGAAAACCCGGCCCCGCATCCCGTAACAAAAAAATCCCGGAAAATAAATTCCAGGATTTCAGTTGTTATGTTGTAAACGTTTTATTTCTTCGTTAATGCTTTAAATCTGAAGTAAGAAACTGCTGATAAAAGGAGCATTGTTCCTAATCCGATATATACCCAGGCCGGAACCGGAACCGGATCTCCAGCTGCGTAGGAGTGAAGTCCGCTCAGGTAATAATTAACCCCGAAGTACGTCATGACCATAGAACAGAATGCAAACATGGTTGCCACGTGGAATGCCCATCTGCTTCTTAATCCCGGAACCAATCTCATGTGCAATACGAATGCGTATACCATGATGGAAATGAAAGCCCATGTTTCTTTCGGGTCCCAGCTCCAGTATCTTCCCCATGATTCGTTGGCCCAGATACCTCCTAAGAAATTTCCTACGGTTAAAGCAAAAAGACCGATCGTCAGTGACATTTCAGAAACGATAGTTAATTCTTTTAGGGTTGTATCGTGGTGAAGCTTGTGGGTATCCTTGTTGGCAATAATAAAGAATACCAAACAGATTACAGCAATAATCATCGACAGGGCAAAGAATCCGTAACTTGATGTAATAATGGCTACGTGAACAATCAGCCAGTAAGATTTCAGTACCGGAACAAGCGGTGTAATCTGCGGATCAAGCGCTGAACCTCCGTGCGCAAATCCCATCATAATAACCGCCACCATGAATCCTGCGGCAGGAATCAGAGCATTGGCGTTCCTGTAGAGAACAAGTCCTGCCGTAATACCGACCCAGGAAATAAAGATAATCGCTTCATATCCGTTACTCCAAGGCGCGTGTCCTGAAATATACCATCTTGCTACAAGGCCTAGGAAGT
Organism: Chryseobacterium sp. NFX27; assembly: GCF_049887855.1. Lineage (NCBI taxonomy): Bacteria > Pseudomonadati > Bacteroidota > Flavobacteriia > Flavobacteriales > Weeksellaceae > Chryseobacterium > Chryseobacterium sp. NFX27. The sequence goes on along the minus strand of NZ_JAGEKK010000013.1, from coordinate 67,010 downwards.
GGCATAAATACCCAACCAAACCTATAGCAATGATTACCTTGATTGTTTTATTTAAAATTTTATTTGACTTAAATAATTCTACAAATCCTAAGATCAATAACAGTCCGCCTATTATAGTATAGAAAATCAATAATTTGAAGTTGATATTCACTTTGTTCATGAAGACCTCAAGATCTACTTTAGATTTTGCAGGAACTACTGCCTTACCCCACTTCTGCTGATAATCTGAAAGTTTTGCCAGTTCAGCATCTGCCTTGCTCCAGTTCCCTGTTTTCTGAGCGTTAAGAGCTTCCGCAAAATAAGGCCCCATTACCTGCTGAGATTCCATATCCGGCTCGAATTTCTGATCCAGCCAAGAATGCCATGTATGGTTGGCATCATTTTTTACAGGAACGATTCTCATAAACTGACCGCTGAAAAATTCGTTGAAGATCTGCACTCTTTCGTTTACAGAAATTACTTCTTTATCATAATTGGTCTGTTCTGAAGGTTTTTTACGGAATGCCGTATTGTAATCATGTTCCAGGATATAGGTAAGATTACCGTTAGCATCTGCCGGGAAAAGGTTCATCAGTGAAGTGTATCCTTCATCATCGGCCTTTGTTTTATTTTTTAATTCGTCACCTCCTTTTGTTCCTACTTTGATCATAGGAACCATAGTCCAGCTTGGTGTATCTGTATTGATCGACAGGAACCATTGGTTAGCCGTAAGAGACTTTCCATCTGTTCCCTTGAATTCGTCTTTCTTATATAATTTCCTTAAAACATCCAGAGCCTCCGTGTTGATAGGAACAATTCTGCCTTCAAAATTCTGAACCAGAAGATATCCGAATTTGTCCGCATGTTCTTTGCTGATTCTGTTTCTTGCAATGATTTCATCCGGAGAGATAGATCTCATTTTGTTCATTGGTGTTGCCAGAGAGTTCTGTTTTGGAGCAGCGCCATCAAGCGGCTGGACAGACGGAGCCGGTGCATGGGTATGCCCATCACCTTCTACATGTACATGTTCCCTGCTTCCGTCAGTGGTCCCGTGTGTTTCAATTTTCTGTGCATTTAAGCCTAAACTTAATAGCACTAAAACGACTGCTGCTGTCTTCTTTTTGTTAACATCAGTCAGCATTTTATTGAGTTTCCAGAAGTGAGTTCCTTTCCAGAAGAAGATCACAAACATCCCTAAGAACAGAAGTCCGTATCCGATGTAAGAAATAATTGTTCCCCAGAAATCATGGTTTACAGAAAGTACTGTCCCCATTCTATCGGGATCAAAACTTGACTGGAAGAAACGGTAACCTTTATGGTTAAGAACGTGGTTCATGTAAATTTTATAAGGGGTTTCTTTTCCTTCATCAATAATCTTTACGTGGCTTTCGTAAGCACTTGGAGAGGTACTTCCCGGATAGGTTTCCATCACGAAGTCATCCAGTTTCAGTGCAAAAGGTGTATTGTATACTTTAGGTCCGAAACCTACCATAATATTCAGACCGTCCATTGTCACCTGCTTGTATGCATTCGGATTTCCTTTTTCCACGGAAAGGTCTACCATTTGTTTTGTTTTTGGCCCCTGAAGTTCTATTCTCATTACATCGGGTACCATGGCATCTTTCTTTTTATCCCCTTCAAAAGCCATCAGTCTTCCTTTTTTAAGACCTTCCGGAACAACCAGTTTCAATTCGTTGATGGTATATAAGCTTCTCAGGACCAAAGGCTGGAATTCATCTTTCTTGGTGCTTCCGGTAGCCTGTGTCGCCATGGTCATAAAGGCTGCATCAACAGGTGTTTTGATGAACAGTTTTCCATCTTCCTTTTTGAATTCCACAGCACCTTCAATTGCTCTGTTGAACGTTACCAAAGTTCCGTTGATGGATTTTGTCTCTCCCGGTTTGATGTAAATATTCTGTCTTCCGGTAGTTCCGGTAGATACCAGGTGAAGGTATTCTGCACCGTTGGGCTCAGCAATTAAACTGTCTTTTTTTCTCTGGATATAGTCTTTTGTAAACACCTTTATCTCCTTTCCGTGGAAATCATAGGTAGCCTTAAAGTCTTTATGCAGTGGAGACATCAGATAAGGAACATCCTGATAATTAAGAACATCTCCTTTCTCTTCGACCTGGATCTTAAAGAAATTCTTGTCAGTCACAATCTCATTGGAAGTTTCACCTTCTCTGATGTGCATGGTTCCTTCAAAACTGATGTATCTTGTAATAGCACCCCCTATAAAAATAAGGATAAAAGAAAGGTGAAATACCAGAACTGGCCATTTTTCTCTTCTCCAGAGACGATACCGTGCGATATTTCCTATGAAGTTGAGAATGAGCAGAAACATGATTAATTCAAACCATTTTGCTTCATAAATTAGAGCTTTAGCTGTAGGAGTTCCGTAGTCGTTTTCTAAGAACGTTGCATAAGCCATCGCAAATGCATACACCAGTAACAGCACAGCCATTGTTCTGGTTGAGATAAGAATATCTTGGAGCTTCTTCATGATTTATTTTACTTGACATGCAAAAATAAGGATGATAAACAACAAAGAGGCTAAAAAAAGCTGTTTTTTGTCATTTAAAAGCCTATTTAGGTTATTTTGAACCATTCTTAATAATGTAAAATTCATTAAAGAAAATTCAATTTTTAAGATCATGAAATTCAGGATATAATTTACCTATCCTTATGATTGAGATCTTCTATCCTTTAATTTAAATAAGCCTTGGTAAACAGTAATTTTTCCCTCAAGACCTTTTCTTTCTATTTTCTTAAGAACCGTGATATTAATAAGAAGCCAGTTTTACTGGTATTCTCAGCGCCAGTCGAAATATTTTTAATGTAATATTGTTAATATAAATAAGGTTACGTAAAATGCCAGAGCATTTCTGACAGGATTTTTTCATGATTTTACGCTTTTAAATTTTATGGAACAAAATTAGTGGAGCAATAGCTGCTTACTTTTTGAGTTAGGTCGAAAGCACCTATTGTAGTACATTTCAGCAAAAAAAATGTCTTAAAAACGCTGTATAATTTTAAAAAATAACCCTAAATTACGCTATCTTTTTGAAGAAAAAAAGATTCTATTAATGTTGAAAAAACATTAAATTTGCCACATTGATATTATGGATAAAAAGACACAGACAAAACAGACCGAATCGCCTGACAAAGGCAGAATATTATCTAAGCCGCGCATATTTTTCGGGCTTACCTTTATACTTTTCTCTGTCGTTCTGGCATTTTCGTTCGTCTCTTATTTGATGAACTGGAAAGCAGATCAGAGCCAGGCAGGAACCATGACCGACAAAACTATAAAATCGTCAAATATCTTTGGGAAGGTGGGCGACTGGCTGGGAAATATTTTCATATTCGAAAGCATCGGGATCGCATCATTTATCATTGCCTTCTTATTTTTGGTTGTGGGAACCTTAATTCTTAAAAAAAGGACCTTTAAGCCATGGAAAACCATCGGACATTCTTTATTTTTTATCTGCTGGCTTCCTATTTTTATGGGAGCGGTAACTAAAGGGCAAGGTGTTTTGGGTGGTGTTTACGGGTACCAGATCATGGACTATCTGAACGCCATTATCGGACCTGTAGGACTTTGGGTGGTCCTTGTTTCAAGCATTCTTTTATATTTCATTTTGGAATTCAATCTTCGTCCGAGCTCTATTAAAGCTAAGCTGGACAAGATTAACGACAGTACAATCGGTAAAGTAAAATCCATGATACCAAGCTCAGAAGAAAACTTTGAAGCAGACGACGAACTCCAGGAGGAAGCTGAAGAAGCAGGGCTTAATGTTACCGTTACAGATGTTCCGAATAAGGCTAAAACTGAAGAACAGGAACCGGTAAGTGTTCCTAAAGGTTTTCCTGAAGTTCAGCCTGTAGCAGATCTGGACACTATCGTAACGCCTAATCAGACTTCTTTTGAAGAGGAAGAAAAGCCTGTCAGCTTAAATCTGAATGCAAAACCTTCTGTACCTACTTCAACGCCGGAGCAGGCTTTTGATATGACCCCGGTAAGTCCGGCTGTTAGTCCGGTTCCACCAGTTTCCACCCAACCTCAGGACAACATTAAATTTAATGTAGAGATCGCTCCGGTGATAGATGTATTGGATGATTCGGACAGAAAATCCCAGGAACTGGTAGAAAAACACGGCCTTTATGATCATAAACTTGATCTGGCAGGTTTCCAGATGCCTACAGTGGAATTGCTGAAAGATTATGGCAGCGAAGAAATCTCAATTAATCAGGAAGAATTAGAAGAAAATAAAAATAAGATTGTAGGCCTTTTAAAGAACTTCAATGTCGGTATTTCCGAGATCAAGGCAACGATAGGACCAACGGTTACTTTATATGAAATTGTTCCGGAAGCCGGAATCAGAGTGGCGGCTATTAAAAAACTTCAGGATGATATTGCTCTGAATCTTTCTGCTTTAGGAATCAGGATCATTGCTCCAATGCCCGGAAAAGGAACAATAGGAATTGAAGTGCCGAGAAAAAATCCTACCATGGTTTCCATGCGTTCGGTTATTGCTTCTCACAAATTCCAGAATACCGATATGGATCTTCCCGTGGTGTTCGGGAAAACCATTTCTAATGAGGTATTCATGGCCGATCTTTCAAAAATGCCTCACTTACTGATGGCTGGTGCTACAGGACAGGGTAAATCTGTAGGAATTAATGCCATTCTTACTTCTCTTCTTTACAAAAAACATCCGAGCGAACTGAAATTCGTTATGGTGGACCCTAAAAAAGTAGAGCTTTCATTATATTCAAAAATTGAAAGACATTATCTGGCTAAACTTCCGGATGCAGATGAAGCCATCATTACAGACACAAATAAAGTAATCAATACCCTGAACTCTCTTTGTGTAGAGATGGATACCAGATATGATCTTCTAAAAAATGCATTCTGTAAGAATTTAAAGGAATACAATAAAAAGTTTACAGAAAGAAAATTAAATCCTGAAAACGGACACCGTTATTTACCATACATTGTTTTGGTAGTGGATGAGTTTGCGGATTTGATCATGACAGCAGGAAAAGAAGTGGAACTTCCGATTGCCAGACTCGCACAGCTTGCAAGAGCCGTAGGAATCCACCTTATTGTGGCTACACAGAGACCTTCTGTAAATGTAATTACGGGTATGATCAAGGCCAACTTCCCTGCCAGAGCTGCCTTCAGAGTAATTTCCAGTGTGGATTCCAGAACAATTCTGGATTCTCCGGGTGCAGACCAGTTAATTGGTAAAGGTGATATGCTTTATTTCAACGGAAATGAGATCTTAAGACTTCAGTGTGCTTTTGTAGATACACCGGAAGTGGAAAGACTGGCAGAATATATCGGCGAGCAGAAAGGTTACTCATCCGCATTCCTTCTTCCGGAATTTGTTTCCGAAGATTCCACAAGCACGGTAGGTGCTTTTGATCCGAATGAAAAGGATGCCTTATTTGAAGAAGCCGCAAGAATCATTGTTTCTACACAGCAGGGATCTACTTCTATGTTACAGAGACAGCTGAAACTGGGCTATAACAGAGCAGGAAGAATTATGGACCAGCTTGAAGCCACCGGTATTGTAGGAGGATTTAACGGAGCAAAAGCAAGAGAGGTGATTATCAGTGACCTGCATTCTTTGGAACAGTTTTTGGAAGATTTGCGTAGTTAAAGGAAAATGCTTTATAAATTAAACCTTGAAGCATTAGAATGTTTAAAGTTTATTAAATAAGAAAATGAAAAATATTATTTCAAAAGTTATAGCCGGAAGTTTTTTAATAGGTGCTGTAGGATTTGTCCAGGCACAGAAAATTGATGCAAAAGCTAAAAAAATTCTCGACGACATCACAGCCAACTACAAATCTAAAAAGAACTCTTACTTCAAGTTTTCTTTCGGAACCGGCGTGAACGGACAGGTAACCAAAACAGAACCGGGAATTTACTATTCCGCAGGGGATAAATACAAGCTGAAGATCATGGATACGGAACAGATCTTTGACGGAAGTAAAATCTACAATATTAATGCAGATGATATGGAAGTAACCATTGCAAAGCCTAACGGAAGCAGCAGCATGTTCTCCCCTATCAATTATCTTTCAACCTACAGAAATGATTATAACGTCACCTATAACGGGAAAAAGAATGTAAACGGAGTGAATGCAGATTTCATTAAACTAACCCCGATAAAATCTAACGGAATTCAACACGTATATCTTTTTGTAGATTCTGCAAAAAAACAGATGGTAAAACTGGAGCAGCACGGAAATAATAAAGATGTAGCTGTAATTGCCATCAAGGAATACAAAGAAAACCAGACACTGGATTCCAATATGTTCGTTTTTGACAAAAATAAGTTTAAAAACTACGTGATCACAGAGCTTTAAATGGGGAAAGACGGAAAGGAGTGATTTGCTTTTCCCCTGTTAAATAAAAAGTAATAAAAATATAAGAGCCACAAGTACAACTTTGTGGCTTTTTGATTAATTTTGGCGCATGTTAAAAATACTAGACCGATATATCATAAAAACCTTCTTTGGACCGTTTTTCTTTATATTCAGCGTTTTGTTTTTCATCTTTATTGTAAACATTATCTGGGTTCAGCTTGGGCAGTTCATGGGAAAAGGATTAAGCTACTGGCAGATCCTTAAACTTCTTTTTTACCTTGGGGTAAGTGTTATCAGTATGGTACTGCCGCTTACGATCCTTTTGGCGAGTATCATGTCCTTCGGTGAATTTGGGGAACGGTATGAACTCGCAGCGATGAAAGCAGCAGGAATTTCCCTGACAAGAGTAATGGCGCCCCTGATGGGAGTATCAATCATACTGGCAGTCATGCTTTTCTTTTTCTCTAATAATATCATTCCGGATTTCCAGAAGAAGGCAAAGAATATGCTTTTCAATATTGCACAAACCAAACCCGCACTTAATTTCACCCCCGGACAGTTCATCGATCAGATTCCGGGATATATGGTAAAGTTTGACAAGATTAATGGTGAGAACGGTGAAAGCATTGAAGGGGTTTTTATACATAGAAAAGCCGGCACGTATGAAAATCAGCAGTCTATTGTGGCAGAAAAAGGAAAATTTGTTCCTGCAGCCAATAAAAACTATCTGAAACTGGAGCTTTATAACGGTTATATACTTGAAGACAATTTCGCAGGAAAGGGAGAGAATGTAAGGCTTAAACAGCCGGATCAGTCCATCAAATTTGATACTTTAGTGTCACATTTTGACATCAGTGAGATTATTAATAAGGCCATTGAAAAGGAACAGATCACGGACGATTACCGTTTTCAGACATATGGACAGCTTAACGGAACGGTTGCTAAAAATAAGAAAGAAAATGCTACTTTCTTTTCAAATATCGGTGCCGATGTTTTGAGCCAGACCAATTCCGTGATCAACTATATGGATAAAACAAAATCCAAAGCAGTGGCGAAACAACAGATCAAACTGGACACTGTGAAAGAACAAAAAAAGCTGGAGATCATTGCTAATGCCTACAACAGACTGGATAATCTGAAATCTACATCGATGGGTAAAAAGAGTGAATTCAGCTCCAATGTGAAATACTTCAGCAAGGTCGTTATTTACCAGCAGCGGATTATATCTTATTCCGTAACGTGTATCATCTTTTTCCTGATCGGAGCCAGCTTAGGATCCATCATCAGAAAAGGGGGAATGGGACTTCCCGTAATTATTGCCATCGTTATTTTCATTGTTTTTTATGTGATGAACCTCGGTATTGAAAACATTGCATGGGGAGGCGGAATGGATCCTTATCTGGCTGCGTGGCTTCCTAACCTTATCCTTCTGCCTTTTGGAGTATGGATGACCTACAAAGCGCTTACCGACTCACAGCTGTTTGATGCTGAAAAATATAAAGCACTGTTCAAGCCGATCACTAAGAGATTCTCGAAAAGCAAAGAACATCAGAGATATCAGTAAATTTTATTAAAAGATTTTAGAATTTAATCATTTAAAGATATTCAGGCCCGGAAATTCCGGGTCTTTTTTGTTTAAGCTGTGGTATTCATTCGTTCGCCATAAGGTTTAAAAAGCTATATTTACAAAAATTTGTTAAAAACGATAATTACATGAAGAAAGTATTAGTATTAAGCCTGTTTACATTGATATCTTTCAATGCCTATGCCCAGGAAGACAACACGGATTATGAATTGAGAACCGACGAAAAATACGGCTATATCATCGATAAAAGCGGAAAGAAAATTGAAGGGATTGTAAGACTGAACGGAGATGCCATGAGCCCGTGGAGCAATCAGAAAAAAGTAAAATTCGTTGCGGTTTCGGAGATCGACAAGTCTAAAAAGAAACAAAAGTTCAAGACCCTTGATCCGGACGATATTAAAGAATATGTTGCTTTTGATGAAAACAATGATGAAAGGCACTTTGAAATGATCAAGTACACGAACACCAAAGAAGGTTTCAATACAGCTACCGGAGGTTTAAGCGGGAATATCAAAGCATTCAACAACCTTACAAAAAGCAATCAGTTTGCAGAAGTGGTAAAAGACGGTAAAATCAAAGTCTATAAGTTATATGGCTACCCTACTACATTCTCTGCCGGCGGCCAGATCGCGGTAGCCGAAAAGGAAACAGAAAGAATGAGAAATTCCCCTTCTTACATCTACTCTAAAAGAGGAGGTAAAATTGAGGAGCTGACTTTAGCCAAAGCCAAAATGATCATTTCAGACTGCAGCTATGCAAAAGGGAAGTTAACAAGCGGTTCCTACGCTTCTCTTAAAAACGACGAAAAGAAAAGATCCGGATTAGGAAAGCTGATCAAAAGCCAGATTGATGACGTCATGTCCAATGTCCCGGAAATTGTGGAGGAAGTGATCACAGATTACAACGAGAATTGTAAATAAAAAATAAACAGAGACTTTCCATTGAGAGTCTCTTTTTTTGTAGCTGGAGAATTTTTGTAATTTTATAAACCATCAAATCAATATTATATGAAAACAATATTCATCACAGCTGTTTTGTTTCTTCCTTTTTCATGTAAAAATGACAAAGATAAAACGGCTCCTACAACACCCGTTTCCATGGACAGTATGATTGTAAAAAAGGATTCACTCCGGAAAAATGCAGCTGATCCTATAACCGAAATCAAAAAGAAATATGGTGTCCTGCAGAGGCAACTGGAGGCAAAAAAACTTAGTTCCAACGGTTTTACATACAATTGTAACGAAGAGCCTTCAGGAAAGGTTACTTTCTTTTCGGATAAGGATGGAATTAAAGTGATAGAACATTTTTATGCTGAACACAGCCATTTTTCAGCATCTGAAAAATATTTCATCAAAAACGGAGAACCCTTCTTCATATTCAGACAAGAAATCGTGTGGAACTTTGATGGCGGAACTCCGGAAAAACCTATTACTAAAGATGATATTACAGAAACACGCATCTATCTTCAGGATAATAAACCGCTGAAATGCCTTGAAAAGAAATACAGTATAAGATCGGATAACAAAGAAAAAAATATTGCCGATCAAATCTCCGGAAAAGAAATTAAATGCAAGACAGATGAACTGTTGAAAACTTATCAGTCTTTATGGAAACATAAGGATGAGAAAGGAAAAATACAATGTCTTTAAAACAAAAAGAGGCTTCATAAGAAACCTCTTTTTTATTTTTAAATCCAAAATTATACTTTCATAATTTCAGCTTCTTTCGTCTTAAGATGCTCGTCACAAAGTTTTACATGCTTGTCTGTCAGTGCCTGAATTTCTTCTTCAACGCCTTTGATTACATCTTCAGAAACTCCTTCAAGTTTCTTCAGTTCTTTGATCCCGTTTTGTCTTGCGTTTCTTACAACGATTTTAGTGTCTTCAGTTTCTCCTTTAGCCTGTTTAGCCAGTTCTCTTCTTCTTTCCTCTGTTAAAGGCGGAACGTTAAGAATAATATTTTCCCCGTTATTAGAAGGTGCAAAACCTAAATTTGAATTGATGATCGCTTTCTCAATAGCACCAATAGCAGTTCTGTCCCAAGGCTGAATAGAAATAGTCATGGCATCCGGTACAGAAACGTTCGCAACCTGGTTCAGAGGAGTCGGAGCCCCGTAATATTCCACCATTACATCCTGAACCATTGACGTAGAAGCACGTCCTGCTCTAATTCTTTGAAATGCATGATCCAAGTGCTTTACAGCGGCGTCCATGTCGTGCTTTACAGATTCTAATATAAGATCTAATTCTTCCATTATATAGTTAAAATTTGATAAATTACACATTATTATAAATGATGAGTTATAAGTGATAAATGATTAGTAATGAATAATCTTTAAATGATTAAATATTTAAATTTTTCAAATTACCTAACCGCCACCTACAAATCCACTAAAGTTCCTACATTTTCACCATCCACGATTTTTTCTAAATTCCCGTCCTTATTCATATCGAATACAATGATCGGCAATTTATTTTCGTGACTTAAAGTGAAGGCAGTCATATCCATTACCTTAAGATTTTTAGCATATACCTCGTCAAATGACAGTGAGTTATATTTTACAGCATCCGCATTCTTTTCAGGATCCATATCATAGATTCCGTCTACTCTCGTTCCTTTTAAAATGACATCTGCACCGATCTCGATAGCTCTCAAAGTTGCTGCCGTATCCGTTGTAAAATAAGGGTTTCCTGTCCCTGCCCCGAAGATCACTACTCTGCCCTTTTCAAGGTGTCTTACTGCTCTTCTTTTGATGAAAGGCTCAGCTACTTTATCCATTTCAATTGCAGACTGAAGTCTGGTTTTGATTCCTGCATCTTCCAACGCTCCCTGAAGGGCCATTCCGTTGATCACTGTTGCCAGCATTCCCATATAGTCTCCCTGCACTCTATCCATTCCTTTTGCAGCCCCTGCTACTCCACGGAAAATATTTCCTCCTCCAATAACAATCGCAACTTCGCAGCCTTTTTTTACTACTTTCTTGATTTCTGCAGCATATTCCTGCAGTCTTTCATTGTCTATACCATATTGTCTGTTCCCCATTAAGGCCTCACCACTCAGTTTCAGAAGGATTCTTTTATATTTCATCTTTAATTTTTAATAAGCTTTACCGGAGTAATTTTCTCCGAAATTTGATTTTGCAAATATAATCATTAAAAATATTGAATAAAGAAAAATATTTACGCAGAAATAATGTCAGAAATATTTTGATAAGTACGAAAAAGGATTATTTTTGCATTAATTATAAATTGAATTGAAGAAAATTGTCATTTTTTCATTATTTCTGTCAGGAATTGTTTCTTATGCGCAAACAGGAACAAATGTTTATCCTTTCTTAAACATCCCTGTATCTGCCAGACAGGCTGCCCTAGGTGGCGATGCAATTTCCATCAGAGATCATGATGTTTCCTTTGCTATTGCAAACCCGGCCCTCTTAAATAAAGATTCAGACCAACAGCTTTCAGTAAATGCCGCAGCTTATCTTGCTGACTCAAAATATGGAACTGTTGCTTATGCCAGAGACTTTGATAATGGACATATGGCTACAGTGAATGCCAGATACATGACCTACGGAAGCATTCCCAGAACCGATGAAAGCGGTGAACAAAACGGCGAGTTTAAAGCTTCAGATGTAGCCATCGGCGCAGGCTATGCCTACCAGTTCGAAGAGGACTGGACCATTGGCGGTGGCATCAATTTCATTACTTCAAAGATTGATAATTACACTTCTTCTGCGATCTCCGGAACTGCAGGAGTCACCTACCATAATAAAAAAAACAAAGAGGTTCTTTCCCTTGTCATGAGAAATTTTGGCTTTCAGCTCAAATCATTCAATGGAACAAGAGAAAATCTTCCGTTCAGAATAGATCTCGGATATACCAGAATCCTAAAAGCCATTCCGCTTGCTGTGACCATTACGGCCCACGATCTTCAGCAGTTTGATATTTCTTCGGAATATAATGTGAACGGTCAGGAAGTAGGTTTCGGAAGAAAGCTGGCTGATCATTTTTCTATAGGAGCCGAACTTTTCCCTGAGAAAGGGTTCAATATCCGGCTTGGATATAATGCCAAAAGAGGTAATGAGCTTGCTGTAGCAGATCAAAGAAACTTTTCCGGACTTTCAGGCGGGTTTGGAATTAAGCTAAGAAGGTTCCGCATAGATTATGCCCATATCCGTTATCACAACTCATCCAATGTGAACCAGATAGGTGTTTCTATGGACCTTAGCAGCCACGCAGGAGAATAATTTCAATACAAAATTTACATAACAATATAGATTTTTTTCTGTACAACCTTGATTTTTTAAAAAAATTCTTGAAATTTGCGGTATGAAAAAACCTGTAATAGCTATCGATGGGTACTCGTCTACCGGAAAAAGTTCAATCTCCAAAGTCATTGCCGATAAACTGGGTCTTATACATCTGGATACCGGCGCACTTTACAGGGGAATTACATGGTTTGCCATACAGAACTGCATGAATGAGGACGGCTCCATCGATCTTCAGAAACTTTTTTCTTCTTTACATCAGATCGAACTTGAATTCAGGAACAGTGATAATGAACTGATCCTTTACCTGAATCATATCGATATTTCTAAACAGATCCGTACCACAGAAGTTTCTGATAATGTAAGTATTGTCGCAAAACAGAAAGAAGTAAGAGATTTTCTTCTTCACTCACAGCGTTCGCTGGCAGAAAAAGGCGGCATTATCATGGACGGACGTGACATAGGGACAGTAGTTCTGCCAAATGCGGACTATAAATTCTTTCTTACTGCCAGTATTGACGAAAGAACCAACAGAAGGTATTTTGAGTTGGCGGGAATGGGAATCCAGGCAGACAGGGAACAGGTAAAACAAAACCTTACAGATCGCGACAAGATCGACAGCGAAAGGGAAATAGCCCCTTTAAAACAGGCTGAAGATGCTATTGTTATCGACAATACGGAACTTACAAAAGAAGAAACTATAGATCTTATCCTATCTTATATCCGAAAGATTTAACAATTTTTAATAGTACAACGCCTCCTTTGGTATACAAATTGTACATTTTAACACAGAAAACTAATATTTATTAACTATTAAAAAAGCTAAAAATGTCGAAAAACGGAAAAAATACAGCAGGTATATTGGCAGGACTTCTTGCAGGTGCTGCAGCAGGTGTAATCTTAGGAATGCTTTATGCGCCTGAAGAAGGTAAAGAAACAAGAAAAAAAATCAAAGATAAAGCAGGTGACCTAAAAGACCAGGCTAAAAACAAATATGGTGAGGTGTCTGAAAAAGTAAAAGATCAGTATAGTAATATCTCTTCTACTTTCAAAGAAACGGCCAACAGTGTAGCCCATACGGTGAAGGACGGATATGATAAATATAAAGATCAGATTGTTTCCAAAACTGCAGACGTAGTAAAGGATGTAGAAGCAGAACTGAATGATCTTAAAAAATAAATAGTTTATTTTTTGAGTAAATTATGGAAGGAACTTTTTGCGCAAAAGTTCCTTTTTTTGTAACTTTAAAAAAAAACAATGATAGAGACTATTAAAGAATATGCATCAAAGAGAATAGATCTTCTGAAAATTGAAGCTACTGAAAAATCCTCTCTTTCTGCAGGGCTCATTACCTACTTTGTAGTGCTGCTAGTTGCTTTTACTTTTTTTATTATCCTTTTTAATTTTGGAATGGCATTTCTTATCGGCAAAGCACTGGATAATACCTCTTACGGTTTTCTTATCGTTGCCGGATTTTATGTTGTGGTAATGGGCTTTATCATTGCTTTCAAAAATAAGATTGTCAATATGGTGGCGGATCAGGTTATTAAATTTTTAAATCATTAAGCTATGGGCAGAAATTACGAAAGCATCGAAGAACTAAGAAGAAAGAAAAAACTGCTTAAAAGCGAGATCAATGATCTGGAAAACCTTCTTACCTTTAAAAATACAAAAGAAAGCCTGAGTGCATTTACCAATGGCCTTACAGATCAGTATCTGCAGGAAAAAGTGGATGATGACGGTGATGAAAAAGTAGTTCTCCGAAAAGATGTTATTGCCAGGCATCTGACTTCCGAGGTAAAAGATATGTTCATCAACAAACAAACGGCTGTGGGAATTGCCAGTACTGCATTAGGCGGTAACATAACAGACAGTCTGATAAAGCTGGGAATTACTGCTCTGGTCGGCAATTACGCCAAAAAGAACATGAGGAGTCCCAACTGGAAGAAAAAACTTCTGGGTGCGGCCATGATTTACCTCGCTCCTATTGCCCTTAAATATGTCAGAAAGAAGATGGAGGTATACCAAAAAAACAAGAGTGTTTCCAGCCTGGAACAGTTGATATAAAAACTAGAAGTTAGATAGTAGAGGTTAGAAGTTTCAGCTATTTAAAAGCTAATAGTGATACTTTAGGCTTCATCAACTAATTTCTAATATCTAACTTCTAACTTCTAATTTCTATTTGCTAAACAGTTGCCCCAGAATAATTCCTGCTGCCATAGAAACATTCAGGCTTTCTGTAGACTGGGATTTACCAAACCTAGGAATCGTGAGGCACTTTTGCAGAAGTTTCTCCGTCTCCGGTCTCATTCCGTTTCCTTCATTACCAAGGATAAGATTGAGCTTTTCAGGTTTTTCAAAAGTATAGATATTTTCCCCTTCCATATCCGTTCCGATATTGATATTTTCCGTTTCCGAAAGATATTCAACAAGATCTGTATAAATGATATTGACCCTGGTGAAAGAGCCCATTGTGGCCTGAATCACTTTTGGATTGTAAACATCTACGGTATCTTCGCTGCAGATAATCTGTTCTATCCCGAACCAGTCTGCCAGACGGATAATGGTTCCGAGATTACCCGGATCCTGAATACCATCCAGGACCAACTGGACATCCCTGTCCGGCATTTTTTCTTCTTCGGGAAGATAACAAACCGCTACAGAATCTTTAGGTGTTTTAAGAAAACTGATTTTTTTCAGCTCATTTTCAGTGATCTGGATAACCGGAACATCTGTCCGGTCCAGTTTTTGCGGATCGGTAGAAAATATTTCTTTAACTTTAAAATTAGATTCAGAAAGTTCACAAATGATTTTATTACCTTCAACCAAAAACAAATTGTATTTTTGTCTGAACTTCTTTTTATCTAAAGACTGTAAAATTTTTATTGTATGAGCTGTAAGCATTATATGAATTCTCCTCAAAAATATTATAAAATTATCTCATTTGCAACATTTGTTGGTCTCCTTTATGCCTGCAGTACGACTAAAAAAGTTCCGGACGGTGAATATCTGCTTACCAGGAACAACTTTAAGTTTGAAGATAAGAAAGAATCTTTCGATGAGGAACTGAAAGATTATGTACAGCAGAAGCCCAATAAAAAGCAACTTCTTTTCATGCCGTTGGGTTTAGGATTTTATAATATGGCCAATCCTAAATATGATACCTTACTCAACGAATATATGACCTATCCCAGTGAAATGAGAAATCAGAAGCTGAGAGATTCTCTTTTCATTAAATATGATATGAAAAGCAGTGTGGGAAAAACATTGTTTTTGGACCGTTTGCTTCACAGCTGGGGAACCCCGCCTGTACTTCTGGATCAGACGAGAAGTGAAAAAAGTGCTGAGTCTATTGAAAAGAGACTTGTTTACAGGGGATTTTGGGATGCTGATGTTACTTTCAAACATTCTATGGATTCTGCTTCCAAGAAAGCAGCCGTAAATTATTTCATCAGGCATAATGATCCTACCTATATTAAAGATTATTATTACAATATTACGGATCCCTCTGTTAAAGGCCTCTACTGGCAGAAACTTGACAAGAGTCTGATAAGGTCCGGGCAAAGACTTGACCAGACCGTTCTTGAAAAAGAAGTGACAAGAATTACCGAGATGATGCGGGAAAACGGATATTATAGGTTTAATAATTCCAATGAAGAAATCTACTTCGTAGCAGACTCCCTGAAAAGCAGAAAACAGGTTCCCCTTACCCTGGAGATCCATAAAGATTCTGCGGACCATCCTTATAAGGTGGCAACCATCGGAAATATTGATGTGGCCATTGTGAACGAAGCCGGCGATTTTCCGAAAAACACCATTAAGGACAGTTTAAGAAGAATAAGGTTCCATAAAATGGACGAAAGCTACAAAACATCTTCTTTATGGAGAGCCGTAATTGTAGACAGTAAAAAGGTGTATGATCAGAAAGCTCTGGATCTTACAAAGAGAAACTTCATCGCGATGAATAACTTCAGTATTCTGAAGGCAAGAGACTCTCTAAGAAGAGGAGGTGGCATTTCACCCAATGACAGCATTGTTGACGTTCTGTATTTATTGAAACCGCTTCCGAAATATGAGTTGAAACTGGGAACAGATATCAATTATTCTCAAATTCTGAACCTTGGGATATCCCCTTCTGTAGACCTTACCACAAGGAATGTTTTCAGAGGGGCAGAAAACCTTTCTACAAGCATTTCCGGAACATTCGGATCAATCAGAAGTACAAAAGATATTGATAAGAGGGATCTTGCTTACGAAATTTCGGCGCAGGCTTCTCTTAACTTCCCAAGACTTCTGCTTCCTTTCAACTATTATAAGCTCCTTCCTAAAAGATATACCCCGACCTCCTCTATTCTTTTAGGAGCTTCGATACAGAATAATATTGGATTGGGAAGAGTGAATTTCAATACTGGACTGAATTATCAGGCGAACGTCAATGATCAGGTTTCACACAGACTTACCCTTTTCAATACGCAGGTGAGTCTTACAAAAAACAAAGATGCTTATTATGACTATTTCAGTAATGATGAGCTTGTAAGAAAAGATATGTTTGCAAGCTACTTTGCCTATAAACCTCCCGGACTTGAACAGCAGTTTACTTCCGGACAGCTCAGTATTGATGATGTCTCCCAAATGATTCTGCAAGATACGGAATACATACAGACACTGGATAAAAAAGGTCAGGATCTTATTTTAGCATTTACGGGATCCCTGGTCAATAAAGACAGACAGACCCAGGATGTCCTTATTTCGTCAATGATCTATAATTTCGTTTACAATGAGATCGGTAAAAAAGATTATCCGAATGCGTTCTATTTTAACGGTAAAGTGGAGCTTGCGGGTAACATTTTAAGCATCTTCAATCAAAAAAGGGACGAAGGTGGTGTTGTAACAAGCCCACAAAGAACTATTTTCGGGATTCCTTACGCACAGTTCGTGAAATTTGATATTGATACCAGAAAATATTTTAAATTCAACGGCAATCAGACTCTGGTTTTACGCCAGTTCATCGGGGTGGGTATTCCTTTCGGAAACTCCACGAATATGCCTGTAATTAAGTCTTATTTCAACGGTGGATCTAATGATATAAGAGCATGGGTTGCATTCGGAGGATTGGGTCCGGCAGATTCTCAGGTGGATGAAAGAGTGCGTACATATATGACGGACAACGTAAAGCTTACTACCAACATTGAATATAGAATTCCTTTCAATGAAATGTATGAAGGAGCTATATTTACAGATATCGGGAATACGTGGAGCCTTAAAAACTATAATGACGGCTACGGTGATGAATTCAAATTCAATAAATTCTTGGGACAAATGGGAATCGGAAGCGGGTTTGGTTTAAGGGTAAATGTAGCTTACATTACTTTCAGACTTGATCTTGCCTATAAGATCTATGATCCGAATAAGCCTGATGGAGACCGATGGAGGTTTAAGAATTTCCAGCCTTTCAAACCTACATTGAACATCGCGTTTGGATATCCTTTCTAATCCGGAGAAATTCCCAGTATGAAATAAACTACAGCAATCACTCTGGCGAGTACTTCCCTGAATTGGTTTCTGTAGTAACTTTCCGGCTTGTTGACATCCTGCGCATCAAAACCCAGGGCGTTCATCGTGTTGTTCCTTGCAAAAAACAAGGCACGTAGATTATGAAAGCCCTGTGATACAATAATCACATCTTTCTTTTTGTAAACATCTTTACAGCGCAGAATGCTTTTATAGGTGTTGAATCCTTTCGGATCTTCTATGATGATGTCTCCCGGAACCCCTTCCTGATTAACCAGGTAATTTTTCATGGCAGCAGGCTCGTTATATCCCCTGCTTTTTTCTCCGCTTACAATAATCTGCTTGATTTTACCATGATGATAAAGAAGTGCTGCAGCATCCATTCTTTTCGTAAAATACGGATTGGAGAGGCCAGATCTCATCTTTGGAGAAGTTCCCAATACCAGGGCAATTTCCCGTGGCGGAATTTTAGAAATCTTGGTATAGGTACGTCCGTTCGTAAGCCCGAAAACCCATGCATTACAAAGACATATCAGCAGAATTCCTATTTCTGCCGATACAAACCCCAAGTTAAATATGTTCCTGATAATTCTCAACTAAGGTCAAAGTTAAGCTTTATTTTCTTACTTTTTACAATGGACATGCATGCCAGTATTTTACCCTGTGCTTCTTCTTTTTCAGTCAGATATTCATTTTCAAGCAGTTCCACTTCTCCTTCTTCAAGATAGCATTCGCAACTCCCGCATATTCCGGATTTGCATGAATAAGGAACCGGAAAATTCTGGATCAGAAGCTGCTGTAGGATTTTCTCTCTGTTATCAGGAAGATGGGTTTCATATTCTTTTCCAAGTATTTTAAATTTAACTTCCACATTTTCAATCAGTGGAAATTCTTTTTCTACAGGATAAATATCATCATTGTACTCTTCAAAAAGTTCAAAATGAATATTCTTTTTCGGAATTCCGTGGTGATAACAGGCATTGGCCAGCGATTTGATCATTTCTCCTTTTCCACATATTAACACTTCATCTACCGCATCCCAAATGGTAGACTCTTCATCTGTATCATCGAGATGGAGAATCTGGTTAATAATTAAGTTCAGTTTTTTTTCATCCAGCCTTCCATAGAAAAACTGATCTGCCGTCTTTTCTTTTGAAAAAAAGTAAAAAATCTGAAGTCTTTCCCCATGCATTCTGGCAAGATTATCCAATTGTTCTCTGTAAATAACTTCTTCCGAACTTTTGTTTCCAAAAAATAAAAAAAGTCTGGTACGCGGTTCTGTATGAAGGATATTCTTAAAATGACTCAGTACCGGAGTAATTCCTATTCCGGCTGCAAAGGCAACAATTGTCCGGAATTCGCTCGGCTTGGAAACTAAGGTAAACCTACCGGAAGGTTCTCCTACCATCAGCTCATCTCCAACATTATAGTTTTTGAACAGCTCCGAAGTGGCTCCACTGGGAGAATTCACTTTTATTCCAAGACAGATTTTTTTCTCATAAGGAGCCGAGGTCATTGAATAATCATTAATGACTTCTTCACCGTGAGCGATAAATTTTATGCTTACAAATTGTCCCGCTTCAAACTTGAAATTTTCCTTCAGATTCCCGGGAATCTCGAATTCCAGAGAAAAAGTATTTTTGGTCAGTTGTTCCTTTTTCGCTATTTTTAACGGATGAAACTGTATCAGTTTCCCTTTATAGATTTGTTGTTCCATACTTCAATTCAAAAATAGTCAAAAAATAATTTATGAAGAAGATAATTTTATCCACGCTTATTCTTACGGCTCTTTACAGCTGCAAAAAAGAGGGCCAGAAAATAGAGGATACGGCTGTAGATTCAGTTTCAGTAACAGACAATACAGTCTCTGCTGCGGGTGCTTATACTTCAAAGGAGCTTTCTCCTGATAATCTGGGAAAATATTTGGCTCAGAAAAATGACACTTTATATGTTACCAATTTTTTTGCAACATGGTGTGGACCGTGTATGAGAGAAATCCCTCATTTTAAGAACAAAATGGAGGAATTAAAAGATAAGCCGGTAAAGTTTACTTTTATCAACCTTGATGATAAATCTGAATGGAATACTTCTGTGAAAAAATTTGCACAGGAAAATAATCTTGCATCCAATATCATCCTCTTGGATGGCCAGAAACTGGATGCTAATTTTTTTACTAATAATTTCCAACAGTGGGACGGTGGCTCAATTCCTTTTACCTATTTGAGAAAAGGAGATAAAACCGACGAATATTTAGGAATGATGACCGAGGAAGTATTGAACTCCAAGGTTGATGCTCTTTTAAAATAAAACATCCAGATTCTTTTCTGATCATGTCGAAAAAATTCAAAATCCTGTGTTTACTGCTGACGGCTGCTATTATTTTTACTGCAGTAATCAACCTGAACACAGGATTTTTAACACTAAACCTCCAGGATTTTTTTCAGGATTCTGCCCAAAGCCAAATTGCGGAGATCCGGATTAACCGGGTACTGGTTATTCTTCTGGCAGGAATTTCAATTCCCACATCCGGTTTTCTGATGCAGGAATACTTTCAAAATCCATTGGCTGGTCCGGATATCCTGGGCATTACTTCAGTAGCCAGTTTATCAGTAGCTTTTTATATTTTCTTTTCCCACGATTTTTTAATCCCGGAATTTCTGCAGAACAGTTTTCTCAGCCTTTCAGCCATTGCAGGAAGCCTTGTCCTGATGCTGGTACTTCTTTCCATGTCGAATAAATTTCAGGATAAATCCTATCTTATTATTTTTGGTTTCCTTATTTCGGCATTTGCAGGTGCTGTAGTTTCATTATTACAGTTCTATGCAGAAAACCAGAGCCTGAAAAACTATATTTTATGGTCTTTTGGAGCCAATAATATGGTGACAAGAAACCAGATCTACGTATTATCTATCCTGGTTTTTATAGGCATGTTTTTCTGTTTTAAAACAATAAAACCATTGATAGGAAATTCTCTGGGAACTTCTTATGCACAGAGTTTAGGTGTTAATCTCAATCAGTTGAAGATTCTTATCATTGCCGCCTCTTCCCTACTTTCAGCTTCTATAACGGCATTTCTCGGACCTATTTTATTTATCGGGATTATTGTTCCACATTTTTGCAGACTGATCTATAATCCGTCCAAATTATGGCAGCAGTGGATTCTGAATATGTTTCTCGGAATGCTGATCATGTTGGTATTCTCTATCACAGCAGAAAAAACCCAGATTCCCATGAACGTAATAAGTTCTGTCTTTGGAATACCTGTGATTTTGCTGATGCTTCTGAAACAGAATAAGGTTTAAGAGAGAATGAGTGGATGGTTAATAGTCAAATGTGAATAACTAAACCGTAAATAAGATCTGCGTCATCTGCTAAATCTGCGAGAGGAAAAAATTATACGTTCGCAGATGACGCAGATTAAAAAGTGTTACTGTTTTCAGAACAGGATGATTAGAATTTTCAATCATTTATAGCTTTAAGAATTAGAACAATATAAAATTTGAGCAAAACCAAATTCCTTACGCCTTAAAAATAGTATTTTTATAAAAAATTCACCTTTACAATTAACCAACGAGCCCATGCACCTGGAAATCAGACAAGCCAATATAGGCTACGACAAAACTTTAATTTCAAATGCTCATGCAGATCTGAAACTGGGTGACGTATGCCTATTGATTGGCAATAACGGTGTTGGAAAAACTACGCTTATCAAATCCATCCTACAACAGGCTTCGCTTTTAAACGGTGAGATTTTAATTAATCAAAAAAATATAAAAGATCTTTCCGTTAAGGAAACTGCGGAAAATATCGCTGTTGTTTTCTCAAAATCGAATGTGCCGCAGCATTATACTGTTGAAGACCTTATTTCATTGGGGAAATACATCTATTACCCTTTTTATTTCGAGCTTAAAAGAGAAGACAGAGATGAAATTTCCCACATTATAGATGAACTGGATCTTGCCCAATACAGACATACTCTTCTTAAAAACCTTTCAGACGGGAATTTACAGAAAGCATTTATAGGCCGGGCTATCGCTCAGAATTCTCCGGTTATTATTCTGGATGAACCAACGACCCATCTGGATGAAAAAAACAAACTCATTATCTTAAAGACTCTTCGCAGACTGGCTAAAGAGCAACATAAAATTATACTATTCTCCTCCCATGACTGGAGACTGGCCAAAGAATTCGCAGACAAGATCTGGTATGTAAAAGACAACCAGCTTTTCTCCGGCCTTGTGGAAGATCTACTGCTTCAGCATGATGAACTTACCAACGTTTCACTGTTTCAGGTGAATGAGAACTTTGTTCCACCTTCTATTAATGCACCCCAGGTTCACAAAGAAATGCTTTATTCTTTGCTGCAGAAAAATTTCGAAAAAGACCTTTCTGCTCTACATTTTGAATATAAGAACAGCTTTTGGGAAATTCTCATTGGCTCCTCGAAACAACAATATGAATCTTTCGAAGAAATAGTTAATTTCATTAAAAACATTCATTAATACTACATTTCTGTTGTATATTTCACATACTATGCATGCATAGTATTATGCTAGTCATACAATTTAATCTGTTTATTATCAGCTTATTAACAAAATTTAACGTTAATAAATACTATGCATGCATAATATTTACTAAATTTGGGTAACACCATTAGTGGATAAATGATGGATAATAATAAAGAAAAAATAGAAAACGTAGATTTAGTTTTGAAGCAGACCTGGCTGGCTGTTTCTAAAATGTACACAGAACTTGCCCAGGAGCATGATTCTACCGCTGTACAGGCCCTCACCCTTCTTAAAATTGATCCCAAAGAGGGCACCCGAAGTACCAACCTCGGTCCTAAAATGGCGATTGAACCCACCTCTCTGACCAGAATCATCAAGCTTCTGGAGGACAACGGATACATCTATAAGGAAAAGACCACTGCCGACAAAAGGGAAGTGATTATTAAACTTACAGATAAAGGTCTGAATTCAAGGAATATGTCCAAAGAAGTGGTCGTCAATTTTAATAAGAAAGTGATGGAAAAAATCGCTCCTGAGAAAATTGAAACCTTTAAAGAAGTGATGTCCGAGATCATGAAAATTGCAAACGAATTATTAAATAACAGAAAATAAATTATAATGAAAAGAAGAATCAAACATGTAACGGTTCTTGGTTCAGGAATTATGGGCAGCGGTATTGCGGCACATTTCGCCAACATTGGCGTGGAAGTGTCTCTTTTGGATATTGTCCCTTTTGAACTGACGGAAGCTGAACAGAAAAAAGGTTTGACCAAAGATGACAAGGTTGTGAGAAACAGAATTGCTTCTGAAAACTTTGAAAAACTGAAAAAAGCGAGTCCTGCCCTTCTCTATTCACCAAAATTTGCGGATAGAATTAAAGTAGGAAACTTCGATGATGATCTTCAGAAAATTAAAAATACAGACTGGATCATTGAAGTAGTCGTAGAAAAGCTTGACATTAAGAAATCTGTTTACGAAAAAATTGAACAGTTCAGAAAACCGGGAACATTAATTTCTTCTAATACTTCGGGAATCCCTATTCATTTTCTAATTGAAGGAAGAAGCGATGATTTCAAAAAATATTTTGCGGGAACGCACTTTTTCAACCCGGTAAGATATCTGCCTCTTTTAGAGATCATCCCTACTCAGGACACACTGCCGGAAGTGGTAGATTTCTATATGGATTTTGGAGCTAAATTCTTAGGAAAAACTACCGTTTTAGCTAAAGATACTCCAGCATTCATTGCCAACAGAATCGGAGTCTTCTCTATGATGGATCTTCTTCATAACGTACAGAAATTAGGTTTGACGGTTTCTGAAGTTGATAAATTAACCGGTCCTGTTATCGGACGTCCAAAATCAGCGACATTCAGAACGGCTGATGTAGTGGGGCTTGACACCTTGGTAATGGTTGCTAACGGCGTTCGCCAGAGCGGTGCAGAAGCCAATAACTTTAATGACGTTTTTGCCCTTCCTGATTATATCCAGAAAATGATGGATAATAAATGGCTAGGTTCTAAGACTGAGCAAGGTTTCTACAAAAAAGTAAAAAATGCAGAAGGGAAATCTGAAATTCACGCATTGAACCTTGATACATTAGCATATGAACTTCAGGGAAAATCTTCTTTCCCTACTTTAGAATTAACTAAAAATATAGACAAACCAATTGACCGATTTAAAGTTCTAATTGGTGGAAAAGATAAAGCCGGCGAATTATACAGAAAATCGTTAGGAGCACTATTCGCTTACGTTTCTCATAAAGTTCCGGAAATCTCTGACGAAGTTTATAAAATAGACGATGCGATGAGAGCAGGTTTCGGATGGGAAAACGGTCCGTTTGAAATCTGGGATGCTGTAGGCGTTCAGAAAGGTATCGAACTGGCAAAAGATGCAGGCTATGAAGTTTCAGACTGGGTTAAAAATGTAGAAGCTTTTTATAAGGTAAATGATGAAGGTCAAAGTATTTTCGTTGATAAAAACTCTGGAGAATACAATACAATTCCTGGTCAGGATGCCTTTATTATCCTGGATAATATCAGAAAGAATAAAACACTTTGGAGCAATTCAGGTGCAGCGATCGAATATCTTGGTGACGGAATCATCAATTTTGAGATCCGCTCAAAAATGAACTCTCTTGGAGGCGAAGTTCTTGACGGTTTAAACAGAGCCATTGATTTAGCTGAAAAAGAATATGACGGATTGGTTGTTGGAAACCAGGGAACCAATTTCTCTGTGGGAGCCAACCTTGCCATGATCCTGATGATGGCCATTGAACAGGACTGGGATGATCTGAATATGGCTATTGCCTATTTCCAAAAATCCATGATGAGAGTACGCTACTCCTCTATTCCTGTAGTAGTTGCCCCTCACGGAATGACCCTTGGTGGCGGTTGCGAAATGACTATGCACGCAGACAGAGTGGTTGCTGCAGCAGAAACCTATATCGGATTGGTAGAAACCGGAGTTGGGGTAATTCCTGGCGGTGGTGGGACCAAAGAACTTACTTTGAGAACTTCCAGAGAATTCCACAGCGATGACGTTAAAAACAACAGACTTCGTGAAGCATTCATGAATATCGCCATGGGTAAAGTAGCGACTTCCGCTTATGAAGCCTACGATATGGGAATTCTTGAAAAAGGAAAAGATATTGTATCCGTAAGCAAAAACAGACAGATCGCCGAAGCTAAAAAAGTAGCAAAACTACTGGCAGAGCAAGGATATACACAGCCTATTGAGCAAAAAGTAAAAGTTTTAGGAAAAGATGCCTTAGGAATGTTCTACGTAGGAACAGACCAGATGCTTACCGGAAACTTCATCTCTGCCCACGACAAGAAAATTGCTGACAAATTAGCCAACGTAATGGTAGGAGGAAATCTTTCCGAACCAACCGTAGTTACCGAACAATATTTATTGAATCTTGAAAGAGAAACATTCCTTCAGCTCTGCGGCGAAAGAAAAACGCTTGAAAGAATTCAATACATGTTGCAGAATGGGAAACCGCTGAGGAATTAGACTTGAGACTTAAAGACTCGAGACTGGGAGACCAATAAGAAACTAAATTGAGAGTAAGATTATGCATAATATTAAAAAATTGAAAATTTGGAATGATTCAATTGATTTATGTGTTGACGTCTATAAAGCATTAGCAAATATGCCAAATGATGAAAAGTATGGACTTTCTTCACAAATCAAAAGATCGGCTGTTTCAATTTCTTCCAATATAGCAGAAGGTGCCGGAAGAGAGAGAGAAAAAGAATTTTATTATTTTTTAAATATTGCATATGGGTCTTCTTATGAACTTCAAACTCAGCTTATCTTATGCGAAAAACTAAACTTTATTTCTGAAGAAATAAATAAACCGTTGCTAGATAAGCTTAATGATGTTCAAAAAATGATTTACGTTTTTAAAGATAATATTAATAAAAGAATAATTTAAGCGACAAGAGTCTCAAATCTCTTGTCTAAAAATCTCTAATCTAATGAAACAAGCATATATAGTAAAAGGATTCAGAACAGCGGTAGGAAAAGCGCCTAAAGGCTCCCTTCGCTTTACTCGTCCAGACGTGATGGCGGCTACAGTTATTGAAAAATTGATGGCTGAGCTTCCACAATTAGACAAAAACAGAATTGACGACCTTATTGTAGGAAACGCAATGCCGGAAGCTGAACAGGGGCTGAATGTTGCCCGTTTAATTTCCTTAATGGGATTAAATACAGACAAAGTTCCGGGAGTTACCGTAAACAGATACTGTGCATCTGGAAGTGAAGCGATCGCTATTGCTTCGGCCAAGATCCAGGCAGGAATGGCAGACTGTATCATCGCAGGAGGTACAGAATCGATGTCTTACATTCCGATGGGTGGATACAAGCCGGTTCCGGAAACGGATATCGCAAAAACAAACCCTGATTATTACTGGGGAATGGGTTACACGGCTGAAGAAGTAGCCAAACAATATAATATTACAAGAGAAGAACAGGATCAGTTCGCATTTGAGTCTCATATGAAAGCTTTGAAAGCTAATGCAGAAGGGAAATTTGCCAGTCAGATCGTTTCTATTCCTGTGGAATATAATTTCTTAGATGAAAATCAGAAGATGCAGTCTAAAAAGTTCGACTTCTCCGTAGATGAAGGCCCTAGAAAAGATACTTCTTTGGAAGGTTTGGCTAAACTGAGACCCGTATTCGCTAACGGAGGAAGCGTAACAGCCGGAAACTCATCTCAGATGAGCGACGGAGCTGCTTTCGTTATGGTAATGAGCGAAGAAATGGTAAAAGAATTAGGTCTTGAGCCGGAAGCAAGATTAGTAGCTTATGCTGCAGCAGGTCTTGAGCCTAGAATTATGGGTATGGGCCCGATCTATGCGATTCCAAAAGCTTTAAAACAAGCAGGTCTTGAATTAAAAGATATTGAATTGATTGAACTGAACGAAGCCTTTGCATCACAGTCTGTGGCGATCAAAAAGGAATTAGGGTTAAACCCTGACATCCTTAACGTCAACGGAGGTGCAATCGCTCTTGGCCACCCGCTTGGATGTACCGGAACAAAACTGACCGTTCAGCTTCTTGACGAAATGAGAAGACGCGGCAATAAGTACGGAATGGTATCTATGTGCGTGGGTACGGGACAGGGAGCCGCTTCAATCTTTGAACTTCTTTAAATAAATAGACTAAAAGAGTAAAGAATAAAGAGAAAAGACCAGAATGAAACACAATTTTAAGAATTTAAATATTTGGAAGTTAGCAATTGAGCTTGCCAATCATATTTATATTCTTACCGATACTTATCCAAAAAATGAAGAATTTGGATTGAAGTCTCAAATCCGCAGGTGTTCCGTTTCTGTTGCTTCCAATATTGCAGAAGGTTCAAGCAGAAGCTCTGATAAAGATTTCAACCGTTTTTTGGAAATAAGTCTTGGTTCTCTTTATGAATTACAAACTCAGATTATAATTTCTGCTAATAGGAATTATTTTGAAATGTCTAAACTTGAAGATCTAGAAAATAAAATCACAGAATTACAGAGAATGATCTCAGGCTTTCAAAAAAACTTGAAGTTGTAAGTCTTTATTCTTTTCTCTTTATTCTATAATCTATTAAAAAACAAAATAATATATGGCTACATTAAAAGGAGGTGAATTCCTGATCAAGGAAATTCCTGCAAACGATATTTTCACTCTTGAAGAACTGAGTGAAGAACAAAAAATGCTTCGTGATTCTGCAAAAGAATTTATCGACAGAGAAGTAATTCCTCAAAAAGAAAGATTTGAGAAAAAAGATTATGCTTTAACTGAAGAAAAAATGCGTCAGTTGGGTGAAATGGGCCTTCTGGGAGTTGCTGTTCCTGAAGAGTACGGCGGCCTTGGAATGGGATTCGTAAATACCATGCTGGCATGTGATTACTGTTCGGGAGCAAATGGTTCATTGGCTACAGCTTATGGAGCTCATACGGGAATCGGGACACTCCCTATCCTGTTGTACGGTACGGAAGAGCAAAAGAAAAAATACCTTCCGGATCTGGCTACAGGAACAAAATTCGGAGCATACTGTCTTACTGAACCTGATGCCGGTTCTGATGCCAACTCCGGAAAAACAAGAGCTAAACTTTCTGAAGATGGGAAACATTACATCATCAACGGACAAAAAATGTGGATTTCCAATGCAGGTTTTGCAGAAATCTTCATTGTCTTTGCAAAAATTGATGATGATAAGAACATTACAGGTTTCATCGTAGAAAAAGAAGGAACTGAAGGACTTTCTTTCGGTGAAGAAGAACATAAACTGGGCATCCGTTCGTCTTCTACAAGACAGGTTTTCTTCAATGATATGAAAGTTCCTGCTGAGAATCTTTTAGGTGAAAGAAACAACGGTTTCAAAATCGCGTTAAATGCTTTGAACGTAGGAAGAATTAAACTGGCAGCTGCCAACCTTGACGGACAGAGAAGAATCTTAAACCATTCTCTTCAGTATTCTAACGAAAGAAAACAGTTCGGAGTTTCTATCTCCACTTTCGGAGCGATCAGAAAGAAACTGGCAGAAATGGCAACCGGAATTTTCGTTGCGGAGGCCGGTTCTTACAGAGCGGCTAAAGATGTTGAAGATAAAATCAATGAATTGGTTGCCGGCGGAATGAACCACCAGCAGGCTGAATTAAAAGGAGTTGAGGAATTTGCAGTGGAAGCTTCTATTTTGAAAGTTTTCGTTTCAGATTTAACACAGCATACTGCTGATGAAGGAATCCAGGTGTACGGAGGAATGGGATTCTCTGAAGATATGCCTATGGAAGCAGCTTGGAGAGATTCAAGAATTGCAAGAATCTATGAAGGGACCAACGAAATCAACCGTCTTTTAGCAGTTGGAATGCTGATTAAGAGAGCGATGAAAGGAGAATTGGATCTGCTTTCTCCGGCAATGGCAATCAGCAAAGAATTAATGGGAATTCCATCATTTGATGTTCCTGATTATTCAGCATTTATGAGTGAGGAGAAGTCGATTATCGCTAACCTTAAGAAGGTATTTCTTATGGTTTCCGGAGCCGCTCTTCAAAAATTCATGATGGATATCGAAAAGCAGCAGCACTTATTATTAAATGCATCTGAGATCCTTAACCAGCTTTATATGGCAGAATCTGCTGTACTGAGAGCTGAGAAACATTTCTCTCCTGAGTCTGTGGAAGCAGCGATGGCACAGCTTAACCTTTACAAAGCTGTTGAAAAGGTCATTGCAGCAGCTAAAGAAGGAATTATCTCTTTCGCTGAGGGCGATGAGCAGAGAATGATGCTTTCAGGGCTGAGAAGATTCACGAAGTATACCAACCACCCAAATGTAGTGGCTTTAACTGAAAAAGTGGCAGCACACTATATCGCTAAAGGAGCTTATTAGTCTTTATAACATAAATTTGATTGAAGCGTCTCATTTTTTTTGAGGCGCTTTTTTAGCTTATATTAAGACATAACAGACAGGATTGCAAACCGATGTGTAAAATCTATGGGCTTGTGAACTTAAATTCCAATATTTTTTATATTTTTATTTTAAATTAAAAACATGAAGATTTTATTATTTCCTTTCCTTCTTATTTCTATTACCCTGACTGCCCAGAAAAAAGAGAGAAAGCTGATCCTGCCGAAGACAGATACTACAAAGATTCTCAAGCCTAATGATCTTAAAGAAATTCAGGAAAAAACCGATACAGACCGGAAGGAACTGTATAAAATACTTACTGTAACGCCAAAAGATACAGCGGCCTATATGGCTTTAAAGGAACCTAAAAAAGATCATACAAAATACAGGATACTGAATCCTGATATTTCTGAAAAAATTGCAGACACAAAAAAGGCTCAGCCTTCCAAATAATTAAAAACTAACCAAACCACAAAACCAATTACTATGGGAAAATTTATTATCTCGAAGAGAACCGACAGCGACTTCAAATTCAATCTGAAAGCCGGAAACGGACAGGTGATCTTAATCAGCCAGGGATACGGCTCAAAATCCTCCTGTGAAAACGGAATAGAATCTGTACGCACCAATTCACAGGATGACTCAAAATTTGAAAGAAATACAGCTAAAGATGACCGCTGCTATTTCAATTTAAAAGCCGGAAACGGACAGGTTATAGGAACCAGCCAGATGTATGAATCTGAAAACGGAATGGAAAACGGCATAGAATCTGTAAAAACCAATGCGCCAGGTGCTTCAGTAGAGGATGAAACCCTGCTTTAATATTATGTAAAATATTCTCAATAAAAATGTCTTATTTTTTAAGGCATTTTTTATTTTTGTATTCTATTTTCTATTTGAAATGACAAAAGAAGAAATGCTCAACAGAGCCATAAAAATAGCTGATAAAGCACACAAAGGCCAAACCGACAAATACCATGCTCCCTACATTGCCCATGTCATGCGCGTGATGGAATACGGTAAAACAATGGACGAAAAGATCGTCGGTGTACTGCATGACGTAGTGGAGGATCATCCGGAAGAATTCAGCCTGGATTATTTAAGAACCGAAGGCTTTCCCGAATACATTATTTTTGCCATCAGCTGCCTTACCAAATTTGATCCTGAAGAAGATTATGATGAATTCGTTAAAAGAACAGAAAGATCTTCTCTGGCTGTCGCAGTAAAGCTTAATGATCTCCGTGATAATATGGACCTCAGAAGGGTAAACAGGGAACTTAGCCCTAAAGATATCAAGAGGTTCAACAAATACCTGAAAGCCTATCATTATTTAATAGATAAATATTAAAAGTATAAAAAACACAAAAAATGAATAACCTTCCTAAAATGTCGGCAGCTTACAGGTCTAAGCTGACTTCCGCTATTGTATCTATTTCTATATTTTTTACCGTATATCTTATCCTCATCGCCGTTTCCCTCTTTCTCATTGTACTTTTAGGATACGGAGCATATTCTATTCTTGCATTCAAAATAAGTTACTATACACTTATAGCCGCCGCAGGTCTTGCCAGCATCGGTATTTTTGTTTTTTATTTTATGATTAAATTCATTTTCAATGAAAACACCTATACTACAAGACATTTGGTAGAAATCACAAGATCCCAGCAGCCGGAATTATTCAGCATCATCGATGAAATTGTTAAAGACACTCAGGTAAAAGCCCCTAAAAAGGTTTTCTTTTCTCCTGATGTTAACGCCAGTGTAAGTTATAATTCCGTTTTCTGGAGTATGTTTTTTCCGGTGAGAAAAAATCTTACCATAGGTTTGGGATTAATCAATTCTACAAGCACCGGCGAATTAAAAACAATTCTCGCCCATGAATTCGGGCATTTTTCCCAAAGAAGCATGAAAGTGGGTGGATATGTTCACCATGCACAAAAAATCGTGTACGAAACGGTTTACAATAATAAAGAATATGAAAACATGATCATGACTTTTTCGGGAAATACGTTTTTTACTTTATTTGGAGCGATTTCAGTGGGCTTCATCAATGTATTTCAATTTATTCTGAAAAAAGTTTCATCTTTTCTATTTCAAAAACATGCCTCCCTTAGCAGGGAAATGGAATATCACGCGGATGCCGTTTCTACTTTTCTCACCAATCCTCAGGAGCAGATTTCTTCGTTATTGAGAATAGAACTAAGTGATTCCGCTTTTCAGTATTCCTTTAATTTCTATATCCAAAGTGAGCAGAAATACCTTCCTCAAAATCTTTATAAAGATCACACCTCATTACTGAAAATTTTCAGTGAAAGAAACAACCACCCATATATCAACGGGCTTCCAAAAGTAGATGAAGAGGATTTAACCCGTTATAATAAAACAAAAATAGAAATCCAGGATCAGTGGGCCTCCCATCCAGATACATTAAAAAGAGTTGAAAGAATCAGGAACAATAAAACCAGAAATATTCAGGAAAATCACGAACTGGCAAAAAATATCATTAGAGGATATAATGAGATCTGTGAGGTGATGACCCGAAAATATCTGACTCTGCATCAGGTAAAAAATGTGGGTGAAGTGATAGACAATGAAAAATTCATCGAACTTTATATCGAAAAATATCCCTATCAGTGTTGGAACTCAAATTTTAACGGATATTATGAATCTTACAATCCACTATTAGAGAATATCGAAACTATTATAACAGATTCTGATACCGTAATTGATGGTGAAGATCTGTTCAGTGACAGAAAAGTTTCTTTAATTTATGAGAAAGCTGGAATTGAAAGTGATTTACAAACACTGGCTTATTTAAAAGCCAACCCTAAAGAGATTAAAACATTCAGGTACGGAGAAAACCTGTACAAGGCTAAAGATGCCTCCAAACTGATCCCTGAGCTTGAAGGTGAGCTTTTAAAAGTAAAAGCAGCACTTACAAAAAATGATGAAAATATCTACCGCTATTATTTCAGCAAGGCTGATCAATACGAGCAATCAATCTTATTGGAAAAATATAAAAAATTTGGAGCCATAGACAAAGACTTCGACAGATTTCAGCAAGCATTGACTGAGTTTGTTGGATACCTTCAGTTTATGACCGTGACTTTACCTTTTGAAGAAATTCGTAAGCATAGAGCCAAACTGTTAAAAGCAGAAGCCTCTTTCAAAAAAAATCTGAATGATTTTATAGTAAACTCAAGTTATAAAGAATCGTTGACAGAAGAAAGCAGATCACTCCTGAAATCATATGCAGACGCTTCTTACATTTACTTTAATCATGATAAATACCTGGAACCAGAAGTTGAATCCGTATTCAAGGTGGTTAATGAATTTCAGAAAATCCTCAATGATTATTATCTGGAATTGAAAAAAGATTTATTAAGTTTTCAGGCAGATTTAGACAAAGCATCTTAATCCGCCCCAGGGAAATCATATGTTTTTGTAGGATGGTCCGTACCGTCGATATTGATGTTTAAGGCCAAATAGATAAAGTGAAGGTTTTTATTGCCTTTTGCTTCAAATTCACGCTGCCACAGATAACCTGTCAGAATTCCGAAATGGTCATCGATCTGATATCCGAAACCGCCATACACCCTGTTTCTGGCGAAAGTAGGCTTCATTGGGCTTACCAGGAAGATTTCATCATAAGCATTTGCGAAAACAGTTCCCTTTTTGACAGTTTTTGCATTCAATGGAACGCTTATGTTCAATCGGTATCTGTAACGCATTCTTTGGGAGCTTTTATCTATTTTAGGCTCATAGAACCAGCTTTTCTCTGCACGGAAACGGTTTTCGAACTTAACGATCCCTTTTTTGAAATCAATCACGTCCTGCAGCCATACCCTGAATTCCTCTCTGCTCAGGCTGTGTTCCTTATAGTTCACATATCTCCCAAGACCTACAAAAGGTTTGTGATTTTTGGTCAGATTGTATCCCACCCCTCCTTTGATCTCGTAATAATCCGGGTAAGTATAATCTTCATTTCCTCTGAGCTGGCCTTCCGCATAAAGGAAAAACTTAGGATGAAACTTGTAGGTTAAAGTCACTGCATTGAAGCTGGAAACGTGTTCCTGTGCTTTGAAAAAGGTCATACTTACAAGTAAACTCAGACTTAAAAAAAGTTTCATAAAAAATTTTTGCAAAAATAAATCATTTAACAATTTGTTAATATTAACTTTCATTCATTTAAAATTAACGTTTATTTAATATTGATCGTATAGGAGAAGCCTAAATGGAACCAACGCTGAGGCATTTCAACTCCAAAAGCTTCCGTATATTTTGTATTCGTCAAGTTATTGATCAGCACATATACTGAAAAGTCTTTTTTCGCGAAGCTCAGTTTCTCATCAAGGAGATTATAACTTCCGAGATTCAGTCTTTCATTATACCTGTAAACCAGCTCATTGGTGAAATAATTTAAAAATCTGGTTTCAAGCTTCGCAACAACCTGATGTTTCAGATTATCAAGAATATACCTTGAAACGAACTCATTAGACTCACTTATTTTACTGTCCAGATAGGTATATCCTGCTGTATATTTCAGCCAGTCAAAAAGCCTGTGGCTCAATTCCGCCTCAATTCCTTTGGTATCTATTTTTCCTACATTCTGGGCATACCATACAGGAGCATTAACATCCTTCTTCGTCCAGTCGATGGAATTTTCAGAATTCCTCATAAATCCACTGATCTTGGCCAATATCCTGCTGTTTTGATACTGATATCCAATTTCAGATGAAACTGCATTTTCAGGAAGCAGATCTGGATTTCCCTGTTCTGTTTTGCTTACATAATAAAGATCTGTAAATGTGGGAACTCTGTGAACTCTGGCAATATTTCCATAAATTTTATTATTCTGATTGAAATTATATCCTACATCCAGACCAGGATAGAAAAAATTTCCTTCTTTGGAGTAATTAGCCCAGGAAATCCCAGGACTGATGTTCAGCTTTTTATTCAGTAATGAAAAATGATGCTCAAAGAAAACCTGTGAGACAAAACGGTTTCTTTCTCCCAGATTATTACTGGCCAGAAATTCTTTCCTTAGCTCAACACCTACTCCTGTAGTCCCCAATCCCCACTGGTAGCTGGAATTCACTTCCCCGCCTGCATTGTTCCCGATATGCATATTTCTGTAACCATCCGGCTTATTCCTGTCATATAGATACATGTCCTGCCCTCTTCTCCAATATACATTCGAACTAAGGTTCAAATGACCAAACTTTTGCTGATGTGATAAACTTACAATGGAAGCCTGCGTTTCTTCATATTGTTCAGTAGCACTTTTAGACGCATAAAAACCGTTAGCTCCAAATTTCTTTTCAGAAAAGCCGGCCTGCAGCTTCAAATCACCGTTTTTAATGTTCAGTTTGCTTTGGTAGAAAACATTCCGGATCTCATAATCCGTATTGTGCATGTATCCTTGTGATGAGGCAGAATTAGCCTGAAGTGAATTAGAGAATTTTTCATTTCCCAGCTGCGCATTGAATCCGAAGCCGTAGGTTTCGTAATCTCCGCCTTCAGCACTTATCTTCACCCGCTTTCCGGGAGTTGTCTTGGTAATGATATTAATGACACCGGCATAAGCATTCTGGCCGAATCTTCGGGCGGCCGGACCTTTGATGATCTCTATTCTTTCCACATCATCCATATCTACCGGTATATTCATAGAGTTGTGTCCGGTCTGGGAATCATTCATTCTGATGCCGTTCAGCAACAGCAATACCTGCTCAAATGAACTTCCCCGGAAGCCTATATCACTTTGTACACCATTGGCGCCTCTCCTTCTGATGTCCATTCCCGGAACCTGCTGAAGAACCTCGTCAATACTTTTTGCAGGAGAATTGGCAATATCTTCTTTTGTAATAACCGTAATATTCTGATTGGCATTTTTATAAGGTGTAGAAATAAACTTTCCCTGAAATTCAATACTTTCAATATCCGTAGTCTTTTCCTGTGCATGAGCGCAGAGCATTGAACCTAATAAAAATATACTTCCAATCTTTTTGATCATAATCGTTCCCGTTTTGTTTTGAGTCAGTTTCTTAATATCGAGCCCAAAAGTAAGGGAGTTCCTGAAGAAAGACAAATGATAGTTATCATAAAAAAAGATGCAGTAGGGATATACTGCATCTTTTGAGGGGAGTAACTTCATCTTTTTCTCATTAAATGTGTAACAAGATCTCTGAATAACTTTCTCATTTCTATATTACATATTTATGAATACAATTTTAACTAATTTTAAAATACAAAACAAGAGCAAAATGAAAAAACATAATGAAAATCATAAATTATTTTTCAATTTTATAATTATGAAATGATTAATATAATCTCATGGCTGCTAATGGCTTACGCTCTTGTTTTTTTCCGGCTATAATGAGGAAATATTTTTCTTTTTTTGTTTTATATAGTTAATATAATTCTATCACAGCAAATATTTAAACATCTTATTTTCAGTAAAATTTTGTAATTTTGTGGGTCTTAATTTTGCGATGAAAATAATCTCTCTTTCCATACTTTACAGGCATTTTATATGCTGAATTCCTGGACGGATATAAAACAGTTTGTCAGACAGCAGAATTTACGGCAAGAGACTGCCACACTGACCACAGATAATTCTCTCAGTCAGTATATACTTTTTATGAAATAAAACATGACTAAAACAGTAGAAATAGATATAAAAAAACAGATTTTCGTTAAGAATGCCCATCTTAACAATCTGAAACATATAGATGTTCTGATTCCGAAAAACAAACTGATCGTCATTACGGGAGTTTCCGGAAGCGGAAAATCTTCCCTGGCATTTGACACTATTTATGCAGAAGGACAGAGAAGGTATGTAGAAAGTTTAAGTTCCTATGCACGTCAGTTTTTGGGCAAACTGGAAAAACCCAAAGTGGATGACATTAAAGGGCTTGCTCCTTCTATTGCCATTCAGCAGAAAGTAATTTCTTCCAATCCCCGTTCTACGGTGGGAACTTCCACGGAAATCTATGATTATATGAAACTTCTTTTTGCAAGAATCGGGAAAACTTTTTCTCCGGTTTCAGGTGAAGAAGTGAAAAAGGATTCCGTTTCTGACGTGATCGATTTTATTAAGGCTTCAAAAAAAGACACTTCGTTTTTATTGACAGCTCCTTTGGAATATGATGCAGATAATTTTAAGGAAGCGCTGAATGTTTTAAAGCTTGCAGGTTTCACAAGACTTGAGATCAACGGTAATGTAGCCGGTATTGAAGACCTGGAAAGCTTCGGTTTTACTCCTGAAAAGGGGATGATCATTAATCTTGTAATCGACCGTTTTTCTTATGAAGAAGACGAAAGTTTCCTTCAAAGGCTGGCAGATTCTATCCAAATGGCATTTTATGAAGGTCATGGCTATTGTTCACTGAAAAATCCGGATACCGGAAAAGTAAAAGAATTTTCCAATAAATTTGAGCTGGATGGCATGGAGTTCCTTGAACCGAATGTTCATTTTTTCAGTTTCAACAACCCATACGGAGCATGTCCGGCATGTGAAGGATACGGAAAAGTGATCGGAATAGATGAAGATCTGGTTATTCCCAATAAAACACTATCCGTTTATGAGGATGGAGTGGTTGCCTGGAGAGGTGAAAGCATGAGTGAGTGGAAAAAAGCATTCATTAAAAAAGCTGGAGACTTCCCTATCCACAAACCTTACCATCAGCTGACCAAAGAACAGAAAAACTTCCTGTGGAAAGGAGACGGTAAAAGCAGTTTTCCTTCTATCAATAATTTCTTCAAAATGCTTGAAGAAAACCTGTATAAGATCCAGTACCGCGTTATGCTTTCCCGATACAGAGGGAAAACACTATGCCCTACCTGTGAAGGCCTGAGACTGCGGGAAGAAACAAGCTGGGTAAAAGTGAACGGACACAATATCCAGTCCATGATCGAGCTTCCATTGGATGAATTATATCCTTTAATAGACGGGCTGAAGCTTTCCGAACATGATCAGGATGTTGCCAAAAGATTATTGTACGAAATCAAAACACGTATCGAGTTTTTACTAAAAGTAGGTTTAGGCTATTTAACCCTGAACAGGACCTCCAATACCCTTTCCGGTGGTGAAAGCCAGAGAATTAATCTTGCTACAAGCTTAGGAAGTTCCCTGGTAGGCTCCATCTATATCCTGGATGAACCTTCTATCGGACTTCACTCAAGAGATACGGAAAACCTGATCGGAGTTTTAAAAAACCTCCGTGATCTGGGAAATACCGTGATTGTCGTTGAACACGATGAGGATGTTATGAAAGCTGCTGACTACATCATCGATATTGGTCCGGAAGCAGGTTATCTTGGTGGTGAACTGGTATTTGCCGGAGATTATAATGATCTTAAAAATGCGGATACCCTTACTTCAAAATATTTAACCGGAAGAATGGAAATTGAAGTTCCTAAAAAGCGCAGAAAAGCTAAGGAATGGATCCATATCAAGGGGGCAAGACAGAATAATCTGAAAAATATAGATGTAGATGTTCCTTTGGAAAGCCTTACCGTAATCTCTGGTGTTTCCGGAAGCGGAAAGTCTACACTGATGAAGGAAATTTTAACCAATGACATCCAGATTCAACTTGGAATGGGTGGAAAAAAAGGAGATTATGATTCTGTAGAATTTCCAAAAAAACTGATTAAAAATATTGAACTGATCGACCAGAACCCAATCGGTAAATCTTCACGTTCCAATCCGGTAACCTACCTGAAAGCGTATGATGACATCAGGGATCTTTTTGCCAAGCAGAAAGTTTCAAAAATGATGGGTTATAAGCCCAAGCACTTCTCTTTTAACGTAGATGGCGGAAGATGTGATGAATGTAAAGGGGAAGGCGTGATCAATGTTTCCATGCAGTTCATGGCAGACATTGAGCTTGAATGTGAAGTGTGTAAAGGAACGCGTTTTAAAAACGAGATCCTGGAAGTGAAATTTGATGAAAAAAGCATTTCCGATATTCTTCATATGACGGTGGATGAAGCTTTGGAATTCTTTAAAGACAATAATGAAGAAAAGATCGTTACAAAACTGAGACCGCTTCAGGAAGTTGGATTAGGCTATCTGCAGCTGGGACAAAGCTCTTCTACCCTTTCCGGCGGTGAAGCACAGCGTGTAAAACTGGCTTCATTCCTTGTGAAAGGAGTTACTACTGACAAAACCCTGTTTATTTTTGATGAACCTTCTACAGGACTTCATTTTCATGATATCCAGAAGTTACTGAAATCCCTGCAGGCACTGATTGATCTTGGCCATTCGGTAATTGTTATTGAACATCAGCCGGATATTATCAAATCTGCGGATTATATTATAGATATTGGCCCTGAAGCCGGGAAATATGGTGGTGAAGTTGTTTTTGCAGGTACTCCGGAAGATCTTGCCAAAGATAAAAAATCGCACACCGCGAAATACATCAAGGAAAAACTTGAAAGCTAATAATAATAGAGAGTCGTTTATTGGCTCTCTATTTTTTTTAACCACAAAAGAAATAAAAGTTTTTGACACTTAAGTGATTTAATATTGCTACTTTGTGAATAAGGAGTTCCCTTAAGTTTTAATAAAAATCAAAGATTTTTGTATTGAATCTCTAAAACTTTGGAATCAAATGCTATTCACTTCATTCGCTGATTTTTCACCTTTTCAATCTGATTAAACAACATGAACTATAAAATTCTATCTGCTCTTCTTCTTATTCTGTCATTATTCAGCTGTACATCTAAAAAAATGATCAATTCAGATCAAGCTTATGAAACAAAACGGGATACGCTGACCTTATTTGATAAAAGCCGGAACCGGAAGATCCCTGTTGCCTTGTACACGCCTAAAACAGAGAAAGGTATTCCCGGGCAAAAGGTGGTTATTTTCAGTCATGGCTATGGTGCCAATAAAGGCGGTGATTATTTTCTTTATTCTTATTTAACTGAAGCACTGGCATCAAAAGGATATTTTACAGTAAGCATTCAGCATGAACTTCCAACCGATGAACTGATTCCAATGGAAGGAAAACCGCAGATTGTAAGGATGCCTTTCTGGGAAAGAGGGGCCGAAAATATTTTATTTGTTTTGAACGAGCTTAAAAAGACCAGGCCGGATCTTGACTATAAACATCTGACATTGATTGGCCATTCCAACGGTGGAGATATGACCGCTTTATTTGCCAGCAAGCATCCTGAACTTGTCTATAAAATTATTACCATGGACAACCGGAGAATGTATCTTCCAAGAACTTCCCATCCTAAAATATACACCCTGCGTTCTAATGATTATCCCGCTGATAAAGGCGTTCTTCCATCACCTGAAGAACAGGTAAAATACCACATCACAGTACAATCTACCGATATCAACCACGGGCATATGGACAATAAAGGAAGCGAAAAAGAGAAAACTACGCTGAAAAACACCATCTTAAAATATACTGAATAACAATCACTTACAAACTTATCCACATTAAATTGTGGATAAGTTGTGAATTTTAACATTAAATTCATGTTTCGTATTAAAAATTGTGCTACATTTACTATGTAATACAACTGAAATGAAATCATTTTTTGCTTTTTTCAGCTTTGAAATTGCAATTAAATTTGAAATAAAAATTTAAGCACAGCATTGTCGGCTGTGCTTTTTTATTGTTGTCTAATTAAAAAAATGAGATGTATTTATCTACTGGATCCGCTTCTAAAGAGCGGATTCTTTTTTTGCCTCTATTCAGTTCCTGTCATGAATGATTCTTAATAAATTATTTTAAAAACCGTAATTATTAGAAAATTTTTATTTATTTAAATTAATTAGTATTTTTATTTCTTCCAAAGGCCTCATAGTTCAACGGATAGAATAGAAGTTTCCTAAACTTTAGATCCAGGTTCGATTCCTGGTGAGGCCACAAGTGCAAATAAACAATATATAATACCGGCAGCCCTGCTATATTTGCCGTAATTGTATGTAAACCTTAAAGCCTGGCAAGTAGTTGCTCGTCCGACTTTATTATTTTTCAGGTATTTTCA
Source organism: Chryseobacterium sp. NFX27 (assembly GCF_049887855.1). Lineage (NCBI taxonomy): Bacteria > Pseudomonadati > Bacteroidota > Flavobacteriia > Flavobacteriales > Weeksellaceae > Chryseobacterium > Chryseobacterium sp. NFX27. Next base: position 26,874 of record NZ_JAGEKK010000013.1, on the reverse strand, counting down.
TTACATTTATAAAATCCTTCCGCATTACTTTAGTCATGTGTTTTGCGATTGTAGTGTCAGGCCAGAGGAGACGGGCGCCGACAGCAGAATAATCTCCGGCACTACTGCAACTTGAGTATGCAAAACCTTCTCCCCCGCCAGCTTCATCACTTAGATGACACATTGCTTCATATTTGTGCTGATATACATTCCGGTCATAGTTATTGAAGTCAATTATTTCACCATTCCATACAGCTTTATTTGCTTTCCATAATCTGAACATAGAGATGGCGGCCTCTCTATCTTCCTTAGCGTATGCGGATACATCAGGTTCCAGATCAGGATCTACAGTAAGGATGTTACAGATATCCTCGTAGCTGTTGATTTCTGACTTAAAATTCACTGCACTTAGTTTTAATGACTCATTATCCGTTTTTATTATTTTCTCAGGTATTTTCATCGTATTCATAAAATCCAGCTGCATGACCTTAGTAACGTGTTGAGCTATGGTAACGCCAGGCCAAAGGAGACGGGCACCGGCATGGCTTCTGCTGCTGACAGGACGGTAGGTAAAGTACATGAAACCCGAGTCCGGATCAACTTCATCACCCAGATCAAACAAAATCTCGAACTTCTCCTGATTATCATTATTGAAATCAATCATTTCACCATTCCATGCCGCCTTATTTGCGTTCCACAATCTGAAGAGGGAAACAGCAGCCTTTTGATCCTCTTCATCATACGCAGATACATCTGGTTTCAGGTCAGGATCTATGTTCAGTATTTTACAAATATCCTCATAGCTGTTCACTTCCGATTCGAAATTCATTTTTTAATTAGCTTAATGGTTAGTCTGTTTTTTCTCCTATTAGAATTAGATTAGTCAGCCCGAATTATTTATAATTACGGCATATTAATCACCTCTGAAATATACCTCAGTTAAACAGCTGCCTGTAACTTAAAGGAGTTTTTTCTGTTTTCTTTTTAAACAGTTTATTAAAGGACTGCGGATGCTCAAATCCTAAAGCATACGCTACTTCTGACACCGAAAAGCTTGTTGCGGTAAGATATTCCTTAGCTTTTTCGATCAGTTTTTCATGAATATGCTGCTGGGCATTCTGTCCCGTAAGATTCCGGAGCATATCACTCAGGTAATGGGGTGAAAGGTTCATTTGTGAGGCCAGGAATTCTACAGTGGGAAGTCCTTTGGTTAATGTTTCCTGCCTGTTGAAATAATTGTCCAGTATCAGCTCCATTTTAGATAAAAGATCACTGTTCACTGCTTTTCTTGTGATAAACTGTCTTTTATAAAAACGGTTGCTGTAATTCAGCAGAACCTCGATATAGGAAACAATAACATCCTGGCTGATTTCATCAATCGCTGTATTCAGTTCATTTCGGATATTGTCCAGCAATCCGGTTATGGTGGTTTTTTCCTGGTCAGACAGATGCAGCGCCTCATTGGTGTCATAGGAAAAGAAACCGAATTTTCTGATATTCCTGGCCAACGGATAAGTCCGTATAAAATCCGGATGTACCAGAAGTGTATAGCCACAATATTCTGCATCCGAATCTGTAGAAAGAATCTGTCCCGGCGCCGTGAACATCATGCCTCCTTCATTGAAATCGTAATATCCCTGCCCATATCCCATCTTTCCATGTTCAGAAAATTTATACGAAATCTTATAAAAATTCAGATGAAAGCTTCTGTTCAGCAATTCTTTTTTAACAATCATTTTTGTGTTATCTACCAGGCTTACCAATGGATGAAGCGGTTTGGGAAGTTTCAGTAGGTCATGAAGCTCTGATATGGACGAAATTTTCATCGGTGTATTATCTTTCTTTTCCATGATATAAATGTATTAAATATTTAGCTTAAAGAACAAAACAGCACAAATAAGGCTATTCATGCTGTCCTAATATTTTAAATTATCTTAGATGAACTGTTTCCCGAACTGCTCTCTGAAATTTTCATCTCCCAGTTCAAGACGCTGTGCATATAATGCTTTTGCATCTTCTCCGGCTACATATCTCAACTGTTTCTTACCGTCTGTAGCTGCTTCATAAACAACTTCTGCAATCTGTTCCGGTGTAGAAGCCGCTTCCATCATTCCTTCCATGCTGGAAAAAAGTGAATTGGAAATTTCTTCGTAGGCCGGACTTGTTGCTGAATCTAATGAACGGCTTACAAAATCAGTTTTAATACCTCCGGGAGATACTGTTTTTATATCGATCCCGAATTTGTTCAATTCATAAGCTAAACTTTCACTCCACCCTTCCAGAGCCCATTTGGTAGCATGATAAGTTGAACCCAAAGGAAATGCAATCAAACCTCCGATTGAAGTGGTGGTAATAAACATCCCGTTCTTTTTCTCTCTGAAATAGGGAATAAAAGTCTGTGTTACACGGATCACCCCGAGAAGATTGGTATCCAGCTGTTTTAAGATCTGTTCATCTTTTAAGGCTTCCAGAGGACCAATAAGCCCGTATCCTGCATTATTAAAGACTACGTCCACATGACTTAGCTCAAGAGCCTTATTAATGGTTGATTTTATCTGCTCCAGATTGGTAACATCCAAAGGAAGCAGGGTTACATTTTCCAAAGCAGCAAGTTCTGAAGCAGCTTCAGGATTTCTCATCGTTGCAATAACGTTCCAGCCTCTGCTTTGAAATAATTGGGCAGTCGCTTTTCCTAATCCTGTAGAAGCGCCTGTTATAAAAATTGTTTTCATTTTGTTCTGTATTAAATTAACAGGACAAAGGTCAGCATTAGAATAAAGGCGGGAGTTGCCAAATTGGATGAACGTGTATCCAAAATGGATTTTAATTTTTTGGGAAGAAATACAAAAGATAATCTCAAATAAATAATAAGGCCCAGATCATAAAAATCTGAGCCTTTTTTCAAAAAAGAAAAAGATTAAGCAGCTAAATATTGAAACTGCTACTTCTCCTTCAGTAAGTTATCTTAAAATTTATAGACAAATGAATTGATATTCATCCCTGCTCCCACAGAGGCAAATAAAACCACATGTCCTTCTTTTATTTCGTGGGAAGGAAGTTCTCCGTTCAGGATCATTGTAAGCAGCGTTGGAATGGTAGCCACACTGCTGTTCCCTAATTTATCAATCACCATCGGCATGATATTCTCAGGCATTGGCAGATCATAAAGCTGATAAAAACGTTTTACAATGGCTTCATCCATTTTCTCATTAGCCTGATGGATGATAATTTTATCGAGCTGATCTATAGAATATCCGCTTGCTTCCAGACACTTCTTCATGGCATCCGCCACATTGACAAGAGCAAATTCATAGATTTTCCTGCCTTCCATTTTGATATATTTCGTATCAGGGCAGCTTTCGTTATTGTAGGATTTACCAAAGAAAAGGTAGTCTTTTTCATTCAGAGTATATGAAGCCGATAAATGGGACTGTATCCCTTGATCATCATCTTCACTGATTTCCATGATAACGGCTCCTGCACCGTCCGCATAGATCATACTGTCTCTGTCGTGAATATCAACTACTCTGGAAAGTGTTTCTGCACCAATAACAAGGCAGCGTTTTGCAATTCCTGATCTGATGAAGGCATTAGCCTGTATCACTCCTTCTATCCAGCCCGGACATCCGAAAAGAACATCATAAGCTACACAGAAATTATTTTTGATTTTCAGAAGATGCTTTACTCTTGAAGCCAGACTTGGAACACTGTCCGACTGAACAGTGCCAAAGCGGACATCTCCAAAATTGTGGGCAAATATAATGTAATCCAGTGTTTCCGGATCAATTTTTGAATTTTCTATCGCTCTCTGTGCTGCAATCAGTCCCAGATCTGAAGTCACCTGTTGCTCAGATGCATATCTTCTTTCTTCTATGCCGGTAATTTCCTTGAGTTTTCTGGCAATAATATCATTCGCTTCCTTTAATGACTCCCCGTTTTTATTAATAAAATGATGCTTGTCAAAAAATAAATTTGTAATTGTTTCCGGCGGAATATAATTGCCGACTCCTATAATCTTGCTTGTCATTAAAAAAATAATTATAATCTTCTTAAATTCATTTGGTTTTTTTCATGAATTCAAATATTGTACAATAATAACGATAAAATATCTATTAATCGTATGATAAAATACAATTGAATATTTATATTGGTATTCAAAGCATAAAATGAAACGGCAACATTCCTCAGATTGCCGTCTACCATTAGTTTTTTACTTCATCATTAATATCTTAAATTGTTCGGGTCATTTTTTGTAAATTCGCGTGCTTATGACAGCCTATATTCTTGAAAATACAAGCATCAGTATACTTTCTGTGTATGATCTTCTGAAACATACTTCCGGCAGTGCATTTCTGGAGAGCAGAGATTTTCATGATATATACCCTGCTGCCATTGAAAACAATATTGGAGTTTTCACCAAAAGATCTCCTTTAAAAGATTTTCCGGAGGTTTCCGTCAGCCAGATAGGCAGTTCTATAGTAAGCACATGCACCTGCCGCAGTCCTAAGGACAAGCTTTGTGAGCATCAGGCAGAAATCATCCACTGTATTCTAGAAGAGAAAAAATTCAGGACTTTTTTTGATCCGTTCCTCCGTAAGAAACTATTTATTGCCAAAGCCAAAAGCTACGGCTTAGAAAATGAATCTGATCTTGATATCTATTTTGAACTTGGGTACGTTAATAACAACATCGAAGTACAGCCTAAGATCAGGGAAATGTTACCTATAGATGAGGATATTTTTAAACAGCAGCTTCTTCCCCAGCGTTCCTCAGTAATTGATGAATTGGCATTACAGGACAGTGGAAAAAGGAAAATACTGGTTATCGGAAGACACCGTTATTACAGTCATCTGAATTTTTCCCTTATGGAAGCTGAAACTACACAGGCAGGAAAGCTCAAAAATCCTGTACATCCTGTTGATGCCATGCAGCTTATCTGGAAAGCTGAAGAACCACAACATATTAAGTTCTATACTGCTGTTTCGGCGTTTCAGAATAATTATAATGAGGATTACAATACTGCAGAGCTGGAAGCCCTAAAGCTGATCGTGCAGAATCCGCTTGGGCTGGAAACTTATTATCATGACCGTGAACTGTCCGAAACTGTTTCATCAAAATCCCTTGTTCCTGTACATCTTGAAGTTTTACGGGCTGAAATTCAGCTTAGTGTATTTAAAAAAGAACCTTTTTATGAAGTTACAGGTGAACTTGAGTTCAATGATATTTCTGTTCCTTTTAAAAATGTAGCGATCAGGAATGAGTACTTTGTCTACAGCCGGAATACGTTCAGCTTTGTAAATGATCCTGATATGCTGAGGGTCATTAAGTTTTTTAAAGCCAATAATGAGATCCTGCTTGTTCATTCCTCAAAGTATGAAGCATTCATGAAGAATATCCTCTCTTCGCTGGAAGAGCGTATTCATATCAATTATAGCTATATACAGCCTGCAACACCAGTACAGCTTGAAGAGCAACGCCACCGTAATGAACGGATCATTTATCTTCGCCAACAGCGAAATTATGTGGTTTTAACGCCGGTTATGAAGTATGGGCAGGCGGAAGTTGCCGTCTATTCCAGAAAACAGCTTTTCGGAACAGATCAGAATGGAAATGTATTTAAAATTGACAGAAGTGATGCGGAAGAGGCCCGTTTTACGTCTCTCATCATGAAGCAGCACCCCGACTTTGAGGCACAGATGGACGGCTATGATTATTTTTATCTGCATAAAGATAAGTTTCTGGATCAGGACTGGTTTCTTGACGCTTTTGAAATATGGAGACGTGAAGGGGTGGTCATTCTTGGATTCAATGAGCTCAAAAACACCAAACTCAGCTCATACAAAGCAAAGGTCAATATCCAGATTACCAGCGGGCTGGATTGGTTCAATGCTCAATTAAAGGTAAGCTTCGGACAGAAAGATGCGGCTCTGAAACAGCTTCACCGTGCCATCCGCAACAGAAGTAAATTTGTACAGCTGGACGACGGCACGCTTGGAGTTCTTCCGGAAGAATGGATCAGCAGGATGAATGAATTTTTCCGGATCGGGGAAATTGATGCCGAAGACCTTAAAATTCCGAAAATCAATTTTACGGAAGTGTCTTCACTGTTTGAAAAAGATATTTTAAGCAGTGAGGTACAGGAAGAGCTCTCTTCTTATTCGCTGCAGTTTTCCTCTGTTAAAGACATTCCCCGAATCGATATACCTTCCGGCTTAAATGCTGAGTTAAGAGACTATCAGCATGACGGACTGAACTGGCTGAGCTTTTTGGACAGCTTTAATTTCGGCGGGTGCCTGGCAGATGATATGGGGCTTGGGAAAACACTTCAGGTGATCGCATTCATTCTGTCTCAACGGGAAAAGCGAGGCCATATTACCCATCTTGTGGTGGTTCCTACTTCCCTGCTCTTCAACTGGCAGGAAGAGATCAGCAAATTTGCTCCTTCAATAAAGCTAATGACTCATTATGGAGCTGAAAGGCTGAAAACAACAGTCCACTTTTCTGAATACGAGGTGGTACTTACCAGCTATGGAATGCTACTTTCGGATATCCGTTTTCTGAAAGATTTCCGTTTCAGTTATGTTTTCCTTGATGAATCCCAAACGATTAAAAATCCTAATTCAGAAAGATATAAAGCAGCCCGTCTGCTGAATTCAAGAAACAGAGTTGTTCTTACAGGAACTCCTATTGAAAACAATACTTTCGATCTTTACAGCCAGCTTTCTTTTGCATGTCCGGGACTTTTGGGAAGCAAGCAGTATTTTAAGGACATTTATGCTGTTCCTATTGATAAATTTGAATATGGTAAGCGTGCTCAGGAACTTCAGCAGAAAATAAGACCTTTTATTCTCCGCAGGACAAAAAAACAGGTTGCCAAAGAGCTTCCTGAAAAAACGGAGATGGTCATCTACTGTGAGATGGATACTGAACAGCGTAAAATCTATGATGCTTATGAAAAAGAGCTTCGTGAATTTATTGCCGCCAACGATGACGATGATCTGAATAAAAACAGCATGCATGTTCTGACTGGGCTTACCAGACTCAGACAGATCTGTAATTCTCCTGTCCTTTTAAAAGAAGGATATTCCGGCGATCATGCCGTGAAAATAGAAATACTGATGGAGCAGATCCAAAGTAAATCCAAAGATCATAAAATCCTAGTATTCTCCCAATTTGTAGAGATGCTGGATTTACTAAAAGCTGAACTTGAGCATAAAAAGATTCCTTTTGAATATCTTACCGGGCAAACCAAAAACAGGGGCAAAACCGTTAACAATTTCCAGGAGAATGAAGAAATCCGGGTATTCCTGATCAGTTTAAAAGCCGGCGGTGTAGGCCTTAATCTTACGCAGGCAGATTATATTTATCTGGTAGACCCATGGTGGAATCCTGCAGCGGAAAACCAGGCGATAGACCGCAGTTACCGGATCGGCCAGACTAAGAATGTGATTGCAGTCCGGCTCATCTGTTCAAATACTGTGGAAGAGAAAATTTTAAGTCTTCAGAAAAAGAAAAATGAGCTGGCCCAAAATCTGCTTCAGACTGACGGAACGGGCCTTCAGAAACTGTCAAAACATGATTTATTAGAAATACTGGAATCCAAACCGTTATAGGAAATTTCGTCATACAATATTCAGCTATATCTGCTCAAAAAACAAAACCGACAGATAGAATCTGCCGGTTAAAAAAACAAAAATTGATATGGATATGATTAGATAAGTGTTCTTATTTTTTGATGATCTTTTCGGTGATGCTTTTTTTATCTTTGGTGTAGATTCTTATGAAATAAGTTCCAGGAGTAAAGCCGTTCATATTAACAACTCCGGATATCCCTTCCAAAAGTTTCTGTCCTGATATACTGTAAACTTCATATTTTTCGACCCCTTCTTCTGTTTTTAACATTACGGAACCTGATGTAGGATTGGGGTATAGTATTGCAGAAGATTTCTTCGTTACCTCCGATGTAGCCAGGTTTGATGCCTGTACATTTAAAGTATAGTCCTCCACCTGACCAATAAACCATCCTGAAGGACATGGCAGATTTTCCAGTGTTCCCATCCATGAACTGGATTCGTAAGCTTTCACAATTCTGAATCGGGTCTCTCCCAGCATGGCATCCGCAGGAATTGTAATTGTTCCGGACGTTATTCCCGACTGTTTGCCGGGAACAGGATCAGAATTATCCAGATACCCTAAATTAAATACCTCGTTCGGATCAAAAACATTATTGTGATTAAGATCAATGTAAGCATAAGCTGATACGGTTGTCTGCCCCTGAGTTCCCCCCGTCACGGTTATCGGATATGAATGGCCTCTGTTCACGTTGAAAACCGTAGCTGTAAAATTTTCCACTGCATCTGAAGTCCCGTTTATATGACTTTCGTTGGAAATTCCTGTAAATTCTACTTTTGTAATTTCGCTGACAGTTAAAGTCGTAACATTTTCAGCTCCACAGTATGGTGATGGGAAAGCCAAGTTGTTACCTGCAATATTGACAGTATAATCCTCGGTCTGCCCTGCCCGTAACCCGGCATCACATGCTGTATTGATGGAATTGGCTGCATTCGGGTCTGAATAGGCAGCTGTATTTGTATTTTTCAGCACTCTCATTCTTGTGGCTCCGGACACTGCATTCGCAGGAACTGTAATCGTTCCGTTTACTGTAAAAGCATCAAAAGGATTAGCTGCGGCCAGCCTGCCAATATAAAAGCTCTCTCCTGCATCGTAAAAATTACCGTTCCTGTTGAAATCAACAAATACCATGACATCGCTCGGAAAAGTACTGGAAGGCCCTTTTACAGAGATCTGGTAGCTGTTTCCGGTCTGAAGATCAGCAGACATTGAGGTAAAGTCTTCATAAACCTGAGCACTTCCTGATTGAGAAGTGGATGTATTGTTGATATTACCAAAACTAACATTGGTGATCATGTTGCTGTCTGCTCCATATTGGAATACCGGAGTACAGTACTGTGCATTCATCATCATATAGAATACTACGGCAGAAAGGGTAGATAATTTCTTCATTATTCCTTTATTTTCTTGAGACAAATTTATATTTATTTAGAATCAATAAAAATAAGAAACGAATGACATTTGTCACCTTTTGCAGAATAATTTAAAATTCAGGAAGGCATTTAAACTGAAGCTTCTGAAAACTAATGATATAGATATTTGATTATGTGAGAAATATCTGTGAAATTTACAGAACCTGTAAGCAAAACGTTAAGCCCGGGAAAGCTGATCCAGCTTTTTCAGCAGTGTTGGTATCCTGTGAGCTCCGGACATCTGCTCTACTTTAGGCAGTACTTCATCTACATCCGTTCCTTTTGCCGTGAGAAATAACGGAGTTTTGCTTTCTCCTCTTAGAACACTTCTTCTTTGGGAATCCGGCAAAGCAAAATTGTTCTTTGCAATTCCAATGATTGTATATTTTTGATCTAAGGCTTCATAGAGATATCCTCCAAGACCTATTTTACCGTCATCATCAAGGGTAACATAACCATCTACTATAATAATGTCTCCTTCTTTTAATTCAATTTTCTTTAATAAACTTAATATGCAGGGCAGCTCCCTCTTGTAGAAAGCACCACTTTCATATCCGGAGGAGACTTCAGTTTTTTCAGTATAAATATCAGACTCATTTTCTGAGGTCCAGTCCTCAAATGCAATACATACGGTATTTGCATGGTCCTCATCATAATAAGTATCAAAAGCGTAAATCATATTTTCTTTCTATTAAAAAAATTCACCGAAATGCCACAGAATCCCCGACGGATCATGTACAAAACATTCTTTTCCCCAATCCATCGTTCTTACAGGTGTAAGCTTTACTCTTTCATATTTTCCCGTAAGATCCAAAGTCTGAAGCTCCTTCCAGAAGTTGTCCGTGTTCTCTACTTCCATAAAGACCATGGTATTGTCTATCCAGTCTTTAGCATAATAATCCTGAAGATAGAATCCGGTTTCCTGCCTTTTAAAAAGGGACAATTTAGGTTCAAGGATCACTTCTTCAAAACCCAGATCTCTGTAAAAGTTTCTGCTTATTTCAAAATTTTCTGCCCCGATAAACGGCCTGATGGATTTTACTTGCTGGTTCATTGTTTTCTGTTTTTCCAGTGAGTATAGGTCATTTCAAATTTGATTTCACCTTTTCCGTGCATGCCAGTTTCCTGCCATCCGGACTTTCTGTAGAATGTTTCAGCTCTGGTCCCCGGTGCAGTTCCCAGCCAGACATTTTCTTTAGTCTGTTCAAAATACCAATCAAGCATACTATCGTGAAGTTGTTTTCCGATCCCGAGATTCTCAAAATCAGGATGCATAAAAAGGGCCCAGATATTATTTTCCTTCAGATCTACAATAGAAAAGCCTACGATCCGGGATTCTATCTCACCTACCCAGCCTTTTCCTCTTTGAAACAGAAACTCTTCACAGTCTGCGTCGGTTACCAACGTGGGATCAGAAAGCATATTCTCTTTTACAGAGTTTCTGACGATCTGGATCTGTGGAATATCTTCCTGTTTTGCTTCACGAATTGCTGTTGTCATCTGATTGTTTTTATGGTGTTTTTTATAAAGCGGGCTAAATTCCGTTCCTATTGAATATAAATTTTGATAAGATTGGTCAACGCAAAGGCAACACTTTATTTCCGTACTGTGTAAATGATTTTATCAGAAATAACATATTACTAAACACCTGCGTAAATTTCATAAACAATTGTTTTAATTTACTTTATCGCTTATTATTTAAAGTAATTTCCTTTACTCCTCTGCGTTGAACTAACCAATAATCTATTTTTTATCTACTACAATTCTTTCTGCTCTGTTGGCAATTTCCCAGGCAGTAGCAAAAACCAGCTGAGCTCTTTTTTCCAGCAATGGATAATCGATTTTTTCAGGATCATCGGTTGGTTTATGATAATCTTCATGAATACCGTCGAAGAAAAAGGCTACCGGAACATTATTCTTAGCAAAATTATAGTGATCTGAACGGTAGTACAGCTGTTCCGGATCAGCCGGATCATCATATTTATAGTTTAATTCTAAATTATTCGTCTTTTTATTGGCTGCTTCATTGATGACCTTAAGCTGAGAACTAAGCATTTCAGAACCAATTACATATACATACTGCTTTCCTCTGTTGGCAGCATCATCACGTCCAATCATATCAATATTAAGGTCAACTACAGTATTCGCAAGCGGAAATACCGGATTGCTTGTATAGTATTCAGATCCGAACAGACCATGCTCTTCTCCCGTTACATGTAAGAACAGAATTGATCTTTTTGGCCCGTTTCCTGCCTTTTTAGCTTCCTGAAAAGCTTTGGCAATCTGCATAACGGCTACCGTTCCACTTCCGTCATCATCGGCCCCGTTATAAACAACTCCGTTTTTAGTCCCAACATGATCATAATGTGCGGAAATCACTATAATTTCTTCAGGTTTCTCACTTCCTTCAATGAAAGCAAGAATATTTTCAGAGTCCGGAAGATTTCCTCCGCCTCTTTTCTGCATAAATTCGGCCGGAACCTTCTGGTAATAGGACCCCAATGTTTTTGGAGGAGTAATTCCCAAGCTCTTATAATAATTGATCATATACTCACCCGCTTTTTTCTGACCCGGACTTCCGGTATCTCTTCCTCCCATTTCATCAGAAGCAATGACATATAAGTTCTTCTTTAATTCATCAGCCTTAATAGTCTTATATGCAGAGAGAAAGGTTTTATCACCTTTTGCTACAGATGTAGATTGAGCTGAAGCACCTTCAGGAGATTTCACTGTTCCGCAGCTGACTACAATAGCCAGGCTCAACAACGGGATAAGTATTTTTTTCATTTGATAATAATTTGCTTAAAAATAACAAATTTTATTTAACCTTCAACGAATGCCTATTTTTCTTATATTTGATATAAATGCAATAGAGATGGAAAAAGTTTACGGATTTACACATTATTCCTTTTTCACAGGAATGTCTGAACTTGCCGCAAAACATAACAGTTTTGACCTGTCTTTAGGACTTCCTGATTTTGATATTGATGAACGGTTAAAATCATTTTTAAAGGAAGCTGTAGATAGCAACAAACATCAGTATGAGCCACTTGCGGGAAATCCCCTGCTCATTAACAATATCATTATTTATAACAAAGCACGTAAAAACAGCATCAGACTTAAAGAAAATGAGGTAACTATTGTTCCCTGCGCAACTTTTGCTTTAAATACAGCCCTTAAATCAATTCTGAATCAAGGAGATGAAGTTGTTATTATTCAGCCTTCTTATTATACTTACGGACCTTCTGTTGTTCAAAATGGCGGTATTCCTGTTTATTATGATCTTGATAATGATTTTACGATAAACTGGGAAAATTTTCAAAAATGTATTTCCGCAAAAACAAAAGCTGTTATCGTCAACTCACCTCAAAATCCTACAGGGACAATCTGGAAGCAAAATGACTGGAACCAGCTTTATGAACTGATAAAACATCAGGAAATCTACCTTATTTCTGAAGAAATCTATGACACATACTGCTACGACGGACTTGAACATTACAGTTCTTTTCTTCATCCTGAGCTGAGAAACAGGACCTTCTGTATATTTTCTTTTGGAAAAATGTTTCATACTTCCGGCTGGAAGGTGAGCTATTTACTTGCTTCAGAATGTCTTACCTCAAAATTCAGATGCCACCAGCAATATATTTCCTATAGTGCGAATGCTCCGGCCCAGTATGCTCTTGCCAAGTATCTGGAAGTATTTGATCCCTACGAAAACAGGAATGTAATGCAGCGAAAAAGAGATATATTTAATGAAATGATTGCATTTACACCTCTGGAAGCCATCAAAAAGGCTGAAGGAAGCGTATTTCAGATAGTTAATTTCAGGGATGTTTCTAAAACAATGACTGATGTAGAATTCTCAAAATGGTTAACAGTAGAGAAAGGAACAGCATGCCTCCCACTTTCTGCCTTTTATAATTCGCGGCAGAACTCTGATTATGTACGGTTCAGTTTTGCCAAAAAGGATGAACTGATCATCCAGGCTTTGGAACATCTGAGAAAGAATTTATAAAGTTTGTATTTTATAATAATTAATTGACTTCTGTTTAAATGGATTTTTACTCCAGTCTTCCCACTCTCCTGTATAGGGATCATATCCACACTTCAGAGGTTTTGAATTATGATCATCCGGCACTTCAGTGTATGCTCTACAATCGCTACAGACATATCTAAATTCACAATCTTTACAAGTACTAATCATATCTTTGTTTAAAGACCAAACATTTCTAAAGCTTTCGTTTTTATAAGCATCAAGAAGGGATATTTCATTAATATTTCCATAGGATTCTTTCATTGAAGGACAATTTTTAATATTACCATCAATATCTATAGATATTTTTCTGTTTAAACAGGAGTTATATAACTTATTTGACATAAATACTCCAATATTTTTCGGATTCAAAAATGTGGTTGAATTAATTATACCACAACTTGTACAGTCAATAATATTTTGTTTGATGTAATGTATGTATCCTACTGAAGGAAGTACATTTTCTAATTCATTTTTGAAGTATTCATTTATGGGTGCGTTATATAAAGTAAATGATAAATTTAAATAATCCTTACATATATTAAATAAACTATCATTTGATATACCTGAATTATATTTTAATATTATATGAATATTTCTGAAATCTTTGTTTTTTAAATATTTTAAAATATTTTGTAATTCTACTATTTGTATATCAGAGTAAAATCTTAATTCTATATATTGACAGCCTAATAAAAAAAGATTATTGGATATTTTTTCCATCTCATGGATTTTATCACTAAAATCGATAATACAATTTGTTATTTTATAAGGTGTATGCCAAACCTCTTCAATTTTTGGAAACAAAGAAATATCATCCACATAACAGGCATAGTCGTTATTTAATAAAAACTGTATAAAATTATAAAAGTCTTCCTGACTTTCAGGGTCAATACTTTTTGCTATAGTTGCAACACTGTTATTTGCAAATAAATCAATTAAATCAGCATATTCATTATCAAAAAATATCCAATCATTTTTTAATAAATCCAGAATCATAGTTCGGGTATGTCCTTTTACAAAAAAAACATTGGTATAGATAAGTAAGAAATTCTCTTTGTGAACCATATTAATCAATTTTAGAATAATCAATTATTTTTGAAATAAAAGTATGTGGAACATTTATATTTGTGAAGTTCATATATTTATTTGACTGAGGAAGCTCAAAACTATAATTAGAAGAATCTAATTTTCTAAAACTTATATAATTATAAAAAATAGGTAGACACCTTTTTTGTTCTTTGTTTAGTATTAATTTTTTCATAAAATTTCTGCTATTTTTTTTTCAATAAAGAAATTACACATATCTGAATAATAGGAAAATTGTCCACCAGGGTTTATTTCTAAAAATACATAGTTATCATCTGTATCTACAATTAAGTCGATTGCGCCAATATTATGATTCAGTTTCTCCATCAGGATATTGATTTTATATTTTATTTCTTCGGGTAAAGAAAACGGGAGATATCTAATAGAATGTCCCTCTCTTCTAAAATCAACTGAAGCGGTTTTTTTCTGTTGTGAAAATATAACAGTGCTAAAAATTTCACCTTTCAAATAAAATACACGTAACTCATATTTCTTTTTTATTTCTTTTTGGAATAAGGACGGTAAAAAAGTATCTTCGTATACTTTTTTAACAGCATTTTCGGTTACACGTTCTGTATAGGAATAATAATCGTAGTCTTTTCCCATTAAATAAACTCCATCTTTTAATGCTTTCGTAATTAATTTATCTTCATTTATTAATGTTTCTTTCTTATGAAATATGAATGAAGTGGGAATTTTAAAACCCAATTTTTCAGCCTGATATAAAGTAACCAGTTTATTTATATCTCTTTTAAAAAAACTGCCAAGTTGATTAGGTATTGTGTTTTCAATAAGAAAATTTATATACTCAAAAATTACTTTAAATTCATCTTTAATTTGATCATAAACATAGAATTGATCAATTTCTCTTTTAAAAATTTTCTTTAAAAGATTTTTAGATAATGAATATTCAAAAGAACTGTGACCAAAACCATTTCTTCTATACCAAACAGTACAAGCTTCAAGAATGTTTATTTCCTCTCCATAAAATGATATTATGATTTCCTTATTATTTATTTTCTTTAGTTGATAGTTGGCTTTATTTCCATTTAGGCGTACGTATTTTTTTTCATAAAAAAACAGCCAATCAATTATTCTATTAGTAGAACCATCATCGGATCTAGATAATATTAAGACCATGCTGAAAGTATTAAATTAGATTAAAAAAACGAGGATATACAATATATGTATATCCCCTTTTGTTGTTAAAATAGAAAATCTTAATCTGCATCAGAATCAGAGTCTGAATCTGAATCTGAATCAGAAACAATACTAGATGATGAAGAAGATGAAGAAGATGAAGAAGATGATGATGATGAACCATCATCTAAAGTTGGCTCAAGAATTCCTCCTTTGATTTTCTTAAGACTCTCTTCACTTACTACGAATTTTTTTAATTTTTTCATGTTAATTCTTATTTGTTGATTAATGTCTAGCTAAACTATTAAAATAAAAAATATCACACAATAGTGTAATATTAATTTAACATATTTTTAACAAATTAATTTTATGCTATTCAATAGATTAACTACAACATTATGATTTTAATAAGATTATTTTTTTAAAAGCTTTTTTTCCAAAATCTGAACTTCATTTAAATATTCATTAATATCCCATTTTATATTGAAGGAGTTTTTTAAATATACCGAGAGAGATTCTAAACCAACAAAAGCCCTTCTTTTGTCAATATTAGTAATATCATTAACAGGATATAAAAAATACTTATTAACTTCTTTATCAATATAAACCTGTGTACCATAAATTTGAGGAAGACCTTCTTTTCTGTTTATTCTATCTTGCAAATATGCTAAGTCTTTTGGGAGAGCTTGTTTATCTTCAACAGCCTGTTCTAGTATCGGCAAATATTTTTTTTGAGTTGCCAAGTTTGCATGTTGAATAACAAGAAACATATACTGATTATTTTTATAACCGATTTTATAAGGCCCCAGCCAGCCATATTCATTGATAATATCTTCTACAGCAAGTATATTAATTGAGTCTTGCTTTTCTATTTCTTTCATAAACTCCTTTTCATATGGCGTGTTTAAACCATCTTTTTTTCGAATGGAATCTAATTTTAATCTTATTTCTTGATCTTTTTCACCAATCAATTTTATTTTTTTCGCTAAAGGATTATCAGTATTTTTTAAATATGATTGTTGATTATTATATGCAGTAATCATAAGAGTCTTCCATCTAGGATCTAATTTCAAATTATTAAAATCACTGTCTTTATTTAAATTTTTATAAAACTCAACAGGATCGTCCCATCCCTGTAACATTTTATTTTCAATAATTTGATTTAAATAAAAAAAGGATTTGTCAATATTTTTAGCCATACTCCAACTGCATGAAGCATTATATAAATCATTTTGGATTATTTTTTTATTCATAACCTCATAAGCCTTATCAAAATATTTTCCGGCTGATTCATATTGTTTCTGATGATACAATGTTTCAGCTTTTTTAATATAATTAAAGTATTCAAATTCTTGAGAAAAATTCATGTTATATAAAATAAAAAAAAATAAAAGAAGTAACTTTTTCATATGAATAGAAAATAAAATCTTAATTAAAATAATCTATTATAAATTATTTAATTAACCTGAGCCCAGAATAAGAATCTTACATAAAATATGTTTAACCAAACATTTATATTTATTTTCTCAGTCCTATGAAAAAGAAAATAAAAATATTAATCCATTTTTAATAGAAATTTTACTTAATAAAAATTAATTCCTATCCCGAGCCTGAGTTAATTTAAAATTAAAAATAAATAATTATTCAAAAACATGTGAATTTTTAACATTAATTATGAAATCCAATTTTAAAGATTTTATTATTAAATATTTAAAGAGTGAGAACTCTTACATCAATTCTTCTGTTTTTTGCTTTACACTCATCCGTGTCATTTGCTTCACAAACCGGATGCTGTGAGCCATAGCCCTCTGCTTCTACCCTGTCTGATGAAATTCCCAGCTCCAAAAGCTTCAATTTTGCAGTCTGAGCTCTAAGGTTCGATAATTTCTGGTTGCTTTCTTCATTGCCGGTATTGTCTGTATACCCTCCCAGCTTGATTTTCACATCAGGATAGGCATTCAGAATTTCGGCAAGGTTATTAAGCTGAACATCCGAACCTGCTTTCAGATCACTGGATCCGGTTTCGAAATAAAGGTTTTCCAAAGTATACCAGTTATTGGGATCTATGACAGTCTGGTCTTTCTGATTGACTGAATTATATAACTGGAACAACCTGCTTCCTTCTCCTAAAGTGATTATTTTTCCGCCTTTCAATTTTATCTCCTGAATATTTCCTGTTTCATAAACAAAATCCCCGTTTTCATTAAGATGCCCTTTGATTTCTTTTGGAGAAGAAGGAACGGTTTGAAGACCTGTATGTGCCGTAGCTGAAGTTGCATTATAAGCTCTTGTCAGGCTCTCCAGTTTAGCTTTTCTGTTGGCCTCAATTTTGTCTTTATGCAATACCGCCAGTGTCGGTGCAATCACTAATGAAACAATAGACATCAATTTGATCAGAATATTCATTGATGGCCCTGAAGTATCTTTAAACGGATCTCCCACAGTATCTCCCGTCACGGAAGCTTTATGAGGTTCTGAGCCCTTATAATACGTCTGACCGTTGATATCAACACCTTTTTCAAATGATTTTTTAGCATTATCCCAGGCACCGCCAGCATTATTCTGAAACATTCCCATCAGAACACCGCTCACGGTAGCTCCGGCTAAAAAGCCTCCCAAAACTTCAGGCCCGAAGATAAAACCTATCAACAAAGGTGAGATAATGGCAATAGCTCCCGGAAGCATCATTTTTCTGATGGATGCATCTGTGGATATGGCTACGCATTTCTCGTATTCAGGCTGTGCTTTTCCTTCCAGGATCCCCGGAATTTCACGAAACTGCCTTCTTACTTCCTCTACCATAGCCATTGCCGCCTGTCCTACTGCAGTAATGGCAAGAGAGGAGAATATAAACGGTATCATTCCTCCTACAAATAAGCCAGCCAGAACATCGGCCCTGTAAATATCAATTCCATCGATTCCGGCAATTCCTACGAAGGCTGCAAATAAAGCCAGCGCCGTTAATGCTGCAGAAGCTATGGCAAATCCTTTTCCTGTAGCTGCTGTAGTGTTTCCTACAGCATCCAGGATATCTGTTCTTTCGCGGACTTCTTTTGGAAGCTCACTCATTTCAGCAATTCCTCCTGCATTATCAGCAATCGGTCCGAAGGCATCAATGGCAAGCTGCATGGCGGTAGTTGCCATCATTCCGGCCGCAGCAATAGCCACACCGTAAAGTCCTGCACATAAATAAGACCCATAAATACCTCCTGCCAATACAATGATCGGAAGCAGTGTGGATTCCATCCCTACTGCCAGACCTCCGATAATGTTTGTGGCGTGACCGGTAGAAGACTGTCTTACAATACTTGAAACAGGTCTTTTACCCATAGCGGTATAAAATTCTGTAATAATACTCATTAAGGTTCCTACGACAAGACCTACCATTATAGCTCCGAAAACACCCATTTTGGTGAATTCATGTCCTCTGAGGGTCATTTTTTCGGGAAGAAGATAGGTAACCAGAAAATAAGAAGAGATCGCTGTAATGACAATACTTCCCCAGTTCCCCAGATTCAGGGCATTCTGAACGCTTGAAGTGGACGAGCCTTCATTGTCATTGATTCTTACAAACAAGGTTCCTATCATAGAGAAAATAATCCCTGTTCCGGCAATAAGCATTGGAAGAAGAATAGGTGCAAAGCCTCCGAAAGCATCGTCAGACATTGTTTCTCTACCCAAAACCATTGTTGCCAGTACCGTTGCAACATACGACCCAAAAAGGTCGGCTCCCATTCCTGCCACATCTCCTACATTATCACCCACATTATCTGCAATAGTAGCCGGATTTCTGGGATCATCCTCAGGAATCCCGGCTTCCACTTTTCCCACAAGGTCAGCTCCAACGTCTGCGGCTTTTGTATAAATACCTCCGCCTACTCTTGCAAAAAGTGCAATGGATTCTGCCCCCAGTGAAAATCCTGTAAGAATTTCAATTGTCCTTTCCATTTCATGGGAATCTACTGTTGCATCAGGAGCAAAGATCTGTTTAATGATCAGAAAAAGGGCTCCTAAGCCCAAAACTGCCAATCCGGCCACTCCCATTCCCATAACAGAACCTCCTGTAAAGGAAACTTTGAGAGCTTTGGAAAGTGAAGTTTTTGCGGCTTCTGCTGTTCTTACATTGGCTTTTGTTGCGATCTTCATTCCGATAAATCCTGCCAGTGCAGAAAATACAGCTCCTACAGCAAATGCAACACCAATGCTCCAGTGGGAATTAGAATTACTGGATCCCATTACAGCGAGTAATATTGCTACTACAACGACAAAATAGGTTAAAATCTTGTACTCTGCCTTTAGAAAAGCCATTGCACCGTCAGCGATGTGTCCGCTGATTATTTTCATTTTCTCATTTCCGGCATTCTGCTTACTTACCCAGTTACTCTGCAGGAAAGTATACAATAAGGCGACAACGCCAAAAACCGGAATTAAATAGAACAAATCCATAGTTTATTATTTTAATATTAATAAATAGTAATTAGTTTTATAAATATAACAAAAAATCCATTGTTTTATTAAGTCTGGTTCTGTAATATATTTTCTGAAAATTTAAAACAGCATTAAAAGGTAATATTCCAGGAAAGTATAATTTATATAAGTTTTCTATTTTTCCATCAAAAGGTGCTTTTTAAACAAATAAAAAGGCAGATGAAAATTCACCTGCCTTTATTATGATTTTGGAATGCTGTTTCTTAGCCTCCGAATTTCTCTGCATAGTCTTTTTGAGAAGCTTTGATCACTTTTTTAGCGTGCTCAGCTCCGTATACCTCGTGAATTCTACATTTTGCAGGTTCGTCCGGTAAGTTTTTATACGTTAAGAAATAGTGCATCAATCTTTTCACTTCAGCTTCAGGAAGTTCAGAAATATCTCTGAAATGTCCAAAAGCATGGTCGCCGATCATTACTGCAACGATTTTATCATCTGCTTCCCCACCATCAATCATTTTGAATCCACCGATTGGAATAGCTTCCATTAATAATCCTCCTGAATGGATGTTGTGAGAGCTTAACACACAGATATCAAGCGGATCATGATCACCTTCTGTCACATCATCAGCACCAGCTTCTACAGCCAGTTTCATTACTTCGTTATGGCAGTATGTTCTTGGAACAAATCCGTATAAAGCGGGAATAATATTAGAAAACTTCTGAGGTCTGTCTACCTTCAAGAATCCTGTTTCTTTATCTACTTCATATTTAATAGTATCTGAAGGAACGATTTCCACGAATACGTTTACAACATTTGGCGCATCTTCTCCTGCAGAAACCCCATGCCATGGATGTGCTTTAAAATTTGGAATCATTATTTATCTGTTATTTTTAAGTTATAATTAAAATTTCTCTTCTAAGGTCTTCTATGGTAGCCGCAATATAGTCATCGCCCTCCATATAGTTCATGATGAAAATGGTTTTGAACTCCTCAAGATCTGCATTTCCATTCAGTCCGTCGTATGTTTTATGAAGTAAATCGATCAAAGCATTTTTTGAATCCACGATATTCTTCCATGAGCTTTTTGTAATATACAGCTGTTGTGAAGAATTGTACTCAAACTCTTCATTGATGGTCTTTTCAGTAAGGAAAATAAACTCATGTACTGCCAAACCTTTATCAAATTTCTGGATGATATTCGATGGTTTTATCCTTTCTAAAAAGAGAGTCATCCTTTCATAGGAATGTGCTTTATTTTCAGAGTTCGATTTCACGGAAAGAAGCTTGATTTCCTGGTTTTTTAAGGTAATGTATGAGTGTACAAATTGTCTCAGCAAAACCAAAAAAGGAATTGCGATAATCAATGCAAAAGCATATGGTAAATATCCTGAAAAACTAGCCATAATTTTAGACCGCAAAATTACTAATTATTTTCCGGCTTCTAAAGAGTTTTTAAATATATCAGTCTTAGAATTCTGAATATAGATGAGAGACAGAACAATGATCAGATAAAAACCTATCATCATTCTGTTGGCCAGACTTGGAAAAACAAGATATCTAAAAAAAACAGTGGCATAAACAGCTCCAAAAAATAAGCACTGAGCCTGGCTCTTCTTACTGTTCAAAGAAAATTTGTTGGCCAGAATAACAACGATAAACAATAAAAGCAATGGGAAATATGATCCGTTAAAATCCAACATTATTGTTTTTTTTATAAAATTCAGATAATCCGGAAAATAGAACGGATCCGGATTTGATATGGGATAGATCTGAACTTTTGTAAACTGGTTCATGAATAAAACCGACCATGAAATCTGGTTGAAATACTGGATCAGAAAAAAGGAAAGGAAAATATAGCCATAAGATAGAAATACTTCCGTCTGCTTAATCTGAAGGGTATTTTTGTAAAAATAAATTAAAATATAAAG
Organism: Chryseobacterium sp. NFX27; assembly: GCF_049887855.1. Lineage (NCBI taxonomy): Bacteria > Pseudomonadati > Bacteroidota > Flavobacteriia > Flavobacteriales > Weeksellaceae > Chryseobacterium > Chryseobacterium sp. NFX27. The sequence goes on along the minus strand of NZ_JAGEKK010000013.1, from coordinate 5,232 downwards.
AAATGAATATAAAATAAAATATTCCGGTCTTGTTAAAACACAGAGCATTGCAAAAACCGTTGCTGGAAGGTGTTTCTTCTTAATTACAAAACAATAGAAACTCAACAGAAGCATTAAACAGGCTAAACTGTCTGCCGAAGCATGCCTGCTTGCCTCCAAAAGTGGTTTGAATAATGAAATAATGACTGTCAGGATGAATGCTAAAGGATAATTTTTTAAAACCTTAATCAGGAAGCAGAATATTAAGACTAAAATAAAAACATAAGCAAATATCGAGGTTAAAGATATTGAGGTTGTCACTTTAAAGCCTAATTTAAAGAACATCAGGTTCACAAAGTTATAAAAGGGTTTTACAGAAAACAGCTGAAGTTCTTCTTCATAAGCTTTGGGATTTTCTGACAGCGTATAATAATAACTGTTTTCACCTATTGCAATTTCTTTATCATTGGTTGAAATTTCAGAAAGTTTTGGGTTTATGTTTTTTAATTCTGTATATACTTTTTTATGAATTTCTTCTATTTTAAGATCGGAATATTCAGTTTTGTAAATAAGACCCATGTAGGCCTCCAAATCTGCATTGTAATACTGATGGGTATACAGATAGTAGGACATCAGGCATAAATAGATCGAAAAAATAAAAACGAGAATATTTTCAGTTTTCTTCATTTGCATTGTAGTTAAGGATGCAAAAGTAAAAAAACTATTCTTTCAGCCGGTATTATTAAGGTGTTTTATTCTGTCTCAGAAAGTCTTTATATCCGTAAATTACAGTTCAAACAATGCAGGTCTTTGTGTAACTTCATGATAACATACACTATTTTCATCAAAGAAGTGATAAACCAGGCTTTTTCTGGTTTTATTTTTGTCTGCATGAGGTTCGCCACCGTGGAGAATATTGGCATGCCATATTAACATATCTCCTTTTTTTGCTTTAAATATTTCTTTTTTCAGACCAAGTTCTTTAACCTTGGATTCCAAAAATTCTTCGTAGGCCCGGTAGCTTTTTTTACCGATTTTAAATGCACTGCCTTCATTCTCATAATCAGAATTAAGGAAATAAGGAAGTTTATGGCTTTTAGGAATGTAATGTAACGCACCATTGGTTTCATCCACATCTTCTAATGCAATCCAGACTCCCAGAAGCCCTCCCAGAGGATAAGTCGTCATATGAATACTGTCCGAATGCGTTTTCTGCTGGCTGCCATTAATAAAATTGATGCTCTGGAAAAGTTTGGCCTTACCATCTAAAAGGACAGACAGAAAATCCATCAGGTTCTTATCATTTCCAATATTTTTAATCATCTCGGAATGATGGATGGCAAACATCAGCTTTCCGCCGTAAATAAACTTCAGCGTGCCTTTTTCCATTAATTTTTCAATTTCATTATTGATCCTGTCAGCATCATCTGCAGTAATGAAATTTCTTACAATCATGTATCCGTTTTCATCATACTGAAGGGCACTTTCTTTATTTTCGGCAGTAAGTTCTTTGAAAAACACAGTTTCAGCAAGTTTCTCCTGATCTATTCCTCTTTCTGATTCCGGAAGATGGGCAAAATCAGCACTGGAAATGCTGGAAAAATAGTTTTTTTTGAGGCCATACTTTCTATACAAAGGGATATTATGCTGTAATTTCTTCTTATTAAAAAAATTATAAATAATATAGGGCAGTTTGTAATGACGGATCTGCTTTAGCATGGCTGGATTATTAGGATAAATACTTTATAAAGGTACGGAATAATATTTAATTAAAACCATTCTAAATAACGAATAAACATGATATTCATCTTAAGAAAATCGGCCTCTCATTAGAAATCGGGCAAAATCCTTGATCAATGTTTTTTTAGAATTTTCTATAACAGCATATGGCTTCAATTCTGGTCTGAAGCCTCTGAAAAACTCTTCAATGCTTGGAAGATTACCTCCTTCAAAATCAAAAATAAAATTTTCAATATTCTCTTTGATTACGTAATCAATAAGTGTGGATGCTCCGGCCATTTTAATGTATTTTTTATCATTAAAAGTTCCTAAAAGAGCAATGGTATCGTAATCTGAATAAACAGCAATCATATTGGTGATCTCATGATGATAGTAAAAGGCCAGAAATTTTAAATGTTTTGATGAATGAAATGCCTCAAGCGTTTTCAGTAAAGTGTCTGTGTCCTCTTCCTTATCCAGTCCTATCACATTGCTTTTTATGAAAATTTCTGCGTCTTTGTAATGTATTTCCTTAAGTTCTGAATTGTCTGTTACTTCATCATCCAGCCTCAGTTTTCTTTTTCTTTTGGGTGAATATTTCGCAAACACCTTAGCATACTCATCAGGGTATAAAAGAAAATTCTTTTTTGTCTTTAACTTTGAATCAAAACTATTGGTTTCATTAAAATGATAAGCTCTCACCAGATAATTCTTCTGAAGAAAAGACAGGAATTTTCCATTAATTTTCTTATCATCTTTATCTGAAAAAACACCAAGCTGCTGGCATATCAGCGGATTATGTACAATTTTAATACCTTTTTTGAGTATGAAAGGAACAGGCATTACAGCCTCATAATTATTATAAACCAAAAGATCCCATTGCTTACCAGTTGTAACATCCAAAAAAAATTTTGATGCTGAATATTTTCTCTGCTCTGACTTTTCCAGGCAGTCTGCATATTTTATAAAATCTATCTCGTTATATTTCAGTCTTCTAATCATAACAATCCTTCATCTGAGAAACTAAAGTAGGTATCCTGTGTAATAATAATATGGTCTAAAAGCTGTATACTCAATGTTTTTCCTGCCTCATGTATTTTCTTGGTAATGCTGAGGTCTTCTTTGCTGGGCTTCAGGCTTCCCGACGGATGGTTATGAGCAATAATAATTCCTGTTGAAAAATGATCCAGGGCCGTTTTAAATAGAATTCTTACATCTACGATTGACTGGCTTATACCCCCTTGTGTCAGCTGTGAAATATGAAGTACCTTATTGCTTTGGTTAAGGAATATAGCCCAAAATTCTTCAGTCCTTAAATCTGATAATTGGTTTCTAAGGATAAAATAGGCATCATCACTATTGGAGATCACCGTTTTTTCAGGTATTTCCTGAACAGTTCTCCTTTTTCCTATTTCTAATGCCGCAATAATGGAAACAGCTTTTACTTCGCCAACCCCTTTAAATTTCATAAGCTCTTTATTGGAAAGAAGGCTCAGCTGATGCCAGCTGTTGTTTACTGATGCGAGAATTTTTCTTGCTAGTTCCAATGCACTTTCATCCTTACTTCCGCTTCCCATAATAATTGCCAGAAGTTCAGAATCGGAAAGTGAACTCTTTCCTTTCATCAAAAATTTTTCTCTGGGCCTGTCATCTTCGGCAAGGAATTTTATGGTCATTTGTGTGTTATAAGTTATAAAAGATTCTGAATTTAATAAAATGCATACATGATCACCGGATGTTTTGATTGGTCAAGATATTTTGCAGTCTCCACGAATGCATTGGCGGAGAGCATTGGGCAACCCAAACTTAAGCAGGCGGGAGCCGGAGTTTCCTGATCTGGGATGCACCAGAAAGAATGCAGTACTACTGCCCTTTGCATTGCATTGCTGTTACCTTTATCCAGACCTTTCAGCCTGTAAGCTTTTCCAAACTTCCCATTATAGCTGTTCAATATCTCATATTTCCCAAGTGAAGACTGATATGAGCCTTCTGTATTACTGAAATTCAGGGCATCAGAATTCTTAATAACTGATCCTGAGCCATGAGAAACAATTGCTTTCTGCAGTATTTTATTATTTTTCAGATCATAAACAAAGTAACGGTATTTCCCGGAATGGATCTTAAAATTGATAAAAACAGCAATATCCTGGTTATAGTTCTTCCCTTTTACAAAATTTTTAATTTCCAGCACCTTTGCCGCCGGAAGACTACCGGAAGCATTATTTTCCTGAGACTCAGCTTTAGAGCAGGAAACAATAAAAAGGAACAGGAAAATAAATCTTTTCATTGGGGTAAGTTTTTTTATTCGATGATCATTCCGTCTTTCATAACCAGTTTACGGTCTGTGATCTCGGCAAGGTTTGGGTTGTGGGTTACAATTACAAAAGTTTGGTTGTATTTATCCCTAAGATCAAAAAATAACCTGTGAAGATCATCTGCATTTTTTGAGTCTAAGTTTCCTGTAGGCTCATCCGCAAAAATAATCTTGGGAGAATTAATCAGGGCTCTTGCTACGGCTACCCTTTGTGCCTCCCCTCCGGATAACTGGTTGGGTTTATGATGCAGTCTCTGCTCTATTTTAAGGTCTTCAAATAAAGCATATGCTTTTTCTAAAGCTTCTTTTTCGTTGGCTCCTCCAATTTTTGTCGGAAGCAGAACATTTTCTAAAGCAGTAAATTCAGGAAGAAGCTGGTGAAACTGAAAGACAAAACCAATATTCTGGTTTCTGAATTTGGAAATCTGCTTATCATTCATATTAATAAAAGATTCTCCTGCAATACTTATTTCAGTATTGTATTTATTGGAATTGCTGGGATGATCCAGAGTTCCTAAGATTTGAAGCAACGTAGACTTTCCTGCTCCGGATTCGCCTACAATAGAAACCACTTCACCTGTTTTAATGTGAATATCAACTCCTTTCAGTACTTCTAAATTTCCATAAAATTTATGGACATTGCTCGCTTTAATCATAATTCAAAAATAGTAATTTGATTTTAAAATCCAGCCATAAAACTCATATGTTACCAATATTTTTAAGAGGTTAAATTACACCGAGCTGTTATTCTGAAACAGAGAATGTTTAGATAATTTTGAATATCATCATAACTGAAGTACAAAATCTGAAATACTAACTGAGAAATAGAAAATAAAATACTACAAACAAATTTTGTAATAAAATCTGACTTAACTTAAAGAAAAGTTCCAGAATTTATTTTTTCACAAAATGCACAAAATTTCCAGATTACTTCTTCTTTCAAAAAAGGGATTATTTTATCCTAATGATATTCTACTTGTATAAATTCTAAGATTGGGGACAATTAAAGAAGCTCATGACTGACACTGAGCTGTGATCATCAATATATTTTAAACAAAAAAACCTCTCAAAGCGAGAGGTTTTATTATTTTACAATGTCTAGTCCTGAAATATCGATACACAAAAAAAGAATCGTTATGGAAGAACATTTAGAAACCGCGTACATCAAACGTACACAGAGAGATTACAATTTAAGTTTAAAGCTTCAAATTGTAAGAGAA
>NZ_JAGEKK010000012.1:0-130794 GCF_049887855.1 Chryseobacterium sp. NFX27 | reverse complement strand
AATGCATAAACAAAAGGAAATCAAAATGAAAACTTATAAAAGCAAAAACCAAAGCAAAAACAAATTTGCTCTGGTTTAATTATTTATTTTTGTCCTTTAATCTGTATCGGATTTTCAGGACGAGACATCGTTTTGTCTTTCCCGAAGTCCTGGTCTTTTACTTTTTGCGCCTGCTGTTCCAATTGTTTTTGGAGTCGTTTCTTTTTAGCATTTTCGCGCTGTACTTTACGGAAATCCCACGGAGAAACTGCTTTTTTATCCTGCCAAAGTCCCCGTTTTTTATTTTTTGCCAATTCCTGCATCTTTCCAAGATCAGAGTTTTTAGAATAGGAATAGTACCACCATCCATAGCCGGCTTTTATAATCTCCGCTGAAAGATATTTGCCATTGTCATAATATACTTTGGCTACTGAGCGGCCATATCGGTCTTTATTGGTTTCTGTAAACATGATTTGCCTTGCAAAGACCTGATCTGATGTGAATTTTTTAGCATTTTTTCCAAACGGCTGCCGGTTTTCGGGACAGTCTACTTCTGCCAGCCGAAGTTTCTTCTGTATATTTCCGTCCAGCAAGACCGTAATCGTATCGCCGTCTGTAATTCCAATTACTTTAGCTGTGGTCTGTGAGAAGAGTAAAAGAGGAAGGCATAATAATGCTGAAAGAAGTATTCTCATGATGCAAAATTATGTATTTATTTCGGAAACCCTTTACCAGACTGAGTTTTTTATTATTCTACTGTGGAAAAAAGAGCAATAATGATACATGAACTGCTTTAGAAATACCATTCAATAAAAAAGGAGGCCAATGCCTCCTTTCTGTATCAATGATCTACAAAGATCAAGTTAACTTCTTTATATTAATTTGTGTTTTTTTAAGTCGAGTTCAAGAAGCTGCTTAAAGATCATTCATACACCAATATTTATTTCATCATTTGTGTTCTAATAATATTTACCAAAGGTGTCAAAAAAACTTTTTCAGTCAATGTATTCCGTTGGTGAATTTTATTAAGACAAAGTAACAACATTAGTGAATAATATTCTTTATACTTAGCATCGATATATATCGATACGCAGATAGATGTTTATCAGTAAATGCCTATGTGAATTTTATTTATACAGAGCATCCACTCATCCTGATATAAGCAATAAAAAAGAGGCTTTTCGCCTCCTCTTTTCTGTATAAAATGATCTGCACCAAGTAATGCTTCTTTATATTAATTTTGTGTTTTTTTAAGTCGAATTCAAGAAGTTACTTAAAGATCATTATACGCAATATTTATTTCATCATTTGTGTTCTAATAACATCTACCCACTAAGTATCAAAACTTTTCAGTTGATGGATTCCTGTTGATAAATTTTATTAGTACAAAGTAACAACATTACTCAGTGATACTTCTTATAATTGGCATCGACATATATCGATAAAGACATAGAGATTTATCAAATAAAAAGCCTATACCAGCCGCATCTTATCTTATACCGGAAACCATTTGTCCTGAGATTTCCAAATAAAAAAAGGAGACTGCTTGTCTCCCTTTTTTATGTATAAAATGACCTACAAAGACCAAGTCTGCTTCTCTATATTAATTTGTGTTTTTAATAATCTGCTTTCGAGAAGTTCCTTCAAGGTCATGCATACACTTATATTTATCTCATCATTTATGTGTGTCATAAAATTTACCGTTTGTACTAAAATCAGAAAGTATCTTTGGTTAATTTTACTGAGACAAAGTAACAACATTACCGGATAATATTTCTTATAACCGGCATCGATATATATCGATAAAGCCATAGATGTTTATCGATAAAAATGCTTTGACGAGAAGAAAAATGAGGCATGGACCTTAGAAAATCCTAAATTTTATGGTGGGTGTTGATGAGATCGATCAATTCAACAAGGTTTTCTATTTTCAATTTATCAAAAATATTTTTCTTGATGGTACTGACCGTATTCTGTTTGATATCCAGATCATTTGCAATTTCCAGGTTACCGTATCCTTCTGCATACATTTCTGCAATCTGCAGTTCTCTTTTGGTTAAACGGCTAAGCGGGTTAAGCAAATCAGGATTCTGAACCAACTGCAGCATTAGGTTCCTGGAAAGCGGCGAAAAATATTCTCCTTTATGCACAATATCTGAAATCGCCTGTCTTATTTCTTCCTCTTCACTTAATTTACTTACATATCCGCTGGCTCCTGCTTTGATAAACTTGAGCACATGCAGATCTTCTTCAAGGCCTGTAAAGATTAGGATTTTAATGTCCGGATTTACACTTTTTATCAGCGGTAAAACATGAAGACTGTTGCCATCCGGGAAATGAGCATCAATGATAGCTATTTCCACTCCTTTTGACTGTACCAGCTCTACGATCTGCTGTGAGGACGAAGTTTGATAAACTTTAGAATTAGGAACAATTTCATCAATCAGGATCGCAATTCCCTGGCGAACAATACTGTGATCATCCGCTAAAAGAAATACAATCTCTTTATTCTCAATTGGTGCTTCCATGATGATTAATGCTTAAATTGATTCTGAATGTTACCTTTGTCCCTTTGTGGAGCTTACTTGAAACAGATATTTCTCCGTTAAAAAGCTCTATTATTTCTTTGCATAAATTTAATCCCAATCCGGCTCCGAAATTATCAATCTTATCAGAGACCATTCCCTGATAATAGGGTTCAAATATTTTTTCCAGATCAGAATCTGAAATTCCTACACCGGTATCCCCTACTGTTGCGATCAGAGAAATGGTATTTTCATCTACTTTCTCAGTTGCCATTGAAAGATCGATCTGTCCGTTTTCTGTAAACTTGTTGGCATTTCCCAGGATATTCATAAATATCTGGTTAATTTTTATATTATCTGAATTTACAACTATATCTGCAGGAATTCTGTTTGTTACCAGAAATTTATTGTTCCTCGTTTCTATATAGGGTGTAATGGCTGTTACAATAGAGTTTATCTCATCGTTAAGGTTAAAGACCGTTTTGACCAGCTTTTTCTCAACTTCCTGGTTTTTTGTGTATTCCAGAATCTGGTTGGACTGTATAAGCAGTGTGCTGTTGGTGAATTTTATTGATTTAAGGTAGTCTTTCGTGGTTTCGTCTTTTGTAGTCCTGTTGATCTTATCGATAAAGATATTGATAATTTTCAGGGGAGACATCAGTTCGTGGCTCAGCATTCCAAGAATCCTGTTTTTGAAATTAAGACTCTTTTTAATCTCCTTATTCGCAGCATTAAGTTTCATTTCATATATGAATGCCATTCTTGTAAAATACATAATCAGGATGGATACAATAAACATCAGCATCATTAATCCCAATACGAGATAGGTCCTTATTTTGTTGTTACTGGAGCTCTGCTTGTTATATTCTTTTTCTAATTCTGATTTAAATTCTTTAATAGCCTTTTCGTAGACATTGATCAGTCCGTTGCTGTACACCAGTAACTTACTGAAATTACTGTAAAACTTTAAATTTTCACGCTGGCTTTCAGCCATAGATTGCTGGTTCTGAACGGTAGACCGCTGAATTTTTTTAACTTCGGTAGTATAAAACTTATCCATAGATTTTGCCAGGCTATCCATCCTAAGTTTTATTTTAGAAAGATTGGCTGGCTTTTTATTGGTCATAGTAATGACAGTACTTTCCTTCCGTACATCTACCTTACCTGATATTGCATCTTTTAAACGCCCCATCAGACCTTTCTTTTTAATGGTATCAGAATAGGTCTGTGTTTGTATCGTAAGATCTTCAAAGTTGTCAGTGTTTTTATACCTTTCCAGTTCGTATTGCTGATCCGGGATGATCTTTACGGGTGGCTTCAAAGAATATTGATATACAGAATCTATAATGGTCTGCAGCTTTATGATTTTCAGTGTATCCTTTTTTTGTTTTGCCAGTTTGTTTTTCAGCCCCAGATTTTTGTCTCCATAATCATTTATCTTTTCGAAATTGCTATTAAGCTTCTTCAGGGATTCAAAGTATAACTTCAGATCTTCGTTATCCTGGCTGATCATATACTTTTGAAAGTAGTTCTGTGCATCCATGAAGTCTTTCCTCGAATTGTCCGTTAATCCGCCCAATGCTTTACTTTCCTCCAATCGGCTTTTAATAAACTGGAGCTTCTTTTCATTGACAAATTCGTTGTAAAAAAATATGGCTATAATAACCTGTATCAACAATATGCACAGGATTAATGAGTAATGAACAACTTTTCTCAATTTAAAATCTAAGAATTTATATTTCATATCTTTTTATCAGCTAAATTAATTTTCTGATTATCTAAGTCACGGGTATTAGTTTTAAACGCTATCACAGTATTACCAAAACCTGGCAATGCTTTTACATCCTTTCTTTCGCAAAGTTAAAGTAATTTTTGTCTTCTCATAACAGTAAATCGTGATAAATACTGAGATTCTAATTTCATTCCAAATCACAAAAACTTAACAAAACTCCAGGTTTTTATTCAGTGCAGATGTATTTTCAGGTTCAGACATACATATTGAAAACAATAATCACCAGATTTTTTCAAGTACATAATTTTCCCTGATAAAAAAAAAGGTTTCCATGCTATACATAGTTTCAACCGGGCTTACCACTCTGAAATAAAAACCAATCTCAATTTGGGCAATATACACTATAATACGGAATAATTATTTTATCTTAACATAAATTTTTGCTATGAAAAGTTTATCATTATTATTTTTTTTATTTTGCTTTTCTTATGCTCCGGCACAAAAGCACTACAGCCTGGAACTGAACTTTCTGACTGACAGCAATGAGCCTGCACCCAATGTTAATGTTATTTTTATTAAAGACACCAAAGAAGGTGGTATTATAGTTGAGAAAGTTACCGCTGATGACAAAGGTATTTTAAAACATACAATTTCTGAAGATTATTTTGATGAAAAAGATTCACTCACTATTGAAGCCTCATACCATTCTCAAAACACCTATTACTTTGATTATCATGAGGAATTTTCAAAAAAGCAGTTTCCTTTAAAAAAAGCGGTTATCCTGGAGCATATTGTTCCGCCGACCCTGGAAGAGATCAACCAGATGAATCCGCCGCCGCCGCCTCCCAAAGCTAATTAGTAAGGGTTTGGAAACTGTTGCACAACCTGAAAATAAAAATTTAAACTTATGTAAACCGAAAAATAATACAGTCAATACTTTATCAGAGCATTTTTGTCAAATATTAAAAAAAAACTTTTTATTGATATTGTTTTTACAAATTCAGTAATAACTTTGTGATCCAATTAAAATAAAAAGATTTGTGCAAAAATATACTTCCGCTCTTCTTCTCTTCTTTTTTTCTATTATTTATACCCAAAACTATAACATTCAGTCCTATAATACAGATAACGGACTTCCACAGAACAGCGTAAAAGATATTATAAAAGACCCATACGGATTTATATGGATTACCACCGAAAATGGCCTGGTACGATATGACGGCATAAAATTTTTGGTTTACAAGAATTTCCCTTTGAACAGCCAAAGGTTCATGTATTTCTATGGACATCCTGAAAAAGACAGTATTTTAACGACAGGAGATTATGGAAAAATTGTTCTTATCCACCAAAAATCTCCAAAAGTTGTCAATATAGTAAGTAAGAATTCCAATTTTATATTTAAAAACAACCAAAATTACTTTCTGTACTGTTCAAATTACAGTTATACTACATCGCCGGGCATAGATCTTTATTTCCAGATTAAAGGGGGAACCTATTTTATAAAAGAAAATTCCCTGCAATATGTTGATGCTCTTTCAAAAACAGAAGAAAATCTGAATATAAAAGCAATATATAAGAATATTCCCCGGATCTTTGTGAACAATAAATCGGTATTCTTTATTGATCATCAGTCAAAAAGTATCCAGAAAATTGAAAAGGGAAAGATTGCCGATCGTTATACCGAGCCGTTACTTACCGATATTAAAAGTAAAATTTACTGGAGCAGAATCAATAACCAGGTTTTCATATTCAACAAGAATAACATCTATATGTGCCGTTATGAGAACAGCCAGTTTAAGATCACGAAACTTGTACAGCTTGATCAGATTACCGAAAATATCATTAGCATCTACTATGATCAGGCTTACAAAAAGCTCTATCTCGGGAGCAGCACCCATGGTCTGCAGGTCATCAGCTTTCCGGATTTTACGACCAGACAGAGACATTCATCAAAATCTGAATCTGTTTTTTACAGCACTTTACCGTTCAGCAATTCTTCGGTAATTACCACTTTCGGAGAGGTCTATGATCACAATGGGCTTGTAGAGGACAAAAGCTTTAAAAATATTGTTCCGGTTTTCATGGCTTATGATGAAAAAGGAAACATCATTACCCGTAGGGCAAATGATTTTATAATGTACCAGAAAAAAACGTCCTATACGGAAGTTAAGACTAAGAAAGACTTCTTAATAAAAGACTTTTTCTTTGATTCCAGCCGGTATTATGCTTTAAAAGTGCATCCCAAAGAAGGAACAGCTGAATACAGCGGAACTCTTTTTGTCTATAATGATCTGTCTTTCAAATCTGTGAAAAAGAAGTTCTTTTTTAATAGTGAACCTTCCAGAGCCATGAAGTTTGATGAAGATCATATATTGGTAGGAACTATAAAAGGGCTCTATAAAGTATCTTTGAAGACCAATGAAATACTTAGTTTACACCCTGGTAATGAACTGTCTATCCGCAACATTACACAAACAAAAGACGGTAATTTCTGGATCACTACATTAGGAAAGGGGTTTTACCTGTTAAAAAATAACCGCCTGATCAAAATGCCTTATGATACCAATAACAACCTCTCTTCTTCCCATACTATTTTGGAAGATTCAAAAGGATTTTTCTGGATTCCCACGAATAACGGTTTGTACAGAGTTCCGGAAAGCCAGCTGCTTCGGTATGCACAAAATAAAAAATTCAAGGTCAATTATTACAGATTTTCAAAAGATTCAGGTTTTAAAACCAATGAATTCAATGGTGGCAGCAATGTCTGTGGCAATAGGTTAGAAAACGGAGAATTTGTACTTCCTTCTTTAAATGGTTTGGTTTTCTTCAATCCGCTGGAGATCAAAAGCCATTACCCTGAAAACTTTTACATAGAAAGGGCTGTTGTTGACAATAAAGAATTTCACTTTAATAAGGTTCTGCATTTAAAGCCGGAATCCAATCGTATAGATCTATTTATTGATGTTCCCTATTATTCTAATCCGGACAATCTTGTTATAGAAGCAAAGCTGAGCGGAATATCCAGTGCAGACTGGGAACCTATAGGACCGGACGGGAAATTTTCCATTTCAAATCTCACCTATGGAAATCATTCTTTTGTGGTACGAATACTAATTTCCGACAAAGGAAAATATATTTATAAGAAAATAAACATGGTCATTCCACCGTATTTTTACCAGACTGTATGGTTTAAAATACTGATCTCCTCTGCCCTGCTGCTTTTTTTATATTTCCTGGTCCGATGGAGAATAAGCTTTCTGAAAAAGAAAAATCATGAACTGGAGGAGATTATAAATTCCCGTACAAAAAGCCTTTCCGATACCGTAGAAAAGCTGGAAATAACAAAAATAAAACTTCATAAAGAAATTGAACAGCAAAAAAAACTCATCGGAACCATTACCCACGATATTACAACTCCGGTAAAATTTATTGCGCTCACGGCGAAGGAAGCCTTGAACAAGGATGGCTTTAACGAGCAACACCGTGAAAAGATTCTTAATTCGATTTACAAATCATCGGATCAGTTATACAATTTTACGATCACCTTAAAAGAATATGCAGACATCTACACCCATCACAGGTCCGATAAAACAGAACTCTATTCTCTGCATAAGCTGATTGAAGAGAAGAAAATACTGTTCAATGCTATAGCAGAGAATAATAACACCATGATTATTAATCACATAGATAAGAAATTATGGGTATGGACCAGCAAGAATATCCTGTCGGCAATTGTTCATAATCTGCTGGATAATTCTGTAAAGTTTACAAAAGACGGCTTTATTACAATAGAAAGCAATGTGGAGGGAAATACCATTATCCTGCTGATAAGAGATACCGGAACCGGGATGGATGAAAAGAAGATAGAATATTATACAAAACTTCAGGATAATATTGAAAATGAAAAATTACTGCTGCAAAAATACGGAATGGGACTTCATCTTGTTTTACAGCTTCTGCAAATGATAGAAGGGAAAATTATCTTCAAAAAAAATAAATTAAAAGGAACTTCATTCAAACTGATTTTAACGAATAAAAAAAATGATTAAGAATATTCTTATTGCTGATGATCACGACATTGTTCTGGTAGGCACCAGCATGATTTTAGAGTCAAGGATCCAGGGAGTAGCTATAGACCAGGCGGAAGATTATCCGGAAGCTATTGAAAAAATTTCAGAACGGAAATATGATCTTGTTATTCTGGATATCAATATGCCGGAGAGTAAAAATAAAAAAATGATCTCCGAAATTAAGGCGCTGGATCCTGATATAAAAATACTGATATTTTCTGCCTATGAAGAGGAAGTAGCTGTACAATATATAAAAGAAGGCGCCAACGGATACCTCAGCAAGCTCAGCAAATCGGAGGAAATATCGGATGCCGTAAACAAAATATTTTCTGAAGGCTTTTACTATCCTTCCTCTATTGTACGGCAATTACTTCAGGAATCGCCTTTAGACTCTATAAAGAATTTATCTGTGAGAGAGTATGAGATTTTTATTTTAATGGTACAGGGCAATGGCAATTTAGAAATCTCCAATAAGATGGGAATCCAGATGCCGACTATCAGTACCTATAAAAAAAGAATACACAATAAACTAAAAACCAAAAATCTAGCAGATCTTATCAAGCTGCATCAAACCTATATTGCCTGATTTTTCCGGGACTTTATAAATCACATGATGTAGAAAATTTTCTACGACCGTCTTTATTTTATTCTACGAAACGCAATAATTTCTGTAGTAATATTTCTATATTTTTACATTATTAATATTTTTAAATTAAAAATTAAGTTAAAAAATAATCATATTCACAATATTTTAATGGTTATTTAATGTAGAATTAATAAATCAAGAGAATATTCTACTGATATATTATGCCGAACATAACTATTGCTTGGGAAATTAAGATTCTAAAACTAAAATAAATGCTAAGAAAATTTACAAAATTAGGACAACTATTAGGGTTACTCGCCTCCTCCTTTGTCTTCTCACAGGCAGGAAATGTAGGAATAAATACGCCCAATCCCGGATCCACACTAGACATTAACGGATCTGTGGCTGCCCGTTACACAGCTATCACGGCTGCGGTTTATAATTTAAATTCGGCAGATTTTCATGTTTCTTACAACGGTACCGCCAATGCAGTATTCAATCTTCCGGCAGCCATCAGCGGAGTGGGAAATTTTAAAGGGAGAATGTATACGATCAAAAACAACACAAACTTTACCATCACGGTAAATTCTGCAGCTCCGGAAACCATTAACGGAAATGCCAGTGTTTCAGTTCCGGCCAATCAAAGTGTTCAGCTTATCAATACAGGACTTACCGGAGCAGCGATTACATGGGAAGTTATGACGGCCAATAGTACTATAACTGCGAGTAATGGTCTTAACTTGTCAGGCACCGATGTTAAATTAGGAGGCACCCTATCCCAGCCCACTCATATTGCGACTGACGGAAATAACCTTAGCATTGACGGAACAGGAAAAGTTTTACTTGGAACCAATACGGTCCCTGCAGGAGCAGCCAATTCTAAAATCGTTATAGACAACGGTACTACCAACGGTGCACTGCAGATTAAAGACGGTACAGAGCAGCTGGGTTACGTACTAACCAGTGATGCCAATGGACTGGCTACCTGGTCATCAACCGTTACCACTGCATTTGCCGATAACTGGACATCATATTCCGGAACACTGGTAAATCCTTTTACCGGAGGTCCGGGAGCTCTTCTTCCAACGGGGATTTCAGTAACTATTCCTGCAAAAGGATGGTATTTTTTCCGTTGTGGGGTGACAATACAATCAAACTGTAATGATTATGGATTTTATATAAATGGAGTAGGTGAGATTTGGAGGACTTACTGTAACGTTGCAGATGTTCAGATGATGTCACCAAGAGACCAAAACCGAGTGCTTTATTTTTCTACTCCGGGCACTTATTCTATTGTAGGTGTAAAAACTAATGCAACTGTGCCAACAGGATTCAACATAGGTAACCCTGCATTTTATCTAGATTTTGTTAAATTCCAAAATTAAAGAAATCACTATAACCATGATTCTAAATACATAAAGCTGAAAAGTTGAACTGCTGCAAAATTCCCTCGTTCCTGCAGCAGTTCATTACAATACACCCTCTTTATCAAACCAATAAATTTATTTACCTGCTATTTATTCATTTAATCTTATTAATATGAAAAAAATGTTTTTCCTGCCGTTAATAGCCCTTTTAAACAGCAGTCTGATATATTCTCAATCCGGAAATATAGGTATTAATACCAGCGATCCGGGCAGTAAACTAACCGTTAACGGCTCATTTGCTGCAACCTACAAAACCACCGGAACAAGTGGCCCTGTTGATGCCAATGATTACTATATAGCCTACAACGGTAACAGCAATGGTACTTTAACGCTGCCTGCTGCTGTAAGCGGATCCGGCAATTTTATCGGAAGAACCTACCATTTCAAAAATACCGGTACTGCAACATTATCTATAGCCGCCAGCGGAACAGAACTGATTGACAATCAAAGCGGTGCAGGAGTAACTTCTATCAGTGTTCCTCCGGGTTATTACGCTTTTTTCATAAGCAAAGGAACTGTGACCAATACGACATGGGAACTTATTTTGCTCTCAAGTTCCAGCAGCCTGCCTGCAGCAGCATCTACTTATGCTTTTTCCACTATAAGTACCACAACAAGACAGTCCCTTCCTTCTACCGTCAGCGGACCTTATATCAACGCTGAAATTAATTATCCTGAAGGAACAGTCATCAATACAGGAAATGTAATGAATACGGCCAGTGGAAGGTTTACTGCCGCTACCAGCGGATATTATATGTTTTACGGCTCTACCCAGTTTGATAACGGTGCGATTGCCGGTGCTCCCAATTTTGCATGGGCTATATTATATCTTGTAAAAAACTTCAGTACCACTCCCAATAATGTATTGGTTCAGTCTTACCAGTCGAATCCGGGTATATTGGTAGGGACCAACGTTTCGTGCATTACCTATCTGAATGCCGGAGAAACCGTAAGTATGGCTTCAGCAGCAGCCGTAACCAGCGGGACTACTTACCAGGTGGTAGTAAGTTCTTTTTACGGCTACAAAATCGCCAATTAAACAGTACAATATATAAATTAGTTAATCCCCCTCCTATCATTACATGCCATCATACATGATGAGAAAGAAGCAATTTGTTCCCAAACAAAAGGGGGATTCTAGTTTATTTTTATGACAGAAGTATATTTTCAATCAAAAAAATGATATTCAGATATTTGAATTTAACCGTCACTACTGATTCAAAGGCTTTGATATTACTTTTTTCCTGAGTATTTCCTGGGCCATTTCTGGAGACTATCTTCATTATTTCTACTCTGATCAATCTGTAGGAAATAAATTATTTTCTCCTAAATGATTAATGCTGTGTGAAAAAGCTATTGAATAATAGTTATTAAAAAGTTAAATTTTTATTTTACTTTGATTCTTTTAAGCTTCTGAGTAAATTTGTAGAAAAATAAAAATAATGAACTATACACTTGAGCTCAATACTCAGGATGCTTACTCTACTGTTGTTTTTAACACAATCGTATTTGACTCGTTCAAGGTTAATATAGTTGAAAGATATACAGGGCGAATGAATTTCCAGCCAAAATTATCATATGCCTTATTTAAAGTCAGAACCCTGGATAATGAAATTATTAAAACAAGAGACGGTAATGGAAGAGTCAAAATTAAAGGGGATCATTTTGAAACTTACCAGAACTTAACAAAAGTTCTGAGCTCCTATGCCTATAAAAACAAACTGATGAATGTAAAAGAGGCTCAAGAGGACTATGTCCATTTCATTTTGAGCTTAGTCATTGTTAATTATCAGCTGAATTAGATTTATACTGACCTCTCACCTCTGGCAGACTGCTAATCTGGTAACGGACATGATCTGAACGGCTCTACAGACTATTGATAATGATTATTGATGTACTATTATACTTTGTAATATCTGTCTATGGATAATAAAACTGTTTTAGAAAAGGCAAATGACGCGATATCAAAGGGTGACCACGAAACCTTTCTTTCGTATTGCAGCGAAAATACAAAGTGGATATTTGTAGGTGATCAGGTTCTTTCAGGAAAAGAGGAAGTGCGGAATTATCTGGCAGATGCCTACAGAGTGCCGCCCAAGTTTGACGTAGAATATATGGTAAGTGAAGGAGATTTTGTGACGGCAGTAGGCGTAATTAGCCTGCTGGACAAAGAAGGACGATGGACAGACTATGATTACTGTGATGTTTGGAGATTCAAAGATGGAGAAATGGCAGAACTGAGAGGTTTTGTTATCCCAAGATAATTCTTCCGCTGTTTAAATAAACCGGTTTTGATAACATTCTGAAAAAATAAAAGCTCCTCTGTAAAAAGAGGAGCTTATCTTGTAGGTACCGCAGATTATTTTACGGCATTTTTTGCTTTTTCAGATTCCATTAAATGGTGCTCTAATGTTGGCAGGGTTTTACCCGCAAAAGACTTTAAAGATGCATCTTTACCTTCCGAAGCTTCTTTCTTAAATTCTTCTATATCTTTTTTATGATCACTGACCATCAGGTCGGTATATTTTTTGTCAAACTCAGCTCCTTTTTTTGCTTTCAGGTCATCATATTCCTTCTGCTTTGCGGCATCCAGACTGGTTGGCAGCGTATAGCCTGTTGTCGTGGCCCATTTCTTGAGCTCGTCATTAGCTTTGCTGTGATCTTTTACCATCATTTCTCCCAATGCTTTTACTTTTGCATCCGAAGCATTGGTAGCAGCAAGCTGACCCATCATTACTTCCATCAGGCCTCCTTTGGCTGCGGCATCTGCAAACTTTTTGTCCTGATCACTGAGCGAATTTGTGTTGGCCGTGTTATCCGCCATTTTAGTAGAGTCCGTAACCGTCATTCCGGATTCAGCCGGAGCAGATACAGTCGGGGCATCTGTAGATTCGTTTACCGATGTGGTTTCATTTTTTTTGCAGGCTATCAGGGCAGCAACTGCAAAAAGTGTTAAAACAGAATTTCTCATAATAATAATTTTAAAGTGGTGATAAATAATAAAGCATATAATTACTTCAACACCAATACAACAATTTATTTGCCAAAATGTGCATTTTCACAACGCCAATTCATTATAAACATCATTTAATGAGCTTCTTATAATAAAAAACTTACTTTATGCCCATCTACAAGTATAATTATTATAATCTGAAAATTTGGTCCCAAAAATCACAAAACTTCAGCAGCTTATAAAGCAACTAAAAACTCTGATAAAATGATTCTTACTAATTAATATTCAGATCTTTATCTCTTTAATTAGGATATCATATTTTTTGATATATTTGCAACATACACCCCCTATCCATTTTAATCTAAATACTATTTTTATGAAAAAAAATTACTATATCATAGCTTTTCTTCTGCTTTTCTCTATAGCTGGAGCCCAGTCATTCACGGTTGAACAAAAAGCCCAATTTAATAAAAGTGAAACCATACAGCTGATGACAGGGGGCAAATCAACAATCAAGGGACAGGCTTTTGCTAAAGATAACCAATCGGGTATCAAAGGAATTGCGGTCCTTAACATCAACAAAAGACAATATGCACCCAAAGGAACCTCTATTATTGTAATGCCACAAACTGCCTATTTTAAAGAGTGGCTGGAAGTAAGCAAAAAGTATGAAAAGGAAGGCAAGATTGTACAGCTGCACAAAGAGGCTAAAGCCTGCATTAAAGTAATACAGGTAAAGGATGATAAAGGCAGCTTCGAGATCAATAATCTCATGCCCGGACAATATTTGCTGATCACCGGATTCAACTATATACAGGATAAACAGCAGAGTTATACTTTGGGTTATGAGAATACCTATATCAATAATACTCTTCAGAGTTCCAGAGAAATAGAGGGGCATCATTACTTTAAGATTGTTAGTGAGGCAAACATCCGGAAATCCGTTACCATTAAAAAAGAGGGCGATGTGGAAGACGTCAATTTAAGGATGACCCTTTAGCCACCATTAAGGTCGGTAAGACACATCTATACTTTAACCCATAAACTTACAGATTGTGATCTGACCACAAATCTGGCTTTGCCATTTTCATCTGTTTTAATTTCATCTTCTCTTTGACCGGTAAAATCCCGGTACACGGAATTTGCATGTTCTTTTCCAAGGTCTATGTCTTTATAGCCATCTTCACCATTGGACAGAATAACAATACAGCCGGGATACTCATTATTTCCTTTTCTCACCCACGCAATACAGTTGGGGTGATCAAAATAGCTGATCTGTTCGCCATAGGCAAACTGCTTCCTTGCTTCAAGCAGCTTAGGCAGAATTTCTACCTTTGGCATAATGACTTTTACGTCTTCACCATCTTTTGTATCCGTATATTCTGCACCGAAAAGATCGGGATAGAAAACACAAGGATATGCCTCTTCCCATAATAAAATAATGGCATAAGCCAGAGGTTTGAACCAATCCTTTACAGCTGATTCCAAGGACTGCAGCTTCTGGGTGTCATGATTTTCAACAAACGATACGGAAAGGACAGGCTTTTTTTCCAGAAAACTGCCTTTTAAAATCTGGCTGAGATCGTAATTCCGACCATCCTTTGATGCCATGAAAAAATTATAATGGAGAGGGGCATCAAAACAGGAGATCATATCATTAATTTTATCGGAAAAATCAGATATTTTTTCAGATTCCTGCTTCCAGAATTCACCCAATATATAACAGTCGGGCTTCAGCTCTTTTTTTATATAGGTAATCCATTCCTGCAGGAAATCAACCGAGAGATGCTTGAGGGCGTCCAGACGGAATCCATCCACACGGGTAGTTTCCAGATACCATTTGATCCAGTTTTTCATTTCTTTCACAACATAAGGATTGCGGTATTCTACATCAGCTCCCATCAGATAATCGTAATTTCCGAACTGGTGGCTTACCGCCTGGTTCCATTCTGTTCCGTACTCATTATGGATTTTGAAAATACCTTTTCTCTCTTCATCGTCTTTCTGAATGATATCTATTCCGCTAAAACAGGTATAGTCCCATATAAAATCAGAATAGGTTCCGTTTCTTCCCGGGAAAAGGAATTTTGTAGAGGCTTTTGCCGTGAAGGGTTCACCAATGGTTTCATTCCGGTTTTCTTCATTGACCTGATGTACGGTAACAGTTTCACTTTCATCGCCACCCATTCTGTGATTCAGTACAATATCAGCATACACGGATATGCCTACTTCATGGGCTTTTTTAATGGCGGAAAGGTATTCTTCCCTGGTTCCGTATCTTGTAGGAATACTTCCTTTCTGGTCAAATTCCCCCAGATCATACAAATCATAAATATCATACCCTCTGCCCTCCTGTCCTAAAACGCATTTTGTTGCGGGAGGAAGCCATACTGCTGTAAATCCCATATTCTTAAGATCATCACACTTTTCTGTAAATTCATTCCACAAATTTCCTTCATGATACCAATGAAAGAATTGTATAATAACTCCATTCATATTTTATTTTGGTTTTCTGTTAAACATTAAGATATTATTTATACCGGTAATTACAGGCCTTATCATCAGGATTGGATTCAGCTTTTTCCTGCTTTTTCCAGAAACCGTCATTCTTTTCATAAAGCTTATGAATCTTATCCAGCTCTTCTTCTGTGAGATCTTCTATATCTACTATTTGATTGCTGGCTTTCGTATGGGCTTCAATAAGTTCATTTAATTTGATCTGTATAGCCTTGGAATCTTTATTCTGAGCCTTCTGAATTAAAAAAACCATTAAAAAAGTGATAATAGTCGTTCCGGTATTGATCACGATCTGCCATTCTTCTGAAAAATTAAAAAAAGGCCCGGTTCCCGCCCATACCAGTACAAGGATACTTGCCGCAATAAAAGCACCTGCACTTCCTGTGAAATAAACAGCTTTATCTGCAAAACTGTCAAAAAAACTATTTTTCATAACAAACAATTTATCATTTAAAAATCTAACAAAGCATCTGTAAGCCTCTTCCACTGGATCTTGGAGATGCCTATTATTCCTCCGGCTGCAATTAAAAGATTCCTTATCTTATCCAGGAAAGCGGCTTGTAAATTGGCGGTTTCATTCCTGCCGTAAACTGCTGCTTTGATATAGGTATTTCCTCTTGAAATCATGAACGTTGAGGTGGCGGAAGAAGAATAAAAATGGGCTGTATGTTTTTTAATGGAATTGCCCGGAGCTTTCGAAGGCCTGCAGGTAATTGAGATATTTTCAAATTCGTCATCTTTTGTATGCTGGTCACTGATCTCTGTAATTTCTACCCAGTCGAATCCATCAGCTTCGGCCGTGCCGGGACCCGGGATATCAATTCTTATAAAATATCCTTTCTCTGGAATGTTATCAGTATAATTTCCTGATGAATCGTAAAGCTTAAAATCAGCAAACCCTTCACCACAAAAGTCCTTCCACTGATTAATGGAATAAAGCCTGCTTTTGAGTATAGCAAACTGCTGAACAGCTGTTTCAGGATGATCAAATTCTTTTTTGCTTTCTGTATTATGAAACCCACCTTTTTTCTGACGTGGAATTCCAGGAATTTCTTTGACTTTCATATTTTCAAGGTATTATCTGGATGATACAGTCTATAGTGCTCTTTTTGAATTAAATAAATAAAAAATCCAGTAAATAAAAAATGCTGTTTCCAATGCAAAATCAATCAGGTAGACCCAGCTGATAACGTTCCTGAGATAGTAATAGAGATCTACTCCCGCCAATCCAAAACAGCACATCATATTCACTAAAGCTATGACAGGTCTCCTTTTTGGGATACATGCTGCATAAAAACATAAAATACTATATGGCAATATGAGCAACCCTACAGTTTTAACAAGCCATATATCTGTTTTAGGACCGGTTACGTATAGAAAGCTTTCAATATGAACAAGTGGCCAGATTCCGGTTATTATGAAGTACAGGCCCTGCAGAAAGGGTATTATCTGTTTTTTTTCCATAGTCTGTATGGTTTTCATCATGAGCCATGTCCACAGTCTTTGATTTAGATTCAAGCCAGATCTGAATTTTATAGATCTAGATTTCGATTAACTGCTGCAGCTTATCTGTTTCAATTTTTCAGATGGATTTCCCAATCAAACTGCCTGTACCTGTAATGAATTGCCCTGAAGCATAATAAAGGCAGTTTGATAGATCTCTGCATAAATTAAAATACAGCCGCGGATAGATATCCAGCATGTTAAAAAAATTAATCCTGTATAGCCGTATGACTGAACAGGGCTCTAAGGCAACGGCTTCCATGGGATAAGCCCTGCCTATGAAAAGCAGAGACTCACCAAAACTCTCTCCTTCAGCGATTATTTTTTGGACCTGTTCTTTACCTTCTTTATTAAAATGGTCAAGCTTTACTTTTCCTTTAATTATTTGATAATAATAAGAAGGAGTTTCTCCCTTTTGAAAAATAACATCCCCGGAATTATATTCTTTTACTTCAGCACCCGCTGAAAACAAAAACTTTTCACTAATAACCATATGATTGTTTTTAATAGATAATGATAAAGTGTACATTCTCTGATCTCTAATCTTACCAGAGCTATACTGCTACTGTATTGCAGAACTCGTTATTTCATAGTAAACAGCCCAGCCTACGAATAAGATAATGATAATCCATATCCAGAACGGTATCGTCTGCGGAGTCTCGCTTCCGTTGATGAGAAAGCTTTTCTGGTTTCCCTTGTCATAAGCATTGATCATTAATGAGAGGGTACCGTCTACTACATCTTTGTTTTTCAGGCCTTCAATTCTTATGGATGGCCCGTTGGCAACCGTAAAATTGATTTTTCTTATCCCTTCTTTTCCTGATGGTGACTGGCTGATAATTTTTAATACATGTTCCCCATCGGTCAGCTTTTTAGTATCCAGATCGAATACAATGGGGGTTTCCAGTTCTGCAACAGGATGTGGATCATCATCCAGGAAAAGAAAAACTTTGCTCCTGTCTTTTGTCATAACGTTAAATTTTCATCTGAAAAAACCGAATATTTAATATGCTTTTTATCTTTTTCACCCGGCTTGATCAGATATTTAACTGAATATATAAAGGCTAAAACTGTTATCAGGATAACAATTCCTACAATAAACCAGTCCCAATTGCTCTCGGGTCCGGCACCATGCGTAAGATCTTTAGTGACTTCAGGTTGCTGAAGCTGGCAGGCATCACATGCCAGCGCATAATTAACCAATAGAATTAAAGTCACAGACAGTATTTTTTTAAATATATTTTTCATGCTATTTTTTTATTTTATCAAAGATTACTTTTACTTCTTCCAGAGTCACTTTTTTCGAATTATTTCCCCAGCTTGTTCTTTCATGATTAATAATGGCTGTTACATCTTCTGCCGTAAAATTGGCATTAATTCCAACGGCCGGCATGGTTGCAAATTCCGGTCTGGGGTCATACCCTTTCATAATAATTGTTACATAGAGTTCCAGATCCCCGCCGCTTACTACCGGGCTGCCTTTCAGGGGTGGAAATGCTCCTGGCACTCCTTCCCCGTTCGCCTGATGGCATGAAGCGCAATTAGCTGTAAAAAGCTCTGCTCCGTCCGGTAAATTTGAGGCTCCCTGTCCTCCTTCTGTTTCTTTTTTCGTCTGTTTATATAAAAATGGAGGAACAATAGATTTGTCTGTATAGTCGGTCTGTTTCAGGGATTTCAGATAAGCAACCAGCTGAAGTGCTTTTTCTGTCGCTACTATTTTCTTTCTTTTGTTTTTAAGAAACTTTTCCGGTACCTTAACTTCTACATCACCGGGCTGCAGATAATCTCTTTCTATGAAAAGAAATTCATAGGAAGGCATGATGGATGCTTCTACTGCGGCTCTTGGCTGATAAAGGTGAATCAGGTGCCATTCATCGCTTGGCTGTCTCTCGCCTACACTGGTAAGATCCGGACCCGCTCTCTGTGTTCCCATTAAATTCGCTGTATTTCTCCAGAAGTCAGTTCTTCTGTTAATCGCAAAATCTGCCGGGATACTTGGTCTTTTGCCAAATACATTGTCCATCTCAACATTTCTCACCTGCTGGGTATGGCATGCTACACAGCCGTTTTCGATATATACCATTTTACCTGCTTTCTCCTTTGCAGTTAATACTTTGGATTGTCTGGGTAAAGGTTTATTGATTCTCTGATTGTCAAGAGCCGGAATCACGGCAATGTAAAGCGTAAGAAAAACGAAAAGACAAAGTGCCGACCCGAAAAGTATTCTATGATCATTCAATAGTATCATCGCAATTTTTTTAGGTGTTAAATTCAGTATGGCTATTCTGTTTCTTCGCAGCCAGTATTTCGGCTGGTGTCCGTGGAATTCTGATATTCCTGTCCGGTGTAATCATTTTGTAAAAATTATAGGCGAAAATAAGATGGGCTACCCACATCATGGTTCCTCCTATTGCTCTCCATAACCAGAAAGGAAACATATTGATAACACCGTCTATGAAAGGCTTTTTTTTCATCCATAACAGCCCGGTCTGTGTTCCGCCAATCATTAATGCAATAACATAAAACAACAGCCCGATTAAAGCCAGCCAAAAATGCATTCCTACTAATAATTTGGGAGGTTCTTTTCCGGTAAGCCGTGGGATAAGGGTATAGGAAAATCCCCATAACATAAAAGTGATAATTCCATACATGGTTAAATGAGAATGAGAAACAGTAAAGTCTGTAAAGTGCCAAAGCAGGTTCGTATATCTAAAAGCTTCCACGGTCCCCTGGAAGGATCCGGTAAAATAGAAAATAATAGACATGAAATAAAAAGGAAGCGTATAGCTGTTTTTCAGTTGAAACCAGGCTCCGTTAAAGGTCAAAAGAAAATTAGTGGTTCCGGCAGCCACCGGAATCAGCATTCCAACGCTGGCCACAATAGCTGTAGTCTGCAGCCTCCAGGGAATGGCACTGAAAATAAAATGATGGGTCCCGATTAATGTATAAAACAAAATATGGGTCCAGAAAGCCAATGCTCCCAAACTGTAGGAATAAATAGGCTTATTAAGCTGCTGGGGAAGAAAGTAATACATTAATCCCAGATTAATCATCATAAACCACATACCGATCGCCTGATGCATATAATATCCCTGGGTAATGGTTTCTCCTACCCCATCCTGCCATATCGGACTATAACCTACGATAATGACAATAACAATAAACATGAATCCCGAAATAATATACCAGTTTGAAATATAAATTTCTTTTACAATTCTCTGGACAACAGGTTTAAACAAATTATGGGATGAGAGCGCGATACCGGCTCCAAAAGTGATCATAATGGGCCATATGTATTCCCGATACTCTCCACCCCCATTATTGACTCCTGCCAATAAAGATATGGTCCCGGTCAGAACCGCAGCATTAATGAGAATTAGAGAAATATACCCCTGCCTGATATTGTAATTTTCCACATTACTCACTCTTGTAACCACGTAATAGGAAAAGCCCACCATTGCTAATGATGCCCAGCCCCAGAACACGGCGTTGGTATGGGCAGGGCGCAGCCTGCCAAAACTCAGCCAGCTGGTATGCTCAACATCAGGGGCCACGTATTTTATCCCGGCATACAGACCAAAACTGGTTCCTATAATAAGCCAGAATATGGCAGTCCCCAGAAAATAAAGAATAAGTTTACTCAGCTCAGGACTTATATATTGCAGGAAAGATGACGTCCTTCTTTTGGTAGGAAACACTCTGAAGTCTTCTACAGTATTAATGTTCCGGATAACTCCTTTTTCATCGGCGGGCGGTAAGGTTCCGGAAAGCTGATGTTCTGCAGGCTGAAAATTAAGCTCCTTTTCCCTCCGTTCATATGCCGCAAGTTCTTCAGAAGACATATCTTCTATTTTTTTCCGGGCTTCCTGAAGTTCTTTCCGCCTTAATATCCTTCCATAGATAGATAAAAATTTAAAGATCAGGATGACTAAGCCGGCAATAATCACCATCAGCATTAACAGTATCGTTATCTGGATGCCCGTCTGATTAAATAGTGACGATTCTCCCATAATGAAATTTTATAGTTGATATATAGTTGATATCTCTTGAAATACATTGTACATCAATTCTACAGATCTGTATCGATCTCCTTTCTTAAGTGCCGGTTCCGCTTTCGTTAAATAAAAACGTATAACAGAACCAGTTTAAAAACTACTTAGTGTTTTTAATGGAATCTACATCATAAGCCGTACTGTCCATCGGAAGAGTATTATCCCCGGAATCCGGCGTAACCTGGGCTGTACCGGTCACCATACTGTCTCCGGTATTCAGGCTGTCGATGTGAGTAGGTTGTGGCTGAGACTGTTTTTTGCAGCTGACGGCAAAGAAGCCTAAAATTAAGGCCAATGATACTAGTGATTTCATAATATTAAAATTTTGTGGTGTGTGTCTAACAAAATTATAAAAACTGCTATTTGCTTTTTTATGACTCACATCATAATGGGTTATTTTGAAACCACTTTCCCAAATAGAAAAACCTCCCACAGTACGGGAGGCAAGTGTAGCATTTTTAGATAGTATGTATGCATTAATCATTTACAAATCTAGGAGCTCCCCGTCACCGATATCATGACTGAGATCATAAACATCATTTTTGAAGAATTTCCAATGAGAATTTTATCTGTATTTTAAATATTCTTTTCTTATGAACAGAAAATATGTAAAAAAAAACAATTATTTGTATATATTTAATTAAAATTTTTATGATTGTAATCATAAGTCAATAATTTGAGATTTATTAGATTTACTTATGATTCTTCCTGCTGCTATTTATCACAATCCATATGATCAGATTAATATACAGTTTGGATTATTTATCATTAAATCCCTTATTACTGAGACTTTCCGGCCATACAGAGATGCAACCTTATCATCATAACCTTAAATTAATTAAACCATGAATACAATGCTTACCCGCTATTCTCAGAATTTTTTACTGCTGTTCTTTTTATTTCTGTTCTTTACAGGAAAAGCTCAGATTGGCATTGGTACACCCACTCCCGATGCAAGTGCTATGCTGGACGTAAGCTCCACAACCAGGGGAATGCTGGCTCCAAGGATGACAACAGCAGAAAGGACCGCCATAGTATCTCCAGCAGATGGACTCCTGGTCTATGATACTACATTGAAATTATTTTATTATTACGAAAATTCTACAGCATCATGGTCTCCACTGGCAAGCAGTGTGACTGAAAGACTTAACTTTAAACGCATAAAGTCTACTGATGTGCTGAATACAGTTTTAGCCGATGAACTGGCTGCCGGAGGCGGGGGAAAATATCTTATGGACTCCAATACACTGTACGAAATCAATGGACAGGTAACATTCGACCTGCCCATCGATATAAATAATTCTTACATTACCGGCCATGACAGTAATAACGACATTATCCGCAGAACTTCGGGCAATATTTTTGAAGGGGCTACAGGGGGCAGCATCAAAAGCATAACTCTTACGGCACCGGGTGGAAATGTTTTCAATTTAAACGGATCTGCTGCACAAAACCTGATATTCCGGGATTGTGTTGTTGCCAACTCGAATACGGTTGGAACAATCTCTGGTTTCGGGCTGGTGTTTTTAAGTATCATTCAATTTACAGGAAACAGTAACGGCATAACCTATAATAATATAACGCAGCTGCTACTTAGTAATATAGGATGGTTCGGGAATAATTCCGGGACGTATGAACGGTTGACAGGTACTTTCACATTAGTGGAAAAGCAGGGCGGATTCAGCCAGGTGAATGGATCTGCTACAGGATTTGATGTTTCAACATCCGGGCTTACAATAACCGGTGATGCTGTTATGGAATCTGTTGTTTTTACAGGTACCAATACTACAGGGTATATCAGACCCTATGCTACAGGAACTTATCCCGGATATAATTTTAACAATAGCTGGACGGTAAGAGCGGCCGGAATACCCACTGAATCAGATACGAATGCTGTTGGTGACTTTGCTGTAGACTCTGCTGTAGGAACCGGCATCGGCGTCAGTTTTACCAACAATACTAACCCCAGTAATATTGTGAAGGTTGGTAATACAAATTCATCCTCCATTTCCTCCAATTTATTCAGGTTTTCAACAGACGGTGTTCCCAACAGATTAAAATATTTAGGCAAAAAGAAAAGAATTTTTCAAGTAACAGGATCCATTTCTTTCCAGGTCCCGTCAGCAGGAACTTACATCATCTATATTGCCAAAAACGGAAGTGTTTTAAGTCAATATAAGGTATACGGCAGAGGATCAACTACCAATGACATTGTTGTATTGCCAATAAACGGAACTACCGAGCTTTCAAATAATGATTATATTGAAATATTTGCTCAGAGATATTCAGGTTCTAATGGTGATATCATAGTTCCGAATATGACTGTCACAATCAAATAATCAAAATCAATTCTATGCAGTTTTCAGTTCCTGAAGATTGCCTGGATTCTTAATAAAAAAACAAAAGCTGTAATCTAGTGGTTACAGCTTTTTTTAATATTATTTTGGCGTTTCCTGTACATTGAAAACCGTACCTGCCGGGTCAGTAATCCAGTGCATATTTTCAGGAAGTTCCTCAATTTCGTCACAGGTCTCCACACCGTTCGACTGCAAA
Source organism: Chryseobacterium sp. NFX27 (assembly GCF_049887855.1). NCBI lineage: Bacteria > Pseudomonadati > Bacteroidota > Flavobacteriia > Flavobacteriales > Weeksellaceae > Chryseobacterium > Chryseobacterium sp. NFX27. The sequence goes on along the minus strand of NZ_JAGEKK010000012.1, from coordinate 106,897 downwards.
TATTTTGTCGCGTCTTCTATGTTGGGAACGGTGAGCTGCAGCCAGGTCTCGGAATGGGTATAGTTGTCCACACAATCCAACCATATTATATTGTTACCGAATTTCACTTCATGTGTTCTGGAAACGGTAGGATTGGCAATCGGTTTTTCTTCAACATCCAGCTTCAGAATATCCCTGTAAAAAGCGACTGTTTTTTCATATTTATTTTTTGGAATTTTTATGGCGATATTAATGCCTGCTTCAAATTTTGTATTCATATTGTTGTAGTTTTAAGTTATAGGAAGTAATCTTTACACCTCAATATTACCTGTTATATTTTGCCCGTACGTTTGTCATGGGCTATATAATTACTCCTTTTGGCCTTACATAGCCTTCTGTCGGGCAAAGGGTGCCGGAACTGCCCATTGATAAAAAAGTTATTTGTCTCATTTCATTGATGAATTAAGATAATTTACTATTCAGTTCTATCAGTTACTTTAGAAAACTGTTCAAATAGTTCAGAATCGTGGCGGTATCCATCATCAGGCTGACATGTCCCTGCCCCGGAACGATTGCCAGCTGAGATTTGGGCATAGGCTTGAGATCCGCAGAAATGTCACCTCCCAATAACTTATAGGTTTTTGCCAGCTCAGCTTTATCCAGTCCGTCATTGTCACCGGCTATGATTAAAACGGGTGCAGAAATTTTAGAAATATTAGAGCCACCCAAGTCAAATGGCTGTCCGGCATTTGCCATCATCTGCTCCAAAAACCTGGTCCATTTCGTTTTATCAGGCGCTACGGCATCATAGGCAGCCTGCATCGGACTGTTGGTAAAAAGGTCGGGTTTCATTTCCTTAAAAATATTATTGACTTCAGGTATCCAACCGGTGCTTTTATAGGCAGCAGAAATAATCACCAGCTTATTTAATCTTTCAGGGCTTTGTATTGCAAATTGGTACGCCACAGCACCGCCAAAGCTATATCCTGCTATATCCGCCTTATCTATTTTCAGATGATCCAGTACTCCTTTTACATCACCTGCTAAAGTAGTGTACTCTAATTTTCTCTCCGAAAACGGCGTGTGCCCATGTCCCTGTAATTCAATGGCAATTACCTTACGGTTCTTCGCCAGCTCTGGGATCAATTGCCCCCAATTCATATCAATGGTCATAAAAGCGCCATGCAGTAATACAAGAGGCTTTCCTTCTCCGTAGGCTTCATAATAAACTTTGAGTCCGTTAACAGGTGTATAGCCACTAACGGAAGGTTTTAATTTTTGACCGTATAACTGTGATGCTGTAAACATAATGGTTGCCAAGATGAGTACCAGCTTAAAAACCTTAGAGGATTTGAATAAATTTTTCATAATATAATGTAGATTAGGTTCATCAAAACTTTTATCCAAAATTACTGCACCATCATGAAAATTAACTTGCCACAAGACAAGATTTTATAAAGGATGAAATCAATTGTATATTTTGTTTAAAAATTACGTTTAAACATTTTTTACCCCTGCCATATTTTACTTTATTTAAAAGAGTTTAAAGTAAATTATCACATAATAATACTTACTGAAGATAAATATTTTTATAAATAATTTGCCTGAATTGAATAAAATTTATTAATTTCGGATAGAACTAAACCTTATTTTTATGAAAAATTTAAAAAAAATCGAAAGACAGGAAATGAAGGCAATTAAAGGTGGTATCAACTGCCCGGGTGGTCAGATATGCTTAATCAGTGGAAAATGGCAATGTATGCCATACGACGGATGTGGCGGTGGAAACCAGCCCTAAGCTTTAAGTTTAACCAAATTTCTTTATTATGAAAAATTTTAAGAAAGTTTCAAGAGATCAGTTGAAGAATATTAATGGCGGAGCACTAAGCTGTTCCGAAGCATGCTGCCCGCCTCCGGGAATTAAAAGATGTCCCTGGGTAATCTGTGTAGCACCATGTGATATATTAAGTTAAAAAGTTATCAACTCCTGGTAACAACTTTAGTTACCATAAATAAAAGCCTTAGAATCAAAAGTTCTAAGGCTTTCCATTGTGAAGAAAAGAAGTTCTACCAGACTCTTTAGATCTTGTTTGTTCAGAAAAAAGAAATCGCAGAAACCAATAGTGAAATTCCCTCTTATTTTTAATCTATTATCAGATTTTAACCAGCTATTGCATTATTTTAGAGCAAAATGTATGAACAGAAATATAAAAATTACCCAAGAAATTGAGTTATTCTTAAGTTGACAAGTCGTTGAATGTTTTCTTTTACATGCTTGAAAACCTTTATTAATCCCACCCTATTGAAATATACTTCATTTATATACAAATATTTAGCACTAAACTTAACATAATATTAAATAAATATTTATATTAGTATTAAACTAAAACCTGACCAAATGAACACCGAAAATTTCAGCACTCTTGAGCTGCTCCGAAAGCAGTTTAAGTACCCTTTCCCCACGTTAAAAAATCCTTATGCCGAGCAATTGCAGGAGATCACCGAAAGCCAGTGGATCGATGGCGAATACCTGTGGCTTTATGAGCAGAATCCCGACCTTCGGAAAAAGTACAAAAAAACCAAAACAGCCCATATTGCAGCTCAGTGGTTTCCTACAGCAACACCTGAAAGGTTTAAGCCCGTCTGCAGACTGATGCTGTGGACCTTGTACAATGATGATCTTTATGAAGAAAGCCAGCCTGAAGACATTAGACATGTACATATTCAATCTATTGCAATACTCAATGGCGAAGTAAGCGCTGAAGATTCAGGAATTCCTTTAGGCCCTATGCTGACATCACTAAGACAGGAATTGCTGCAGTTTCTTCCCCAGGAATCAATCCTCCGGTTTACACAAATGATAAGCAGGTATTTCACAGGGCTAGAAACCGAATTGAAATATAAAAAAAATAAAGCATATCCCAGCGTTACCGAATGTATTGCCTTACGTGAAAATTCGATCTGCCTCTATCCTTTTCTGCAGCTTACAGAACTGGAAACAGGGATCATTCTCCCACGGGAAATTCATGAACACCCTGTAATCATTCGCTTACAGACACTGGCCTGCCATCTGGTTACTTTTTTCAATGAAGTACAATCCGTCCTCAAAGACGAAGCCACAGACAGTATTTATTACAATATCGTAAAGGTCATTCAGCATGAGCGACAGATGTCCCTGAAAGAAGCCTGTTTGGAAGATCTGCGCCTGCACAACGAAGACCTGAAAGAATTCGTAGAACTCCAGGCTTCTCTTCCCGATTTTGGAATATGGCAGGATGCAGTCATCAACTGGGTGCATTATATGAGTATGGTGCTTAGTGGCTGGAAGAACATATCTACAAAACTGGACCGTTACAATGCAATGGAATTTCCAGAAGCACAAGAATTGAAAAAAAAGCTAAGCCAGGTCAATCTAAATAAATAGACACGTAATGAATATAAAGAAATGATTAAGAATAAAAATTTAAAAACAACTATGAAAACAGTACTTGTCCCTATTCCCAGTTATCCATGGCCGAGAGTTTTAAGCCCTTTTGTAGAGTTTCCCGAAGAAGAGAAATGGTTTAGAGAAGATTATAATTTTTTGGATGAAGAAACAAGAAACAGATACAGAAAGCAGCGGTTATATGATTTTGTTTTTAATATGTGGCCCGTAACCAGTGATCCTGAAATAATGCGCCCTATATTGCGGTGTGGCTACTATCATACCATAATGGATGATTATGTAGGAATTATGCCATTGGATGAGCTGAAAGCCTTCGCTGATCGTACCTATGAGGTTATGCTGGAAGAAGATCCCCAGCCCAATGAAATTGGCATTTTCCACCAAATGGCAGCTGCCCGGAAAGAGTGGATCGCCAATGGGATGCCGTTATTCTGGATCGAACGTATGGCAAGGGAATTTAAAGAATATTTCTTTTATGGTGTGATGGAAGAAACACCATTTAAATTAAGCAATACCTACCCCTCTGTTGGCCGTTATTTATTGATCCGAATGTACTCTATCGGACAGAAGGTTTTTGTGAACCTGACAGAGGCTGCCATGGGACAAGCTCTGCCTGTACACATTCACGAGCACCCTGCCATGAACCGAATAAGAGAACTTCAGTCAATGATTATTGCTATTCAGAATGATTTTGCTTCGATAAGAAAAGAACTGGCAACAGATAATGAAACACTGAATATTATTCTGGTTATAATGCATGAATATAAGATACCATTGGAAGAAGCCATTGCAGAATCGCTCAAAATGCATGATGAGATGGTTAGGGAAATTGATTCTATCACGGCCTGCTTGCCTGATTTTGGTCCTTACCAGAAAATGGTAGAAGACTATATATATCATGTAAAGATAATGGTCCACGGTCTCAATGCCTTTTATTATGAATCGGGAACTAAACGGTATACTCAAGAAGGTTTTGCCATTCCTAAATATGGTACTGCCAATGAACAGTCTCTTGATTTAGAGATAAAACATGTTGAACGTGACTATTGGATTAAAAATTTGAAAAACAACAATAAGGTTGTCTGAAGTTAATAACCATCTTAAATAAACAACTATGAAAAATTATTAAAACCCTTAAATTTGGGCTATTACCCATTTTCTGAGATCAATACCGCTATTTATTCCATTATTATTTTTTCAGCTTAAAAAGGTCGAAAGAATTATACTTGGGATCAAAATCTGTATGCAGTTTAGTTTCCTGGATATCAAGCCGTTTATAAGTATTATTTGAAATAGCATTTAATATCTTGAATTTTATATTATTAGATTCAATGCAAAGATGTAACAGTTGATTTAAATCATCGGGATGCAGATAAGCACTCATATCCCGAGCATTCATTTCCGTAAAATCCTCTGGAAATTCATAAGCTCCAATCCTAAGGCATATGGCGCTTAATTCAGTGTTATAACAATAGTATGAGAGCAGGGCTTCCCCGAAACATTTAGAAACACCATATAAATTTCCTGGTTTTACAGGCATCTCTGTATTAATTTGAATATCTTTTGGGTAGCTTTCTATTGTTTGCGCACTGCTTGCATAAATAATTCTTTTACAGCCGGCCTCCATACACGCATCAACAATATTCTTCGTTCCAATGATGTTGGCATCCAGTAAATCATTAAAAGAGGCATCCGGATTGGCAATTCCGCCTAAATGAATAACAATGTCCATATCTCTGCACGCTTCTACAAGGTATTCCTTATCCGTAAGATTTCCCTGAAAATATTCCAGAGATATGTCTTGAATCTTAGAGGGTTGAAGATCAAAAATTCTAAATTGATATTGATCGGAAAAAGATTTGATAAAGTGGCTTGCAATTTTTCCCGAGCCACCAGTAATTAATATTTTTGTTCGCATGAATATTGCTTGTCTGATTTTCAGCAGATTCCAAAGTATAGACAACTTCAAAAAACTCCTTAAAAGTTAAACGGCAATATATGCAAATTTGGTCATAAAAAGATGCTTTAAGATTAGTATTTAAAGCATTTTACAGCACCAATTTAAAATGATTTCAAAAGCCACTAATTTGGCTTCTTAGTATCGGACAACCGTGAAAAATAATAATAATTTTAAAGTTAAAATTTGTTAATTCTACTATTATATAATAATTATTTTTCAGATTTGTTCTACAATATAAAATATTATTCATATGAAAAATCTAAAAAAGCTTAAAAAAGCAGAGTTAAAAACAATTCTTGGAGGTGCAGATTGTGTTAGAATGTGTTTTGTAAATGATAAATTAACATGTGTTCCTTATAACTCATGTGGGGGTCCTGGACTTGAGCCATAAAAAAACAAAAGGAGTACAACAACAATGTACTCCTTTTAATTTTTATCATATTTTGTAAGCAATAACCTTTATCAAGATTACTTTACCAGTTTGTCCGGCAATTCTTAGTGACCTATTTTCAAATGTTTATCCATCCTTTCAATTTGTATCTTTAAAGTTCTACTACAGAAAAGTTATTAAAGCCATCCTGCGTAATTCTGAGGGACTTTTGACTTCCTGAACGCTGATAAATTGTTGGCCTGATAGTTTGGCCGGCATTTAAGCGAACAGCAAATGAAACATTTGCGCCTGCATAGCCATTAGTCTGGACAGGTACCGGAATCGATGAAACCCTTCTAGTTCCGTCACTTAACGCAATAATAGCCTCTATCCATGAGGCAGTGATATAATTTCCTGTAATATTATCCAGAGTGAATGAGAAACTTACCTGATAATTCCCGTTTCTCGGTGCAGTAAACACCCCTGTACTGGGATCAAAATCATTGTTTAGATCAACTGATTCTGACCACTGAGTGATATTTACTACTGAATTATCATTTATAGATTGGGCAGTCTGTTTAGTGGCTATTATAATACTATTTTGTACCGAGGAAGTTAGTGTATTCCATACGATACCATTACTATATTCCAATAGTCCACCTGATAAAGTGCTGTACCTCATAGCACCGGCACCGGCTGAACTTGCTGCCATAACAGTTTCACCGAAAGCTATTGGTCCTTCACCAGGTGTAACATTTCCAGGATTCGGGCGCGTATCTACTTTTGCAATAGGAGTAATAGTACCAACACCTAATCTTCCTGTTGATGTGGCCACAATATCGTCATTTTGTTGTAAAATAGTAGGAGAACCAGAATTTGGATTATTTCTCGCACCATCTATGTGAAATATTCCCTGAGGATTTTGTGTATTGACCCCGACCTGGGCGGTTGTAAAAACGACTCCTAAAAAAATACTTAAGGGTAAAAAAAACTTCATCATTATATTTTTAAAATTAACAGGACAAAGTTAATCAGACCATGTTAAATCATATCTGAAACTAATTTCAGAAATGATTTGTTTTTTTTATTTTACTTAACCATTGTGGAGTTACTCCCATAAATTCAGCAATATATTTAGAAGGAACATTTTTTATAATTTCCGGATATTCTTTCAGCAAAGTAAAATACAACCTATTGGGACTTAATGTTATAAGCCTCGACATTAATTTCTCTTTGCAAATTAAAACTTCTACTATATTTTTATAATAAAAATCTCTATACTCATCATTAGTGTCAACCAATTCTAAAACTTTTTCCTTTTCATAATATATTACTTCAGATTTTGTAAAGGCTTTAATTTGAGATAAGGATGGCAAATCATCAAAATAGCTTTCTGAAATAACAAAAAAAGGCAGAAAGCTGGGCAAGTGAAAGTTGGTTGTTCTTTCTCTTTCTGACTTTTCATCAAATACTGTGAAACAAGTCCTCCTTTTTTTACATAAAACATTTTGTTTGCAATATCACCTAAAGAGACCAGTGAATCCATGCTTTTAATTTCTCTATGTTCTCCACCAGCCATAATAAAGTCAACCAATTGCTTAGATAAATGGAATGATTCAAGAAGTTTTTTCAGTACATTCATGATTTCTGGAGGTTAATTAGTTACAAAAGTATGCAAATATTAAAGTCCAGTTTATGAAACTAATTTAATAAATATTCAGAAAATATTAATTTACAAATACATAAGTCTAAATCTGCGGTGTCTTTTTATTTTTTATAAAATACCACGAATATCCCGCAAACTCTGCAATATTATTTCTTCTTACAAGATCTTAACAATAAATGCCGAAAGTGGCTTTTGTTTTATGCTATAATATAAAGTTTTTACTGCATTCATACTTGAGTTCTTTATGCTCTATATTAAAGTTCATCTTAATTTCCAGCGAGAAACTGTAAATACAGCTGATTTTGATGATTTTATAGAGATTAAAAAGCTGAAAGAAAGTAAAAACACACAAAACGAGAGGCAAGACAGATTGATGCCATTGACAACAACATAGAAGAAAAAAAATTAATAAATTTCACACAGACAGTGCAGGATAATATTTAATCATAATTATATTAGATTGCGATAAAGAAAGAGATTTTTAATATTGATGTTCTTTCTTAAACTAATATTTTTCTAACATTATGAAAAAATACGCTTTAATATTTTTCGCATTAATCATGTCAATTCCTATTTTGGCGCAATACAAACCTTGGACTTCCGCTGAACAGCCTTTAAAGGAAATCGCGGCATTAAAAAAACAAATTGTAAAACCAACCTTCAGAAAAAAAGACTATCTCGTTACTGATTTTGGAGCTATTGGTGACGGAAAAACAAAAAATACAGAAGCATTTAAGAAAGCCATCGAAAAATGTAACTCAGAAGGCGGCGGAAGAGTTGTCGTTCCAAAAGGAATCTTTTTGACAGGTGCTATTTATTTAAAAAGTAATGTCAATTTACATGTAAGTGAGGGCTCAACTATCTTGTTTAGTCAGGACAGCAACGACTACCCTATCGTTTTCACGAGATGGGAAGGAATGGAATGTATGAACTATTCATCCCTTATTTATGCATATGAAGAAGAAAATATCGCAGTAACCGGAAAAGGAACTTTAGACGGAAATTCTGATAACGATCACTGGTGGTTTTGGTGTGGCGCAGCAAAATACGGATATAACGAATCCCGCCCGGGAAGACAAAATCCGGCCCGCGCAAAACTTCACGAATATATGGCCCAGAGAAAACCTGCCAGAGAAAGAATTTTCGGAGACGGATATTATTTAAGACCCAATTTTGTTCAGCCTTATCAATGTAAAAATTTCTGGATGGCAGATGTTCAGGTAAAAAATTCTCCCATGTGGAATCTTAATCCTGTGCTTTGTGAAAATGTTTTAATTGAAAGAGTAAAAGTAATCAGCCACGGTCCTAACAATGATGGTTTTGATCCTGAAGCATGCAAAAATGTATGGATTAAAGATTCATATTTCGATACGGGAGACGATTGCATTGCTATAAAATCAGGAAGAGATGAAGACGGAAGAGACATCGGACAGCCTGCAGAAAATCATATTATCGAAAACTGTGAAATGAAAGACGGGCACGGCGGTGTTGTGATCGGAAGTGAAATCGCAGGCGGAGCAAAAAATATTTATGCTATCGGAAATGTGATGGACAGTAAGAATCTTGACAGAGCTTTAAGAATAAAAACAAGCTCAAGCCGTGGCGGAATCATTGAAAACGTATTTTTCTACAACACAAAAGTAGGCGCCTATAAAGAAGCTGCGGTACGTTTCAACATGCATTATGAAAAACCGGGTAATTACATCCCGACCATCAGAAATATCTGGGTAGAAAATTTAGTCGTGGAAAAAGGCGGAAAATATGCCATTCTTTCTGATGCTTATGAATCTTCTCCCGTAACAGATTTCACAATGATTAACGCAAAAATGAACGGTGTTGAAATCCCCTATAAAGTTGATTTCTTAAAGAATGTCACATTGAAAAATGTGACCGTAAACGGACAGCCATTAACTGATTTAAAAAAATAAAATGCGAAGAACATCCATTTTAGCCGGCTTAATTATTCTGTCTGCCTATTCATCCTCATTTTCACAATCTAAACATTGGCAGAAAAATGAGCGACAACTGCATTATAAAGAAGACAAGGGCGATTTTTTATTGGTTAATGGAAAATACCGTTTCAATCGTGCTTTATACGGAGACAACCGTGCGTCACGAGTTGAAGCGGGAGATTTGCCGGAATTCGCATTATATCTTCCGGGAATGGGTGGAAATCTTCAATTCGTTATTCAGAAAGGAAACTCCATTAAAAAATTAATTCAGGCTGATCAAATTGAAACCCGTTATCGCCCCGGTTCGATGCTTTATACCATTAAAGATCCTGTTCTCGGAAACGGAAGTTTGAAACTGATGGTTTTAGCCCAATCAAAAGAAGAAGGTCTGGTCTTAAAAATGGAAACTGAAAATATAGATTCCACGGCAAAAATCTACGCAGTTTATGGCGGTGCAAGCGGAACGACATTCAGCAGAAACGGGGACATCGGTGCAGATCCGGAATCCGGATTTTATTTGCTTCCCGAATATTGCACAAATAATCAGTTTCAAATCACTAAGAACCAGTTTCACCTTACTTATTTAAACAGGAAAAAAGAAAATCAGTTCATCAGCGGAAGCTTTTCCAATACCGGTTCATTACAATTGACTGATGCTAAAACGTTGGAAAAACTATCTGATTTCACGCAAAATAAAGCAGAAAAATCACCAATTATTTACGCAACATATGCTGCACAGAAAAATCCCGTTTATATTCAAATTAAAAAAGGAAAATCAGATAAAAATTTTTCAGACGAACAGCTTGCAGTTATATTTAAAGACGCAGAGCAATCCCGATTAAATTTAATCAATAGAATTCAGTTAAAAACTCCCGATTCAGATTTAAATAATTTCGGGGCAACTTTGGCTGTCGCTGCAGACGGAATCTGGGAAAGCCCCACCTTTATGCACGGTGCAGTTGCCTGGAGAATGCGTTTAAATGCTTGGCGTGGAGCTTATGCAGCCGACGTTCTCAGTTGGCATGACCGCGCAAAAGAACATTTTGAAAGCTATGCAAATTCTCAGGTTTTGAAGCCTGATTCCGCACCCGTTGAAATGGATACCCTGTTGCATTTGGCAAGACATAAAGAGAAAATGGGAACTTCGGTATTTTCCAGCGGATATATTTCAAGAAATCCGAATGACAATACCAGACCGCATCATTATGATATGAATCTGGTTTTCTTTGATCAGATGTTTTCCCATTTTAATTATACCGGAAACGTTGAACTTTTAAAAAAAATGTGGCCAGCGATGGTTCGTCACATGGATTGGGAAAAAAGAAATTTCAAACGGGACGGTCTTTATGATGCATATGCTGCAATTTGGGCAAGTGACGCATTGCAATATTCGGGTGGAAAGGTGACGCATACTTCCGCTTATAATTACAGAGCCAATCGTGAAATGGCGAAACTGGCAAAAATTATTGGCGAAAACTCCCAGATTTACGAAACAGAAGCTGAATCCATTTTAAAAGCAATGAAACGCCAGCTTTGGATTAAAAAAAACGGTTATTTTGCTGAATTTAAGGATGCTTTGGGTAATCAGATTCTTCATGATCGGCCGGGAATCTGGTCGGTTTATCATGTTGCCGATGCCTATATTTTAAATGAATTTGAAAATTATCAAAATATACAATACATCAACAGTCATATTCCGAAGATTCCCATAACAGTACAAGGTGAAAATACCAAAGATTATTATACACTTTCCACCACCAACTGGCAGCCTTATGATTGGTCGATCAACAATGTAGCGTTGGCAGAGAATTTACAAACGGCTTTAGCCTATTGGCAGTCAGGGAGAAACGAAGATGCATTCCGGCTTTGGAAAGGAAATCTTGCCGAAAGTATGTATTACGGAATCAGTCCGGGAAATTTTGAGCAATTATCACATTATGATGCATTTCGCGGTGAATTGTACAGAGATTTTGCCGATCCAATTGGAGTTGCTGCAAGAACTCTGACAGAAGGGCTTTTCGGAGTTTATCCTAAATTATTAGAAAATAAAGTTAATATAAAACCAGGGGTTCCTAAAGACTGGAATTTTGCAGAACTTAAACTTCCGGATTGGGAATTTAAATTTAACAGAAATTCTAAAAAAACAACTTATTGGTTTAAATCAGACTTTGCCAATCCTGTGTCGCTTGATTGGTTGATTCCGGTAAACCATACTCAGATAAAATCGGTAACAGTAAACGGTAAAAAAGTGAAATGGGCGATACAGCCTAATTCTATTCTACAGCCTTTTGTAAAACTGGAAACAGAAAAAGGGAAAGAATTTACCCTTGAAATCACCTATTCCGGGGAAGAATTAAAAACTGAAAAGACAGAGTATGTGAATTACATTTCTGAAAACTTGCAATTGAATTTAGATCCAAAAAAGAAAATCATTCAAATTTACGATCCACAAGAACTGATCAAAAATCCCCCTTCTTTGGAGAGGTGGCCGAAGGTTGGGGTGGTTAACAATAAGTTTGAATTAATTAAAGAAGAAAGAAAAGGAACTTTTTTCGTTCAATTGGAGCAAAACGGAACAAAATGGTGGCAGCCTGTGAATGTTCATATTCAATATCCTTTGAAAATGAATTGGGCGAATAAAAAACTGCAAATTCAATCCGAATCATCAAATAATATCCGGGGAAAACTTAGTATTAATGGTTTTGTTAAAACTTTTTCAGTTCAGAAAAGCCAAACAGCATCCATTGAAATTCCTGTCAATGCTTTAAGTAAAGGAACCAATTCTATTGAACTTGAATATAACGGAATCAAACAAAATGTAGAAATAACAGATTGGGAAATTGAGACTCAAGGTGAATTTAAACCAATTTCATTAGCCTCAAAATATAATGAAAAAGTCACCCGAATTTTTAATCAAGAATATCTTTCACCCCGACTCAACGTCCCTACTCTACAGCTTCCGTGGCAGGGAATCGGGAACTGGTGTTATCCGTTGATCACGGCTCAGATTGACGACAGCGGATTGATGGCAAATCGTAAAAACGGAAAACTGGAATATTTAGGAATTCCTTTTTTAATTGATAATGCAGATAAAAATATTGTCTTTACCAGCCAGTGGGATAATTTCCCGAAATCGGTTGAAATTCCGTTGACAGGAAAAGGAAAAAAAATCTATTTCCTGATGGCAGGTTCTACCAATCCGATGCAGTCGCAGATTACAAATGGGACAATTACGGTTCAATATTCTGATGGTACCCACACAGAATTAGAACTGAAAAACCCTATAAACTGGTGGCCGATTGAACAGGATTTATTTGATGATAATTTTGCTTTTGAAATTCCGGATGATAAAATTCCATACCGGGTAAAATTGAAAACCGGAGAATTATACAAAGGAGGAAGCTTAACCAAATATTCAGGCATCAAAGGATTTACAGACCGCGCTGTAGAAGGCGGTGCTGCAACTGTTCTTGATTTGCCGATTAATCCAAACAAAGAATTAAAATCAATAAAATTAACAGCAGTGAGCAACGATGTCGTTATCGGACTGATGAGTGCCACTGTATTTAAATAAAAATTAAATGAAGAAACCAGCAATATACCTCAGTCTTTTTCTAATAGGATTTACCACGCTAAATGCTCAAAAAATTGACCGTAAAAAGGTCGTTCAGCGACATAATATTGTCAACACAAAAGCTGATACTTTATCTTCTTTAACGGTTGGTAACGGGAAATTTGCATACACTGTTGATATTACCGGAATGCAGTCGTTTCCGGAATATTATAAAAAAGGTGTTTCCCTTGGAACTCAATCCGAATGGGGCTGGAACAGCTTTCCAAATACTAAAGATTATAAATTTGAGGAAACATTAAAAGCGTACGATTTCAACAATGACGGACGTAAAGCATTGTACAGTGTTCAATTAAAAGAACCTGAACGAAATAAAGGCGCTGTAGAATATTTCCGTGTGAACCAACACCGTCTGCAACTGGGAAATATTGGTCTTGAATTACTTAAAAAAGACGGCCAGAAAGCAAAAATATCAGATCTTACCAACATTAATCAAAAAATTGATCTTTGGACAGGAATTATCACAAGTGAATTTTCACTAGAGGGAATGCCTGTAAAAGTCTGGACTGCCTCTTTTCAAAATTCCGATAAAATTGGAGTTAAAATTGAGTCGGATTTGATTTCTCAAAACAGATTAAAGGTTTTTGCACGCTACCCTTCTCCAACCGGACAGTTTCTGGATGATGCTGCTTTTTACGGAAATGAAAATGATCATACAACGAAAATTATTTCATCAAATCAAACTCAGGGATTGATTGAACACCAATTGCAGAGTTCTGATTATTATACTCAATTTTATTTCACAGACGGAAAGCTGCGGGAAGCCGGAAAACATTATTTTGTATACGAACCTTCTTCTAAAAACAAAACAATTGAATTAAGTGTAGAATTCTCCGATAAAAATACAAAAAGCAGTAAAACATTATTTGCTGATGCCGAAAAAGAAAGCAATGCGGGATGGGAATCTTTCTGGAAAAGTGGCGCTGCTGTAGATTTTGAAGGCAGTACGGATCCAAGAGCAAATGAACTGGAACGCAGAGTTGTGCTGTCAGAATATTTAACAAAAGTTCAGTGTGGAGGAAGCAATCCGCCACAGGAAACAGGTTTAACTTTCAACAGCTGGTACGGAAAGCCACATACAGAAATGCATTGGTGGCATGGTGTTCATTACGCTTTGTGGGGAAGACCTGAAATTTTGGAAAAACAACTGGATTATTATTTCAGATCGTTTGACAAAGCAAAAAAATTAGCACAAAGACAAGGCTATAAAGGCGTAAGATGGATTAAGATGTCTGACAATGAAGGAAATGAAAGCCCGTCTTCTGTGGCAGCCTTCCTGATCTGGGAACAGCCGCATATTATCTATATGACCGAACTTTTGTATCGTGACAAGCAGGATAAAAAAGTTCTGGAAAAATATAAAGATCTGATTTTTGCCACAGCAGATTTTATGGCGGATTTTGCCACTTATGACCAAGAAAAAGACCGTTATAATCTGGGTAAAGGAGTGATTCCCGCACAGGAAGTTTTTCCTGCGAAAGATACCTACAACCCCACTTATGAAGTGGCATATTGGGATTGGGCGCTGAAAGTTGCTCAGCAGTGGAAGGAAAGACTGGGACAGCCGAGAGATAAAAAGTGGGATGAGGTGATTTCAAAACTGGCTCCGCTTCCGGTTCAGGACGGTGTTTATTTATCGACTGAATCGGCAAAAGATTCATTTACTTTTCCAAAATGGATGACTGATCACCCTGCAGTTTTAGGAGCATTAGGCATGGTCCCGGAATCTCCGAAACTGGATAAGAAAATCATGAAAAATACGCTGGATATTGTTTGGGAAAGATGGAACTGGGAACATACCTGGGGTTGGGATTTTCCGATGACGGCAATGAATGCGGCAAGATTAGGACTTCCGAATAAAGCTTTAGATGCACTTTTCATGAAAATCCAGACGAATACCTATCTTAAAAACGGGCACAATTACCAGGATGGTCGTTTGAGAATCTACCTTCCGGGAAATGGCGGCATTTTAACAACCGTTGCGATGATGCTTGAAGGTTGGGACCGTTCGAAAGGTGAATTTCCGGGTTTCCCGAAAGATGGGTCATGGAAAATAAAAGCGGAAGGTTTCAAGAAAATGCCTTAAATTTCATATTCATATAGTTGAAGTCTGCTGAAAGGCAGACTTTTTTATGCCCTGACATTAAATTTTTCAAAATCAATCTAAATAAAGACAGATAAGTTCGGATTTAAACGATCACCGAAAGTACAGGACAGTCTACTTATATGTTTATGCTAAATTAGCAGTAAATCAAGATGAGATGGACAAGCCCAAACACTTTACACGCAGAGATTTTTTACAGACTTCAGCCCTTGGAATCACAGCTGGGGTTCTGGGATTGTCATTTACAGGTTCATCTTCCGACAAACCTTATTTCAACCTAAAACCAATCGGGCGAACCTTTTCATTAGAGAACTATTACATTTGGTGTAATTCTCCGATTTGGGGCGAAGACGGTAAGGTTCATCTTTTTTATTCCAGATGGAAAAAAGAAAAAGGAATGGGTGGCTGGCTTAATGGTTCTGAAATTTGCCGTGCAGAAGCCGATTCCCCTTATGGAGAATTCAAGCATAAACAAGTTATTCTCGCTCCCAGAGGTGGCGAATTTTGGGATGCTACAACTTGTCATAATCCTTTAATTACCAAAGTAGAAGACGAATATTATCTTTTCTACATGGGCAACCAAAATGGAAAAACAAATACCAAAAGAATAGGGCTTGCCACTTCAAAAAACCTTGACGGAGATTGGATAAGGCCTGAAAAACCGTTGCTTCTTCCCGGAGAAAAAGGCTCGTGGGACGACCATTGTACGACAAACCCAGCTTTTATAAAAGGAAATGACGGCAAATTCTGGCTTTTTTATAAATCATGGAACACTGAAGAATATGAAAATCAGAAAGGTCCGGTAAGGGGAAACCGAAAATATGGACTGGCAAAGGCTGATCATCCTTCCGGTCCTTACGAGAAAATAAAGGAAAATCCTGTTATTGATTTTTCATTGCTGCCTGACAATGCCCAGCTGGAAGATGCTTTTATCTGGAAACAAAATGGAAAATTCCATATAGTGGCCCGTGATATGGGATTTTTTAATCATGAATACGGTCTGCATTTAACTTCCGGAAATGGTCTTACATGGTCCAAACCCAAAGTTGCTTATCTTAATATGAAGACTTATATAAAGGAGCCTGCAGCACCTGCTCATTTAAAACGATTCGGAAGATTGGAACGGCCTATGATTCTGATGGACAAAGGCGGTAAGACCCCTAAATTTCTATTCGGAGCCACACAGGGAGGAAAGTTCGAAACGTCTACCTCTTTTGTTTTTGAAATTATAAACACCAAAATTTAATTCCCAGTTCATTTTTATATTTTTCTTGCTTTACAGGAAATAAACTTCAGACTAAGCATCATCAAAAAGCTTTATTATTAATTTTTCCCACGTTGTTTTTAACTTCGTATACTAAAATTGTATTTTCCCGTTTATAATTTATACCGGAACAAATCACAATTATAATTGATATATAAAGATTTACATCATTAAAAGCATGTCAAAAAAGTTATTATAATTTTTTGTAACTTGCCTTATACCGTTAGTCAACTTTTTGAATTATTTTTTAACCTGAAATAAATATCTCCTATCTCAACATCATGGCAGAAACATTTGAAATAATGATCAATGAGCATTCCAGAGTTCCTAAATACAAACAGATTGTAGATTCTATTCTCAATGGAATTGATAGTGGAGAGATCAAAATTGGAGAAAAGATTCCTTCCATAAATGAACTCAGCGAGTCCTGCTTTCTTTCAAGAGATACTGTAGAAAAAGCTTATAAAGAGCTCCGAAAAAGACAAATCATCGAATCTGTAAAGGGAAAAGGTTATTATATATCACGTATTAATAAAAACGATGTCATCAACATTTTCTTCCTTATCAACAAACCGAGTACTTATAAGATGATGATCTATAATTATTTCGTTAATGCAATCGGTACCAAAGGAAATGTGGAGATGTACATTTATCACTGTGACGAAACTCTTTTCATCAATTCGTTAAAAAAGAACCTGGGCGGATTTGATTATTACGTGATCATGCCACATTTCCGTGATGAACAGTCTAAACATACCAGTTCCACACAGCAAGTTTTAGATATGATTGAACAAATCCCGAAAAACAAGTTGTTGCTGCTAGACAATACCAAGCCTAATATCTCCGGAGAATACGGCTCTATTTTTCAGGATTTCGAGCATGATATCTACAATGCTTTAAAGGAAGGTTTAGACAAAATAAAAAAATACGAAAAAATAATTTTAGTTTATCCCGACAAATCCATTCACCCCTATCCTTTCCGTATTGTCCGCGGTTTCGAGAAGTTTTGTAAGGATTTTAAACTCGATTATGAAATTCTTGATGAAATTTATCCTGACATGGAATTGCAGGATAAAGATATTTTCATCACGATCCGGGAACGGGATCTGGTAAATCTGGTTAAGCAGGTCAGACAGAAAAATCTTGAGCCGGGTAAAGACATCGGCATTATTTCCTACAACGAAACTCCTTTGAAAGAATTGCTTGGAATTACTGTAATTACCACAGATTTTAAAGCCATGGGAGAATCTGCAGCGTATATGATTCTAAAAAATAAAAAGGAATCCGTGAATAATGTTTTTAAATTTATTCAGAGAGATTCTTTGTAGATTTTTTTTAAATCAATGCGCAATCGATTACACATTTCAATATACACTATATAAAGTTCACTATTCAATAGTTTTAATTATGATTAAAAATTTGATTTTCGTCATGACTTTTTTCATGGCAGTTTCTGTATTCGGACAGAAAAAAAATGATACAAACGCAGTTTCTGACGCTGCTGAAAAATTAAGATCAGCAATGATAAGCGGCGACAAATCAGCTTTAGAATCTTTGATCTTACCAGAATTAACGTATGGACATTCGGGAGGTCACATCGATGATGCTGCAGAGTTTGTTGATAAATTAGTCAGTAAAAAATCGGATTTTGTAACCATTGATATTACCAATCAGAACATCCATATTGTTGGAAATACAGCCATTATCCGTCACCATTTTTATGCAACGACTGCTGATTTTGGAAAAGCTCCGGGCGATGTAACTTTGGATATAGTATTGGTTTGGGTAAAAGTGAAAAATGACTGGAAGTTACTTGCCAGACAAGCTGTAAAATCTGAGAAGAAGAAATAAATTTTCGAATTATAAATAAAAATTCGCAAGGTTGTCTTTGCGAATTTTTACTTTGAACCGTTTATTTTTAACGCAAAGTTTTATTATTATTCTGAATATTTTAGGTGGCAAAGAATGGAATCAATAAATTGATTCTTATGAAGCAGATTCATGAGCAACTTTGTTGCAATACTTTGCTCCTTACAATTATCTTTTCTTAAAATTAAATCTTTACGTTTAAAATATTTTGAAACTGTCAACAGAAATTGTAAGTTTTGGCTAAAGCCAATCAGAATTTTGACAATGAAAAACGGGCTAAAGCCCGTTCCTATTGAATATTTATTTTGATAATTATTTCACTCTGAAATTCTGTAAATCTTCCGGCTTTTCACAGCATAGCTGCTCCATCACCTGTCTGAACTGCATTTTAAGCATTTCAATAATGTGATCGCCACCTTTATCGCCTAAAGCACCGACTGCATACATAAAAGTCCTTCCCATAAATGTAAATTCGGCACCGCAACTCAAAGCGCGGGCAACATCCGGACCGGTTCGCACACCGCTGTCCATCATTATTTTGATTTGATCTTTATACTTTTCGCTGATTTCTTTCACAACGGCAATCGTTGATTCTCCTGCATCAAGCTGTCTTCCGCCGTGATTGGAAATGATCATTCCATCGAATCCTAAACGAACTGCTTCTGCAGCATCTTCGTCGGAAGCAACCCCTTTAATGACTAATTTCCCTTTCCATTTATCGCGAATTGCTTTTATCCTGTCTGAATTTAATCTACCGGAAAAAGTGGAATTCATAAATTGTCCTAATTGCTTCACACCCATGTTTTTATCTATATATTTTTCTAAGGTGGCAAAATTGGGAACACCATGTTTTAATATTTCCAGGCACCATTCTGGTTTTGCTAAAGCCTGTGAAACGTTTCGGAAATTAATTTGAGGTGGCATTGCCAAACCATTTCTGATTTCTTTTGCTCTATATCCAAAAGTTGGAACGTCTGCCAAAACGACCAAAACATCGTATCCTGAAGCCTCACAACGATCGAGAATATCATCTCTCAGCCATTCTTCTCGTGGGTGGTATAATTGATACCAGGCTTTTCCTTCCGTTAATTCAGAAATTCTTTCAAGACTGCTTGTTGTAACCGTACTTAAAATGAATGGGATATTGTGTTTAAAAGCTGCTTTTGCTAAAATTTCAGGTGCATTGGGCCACATCAATCCTTGTAAACCAACAGGGGAAATTCCGAAAGGTGCAGCATATTTAACGCCAAACAATTCAGTTTCCATACTGGCTTCACTGTAATTATTCAGATAGCGTGGACGAAGCAAAACTTCTCTCAATTCGCTTGTGTTTCTATCTCTGTTAATGTTTTCATTACAGCCGCCATCGAGATATTCGAATGCGAATCGGGGCATTCTTTTTTTAGCCTTTTCAATTAAAAGTTCAAGCGAAGCGTAGCGGGTATCAAATGGAAATGCCATGATTTATAAATTAAGAATTAACGGTTGAAGCACTTTCATCTGATAATGCTGCTGTAAAAAAGTCTCGTCTATTTTCTTGTTGGAAATTACCATAGAAGCTCCCAACGCAGAACCCAACGGAGAATGTGTAGACATCACGTTGTAATGCTGGAAATGATGAGACATCAGTTTCATAAATACATCATTGTCGGTGAATCCGCCATCGATGAAAATATTTTCAATAGCTGAATTTCCAATGGCGTTTTTAATTGTATGAATCTGTAAATCCATCAGTTCTATCATCAATTGATGATAGGCTTCTTCGAAAGTTGCAAAGGATTTTAAATCTGTTTCACTGATCATTTTTCGTTTTAAAATAATTCCTTCAAAGCGAAAATAGATATTTTTATTTTTCATTAACCGCAGATACAAATCCTGATCAAACTGCACCTCTCTGTGGAAGCCGTATTCTTTTCCATAATACACACACAGTTTTTCTACCTGAATTTTGTATTCATTCCCCATGAAAAAGCGGGATGCTTTTACCCGTTTTCCATCGATCCGCATATAATTCAAACAGTTGTTTTCTATATCTTCATCCGTTAAGCTTTCCCCATTAAATGGGTTTAACGAAATGCTCCATGTTCCTGTAGAAAGCAGTAAAAACGGCTCTTTTTTGCTTAAAATATAAGGCAACAATGCCGAAGAGCTGTCGTGAATTCCCACCCCGATTTTGATTTTTTTGTTTCTGTAGGAAGTATTGATACTCGCTGACGTCGGTACAATTGGCGGCAATAAGGCATCTATTTCTTCTTCATACACCCAGTCGTGATAATCAGCTTTCTCGTAATCCCACAAATTGGTATGGCAACCTATTGAAGTAAATTCCGAGACATAAATTCCGGTAAACAGATACGATAAATATTGAGGTAAATGCAGACTGTAACGGATCTTTTTGAATATTTCCGGATGCTTATATTTCAACCAAAACAACTGTAGGCCTGAGTTTAGCATTCCTGCCTGAGGAGATGCTGTTTCACGGGCAATTTTTAGTTTGCTTCCATGTTTTTCGTAAAATAAATCAAGGATCTCCTGATCCATCGGTTTGGTGTAATTGTATAAAGGAGTCAGAATATTCCCTTTCTGATCCACATGCACAAAACTCGCTCCATACGTGGAAAAATTGATTGCCTTTACT
Organism: Chryseobacterium sp. NFX27; assembly: GCF_049887855.1. Lineage (NCBI taxonomy): Bacteria > Pseudomonadati > Bacteroidota > Flavobacteriia > Flavobacteriales > Weeksellaceae > Chryseobacterium > Chryseobacterium sp. NFX27. The sequence goes on along the minus strand of NZ_JAGEKK010000012.1, from coordinate 86,019 downwards.
TCATATTCTTCATTATCAAGAATGGCATTAAAATTATCTTTTATCCAGTTTTGCAGGGCTGCAAGATCTTCTGTAGGATAGCCATCTTCATCAGTTGTGAGCGGTAATTCCGTATATTCACGAACGACTTCTTTATAATTTTTATCAAATAAAAAGAACTTTTTATTGGTTTTTCCAATATCAAATACTATGGTTACTTTTTTTTTGGACATTCTTGATGAATTAAATTTTTATATTCTGTCATTGCGAACAGACTGTAGGTCTGCGAACGTAGTTCATAAGTTTACTTATACTTATGTTTTTAACGCAAAGTTCGCAAAGGTTTTTTGACTACTATATGTTTTTTAAGACCGCAAAGGCGTTTCACTTAGTAAAGAACACAAATAATAATTATGCTTATAAGATCTTTATTCTCATATTATTTTCAACCATTAAGGAGTGTTTAGATCGTAAGATGCACTAAGAAAAAATCCACTCATTTCTTAAAGCAGCAATGCTTAAAATCCTACTTATCTAAACACTTTCAACCTTAATGATAAAAATATAAGGATACATATAATAAAAACTTTCGATTGCACTCAAAAGTTGAAACTATCAATTTTAAACAGGATTATAACCCCGTTGCTTTGGTTTCTAAACCTCTTTCGGTAATTAAATTTTCTCTTACCTTTAAGCTTCTGTAAGCCGCGATTGGATCTAAAGCCGCGCCTGTCTGCAATCTTGCAGCTCTTAATAACGGACGAACATCTGTTCTGTAAGCATTCTGCAAAATATCCTGCGCACCAACGACATCATTGTTTAATTGCGCTGCTTTTAAAGCTTTCTGATCAACCAGAAGTGCTGTAGCATAAGCAATTAAAATAGCTTCCAGAGACTGTAACAAATCTTCCAACGGGTCTTTGATGTTGTGGCTTGCGTCGATCATCCAGGCCGGATAAGGATTGTTTGGATTGTTTTCCATTCCGTACACCAACTCATTAAAAATCAAGAATAAAGCATAAGGTTTAATAGAACCCACCGTTAAATCATCATCTCCATATTTGCTGTCGTTGAAGTGGAATCCACCCAATTTTCCTTTATACATCAAGGTTGCAACGATCTGTTCAATATTGGTATTCGGTAAATGATGGCCTAAATCTACCAACGTGTACGCTCTCTCGCCACAAGCATTGGCCAACATAAACGATGTTCCCCAATCCTGAATGGTTGTTGAGTAGAAATTGGGCTCATAAGGTTTATACTCGATGAAAAGCTTCCAGTCTTCCGGCATTTCTGCGTAGATTTCTTTCAAGCTTTTTTCAGTGTTTGATAAAGCGGTCTGGAAATTCAACTGTCCCGGAAAACTTGCTCCGTCTGCCAACCAGACGGTTAAGCTTTTTGAACCTAATTCTTTTCCTATTCTGATGACTTCTTTGTTGTGTTCTACGGCATAAGCTCTTGAATCTTCATTCACAGCGTTCAAAGAACCGAATTTATAAGAATGTTTTGCTCCGGCCTGATCCTGGAATGTGTTTGAATTCATAGCATCAAAAACAAGTCCGTGAGATGTCGCTTTTTCTTTAATTGCTTTCACATCACTTGGAATATCCCAAGGAATGTGTAATGAAACGGCTCCTGCAGAATGTGTTAATGCATGAATTAATCCTACATCATCTAATTTCTGTTCTAAAGAAGAAGGTTCACCACCGTAAGAAAATCTTCCAAAACGCGTTCCTCCCGCTCCTAAAGCCCAACTTGGAATTGCTACCTGAAAATCAGCAATTTTGTTGACAATATCAGCAACATTTGCTCCTGATTTTGTTAATTTATTTTGTAGAAAATCGAAATCTGTCGTAAAGTTTTCAATTTCGCTTTTATTGTATTGTTCAATGATATCTTTTCCTATAATCATGATTTGATTTTTAAAATTTTCAATTTGAAGACTTACTTTTAAAGCCTCCCAATTAATAAACTATATATTTTTTAACCTTCTGTAATTTTGAAAATAATATTAACTATCAAGAATATTTTATATTACTTACATAAACGAAGTGCCTTTGTTTGCAATAATTTTAAACGCAAAGCAATACAAAGATTATTTAAATATCCTAAAAAACAAGATAAACAAAGGCGTTTCACTTATTTTTGAAAAACAAAGCTTCAAATAAACAACTGCTATGTTTAATTTTATCTTGGGAAGGCGTTGGCCATTCCTCCATCTACATTGATGATGTTTCCGGTTGTTTTATCTAAGATTGCAACGCAGGCGAAAACGCCGTTTGCAATGTCTTCAGGAAGAATAATTTCGTTTAGTAAGTTTCTTTTTGCGTAAAACGCAGGGAGTTCTTCAACAGAAATTCCGTTTGCTTTTGCACGGCCTTCTGCCCAGGCTCCTTCCCAGATTTTGCTTCCAACGATCACTCCGTCAGGGTTTACCACATTTACACGAATTTTATCTGTTGCCAGTTCAGCAGCCAGTAATCTTGTCATATGCTGTTGGGCTGCTTTTGCGGTTCCGTACGCCACATTATTGGGACCGGCAACTAAGCCGTTTTTACTGGCTATATTTACGATATCTCCTCCTAAATTTTGCTTTTTCATAATTTCCACACCATTTTTCGCCATCAAGAACTGACCTTTTACCAAAACATTTTCCAGTAACTCCCAGTCTTTTGTTGTGGTATCTTCCAATGATTTAGAAATCGCCAAACCTGCAGAATGAACCAAAATATCAACTCCACCGAAGGCTAAAACAGTTTCTTTAAAAGCATTGGCAATAGCCTCTTCATTAGTCACGTCACAAGTAACAGCTACTGCCTGGTCTTTGCTGTATTTTTCTGTAACAGCATCTAAAGCCTCCTGATTTAAGTCTGTGAAAACAACCACAGCTCCTTCCTGAACCATTTTGTCAGCAATTGCCTGTCCGATTCCGCCTCCTGCTCCGGTTACGATCGCAATTTTTCTTGACAATGGTTTTTCTTTTGGCATTCTTTGCAGTTTTGCTTCTTCAAGCAACCAATATTCGATATCAAAAGCTTCCTGTCTTGGCAAAGATGTATATTCCGAAATCGCTTCTGCCCCACGCATTACGTTGATTGCATTCACATAGAATTCGCTGGCAACACGAGTGGTCTGTTTATCTTTTGAGAAACTGAACATTCCTACGCCCGGATAAATGATGATCACCGGATTCGGATCACGCATTGCAGGGCTGTTCGGATGCTTACAGGTTTCGTAATATTCTTTGTATTCCTGTCTGTACTGTTCAAAAAGAGGAGTTAATTTATCTAAAATAGCTTTAGGATCGCTTAAATCTTCATTTTTATCTAAAGTTAAAACTAAAGGCTGAATCTTTGTTCTTAAGAAGTGATCCGGACAGGAGGTACCCAATGGTGCTAAACGCTCAAGGTCATTACTGTTGATATACTCCAGCACAACATCGCTGTCTGTAAAATGGCCAACCATTCTGCTTTCAGAAGAAGCTAAACCTCTCAACAAAGGCATCAATTGAGCGGCTTTATTTTTACGCTCGCCAGCTGGAAGGGATTCAACTTTCTGCCCACCAAAAACCTGACCTTTTTCTTCGATTTTTTTAGCGATATATTCAGAGGCTGTTTCGATAACTTCCAAACTGTTGATGTAACATTCGTAAGAAGTATCTCCCCAGGTGAATAATCCATGGCTTCCTAAAACAATTCCTCTGATTCCAGGATTATCGTTTAAACATTTTTCCAACTGTAATCCCAGATCAAAGCCGGGACGCTGCCACGGAACCCAGCCCATTGTGTCGCCCCAGATTTCTTTCGTAATTTTTTCGCTGTCTTTTGCCGCAGCTACCGCAATTAATGCATCGGGATGAAGGTGATCGATATGTTTAAATGGAAGCAAGCCATGCAAGGGAGTGTCAATAGAAGGCGCTTTGCTCTCCAGATCAAAAATACAGTGATTGAATAAGCCTACCATTCTGTCTTCATCTGCCAAACCCTGGTACACATTTTTCAGGTTTCTTAATCTTCCTGTGTATAATCCGGCAATTCCTTTTCTTGTTAACGTTCCAATGTCGCCACCCGACCCTTTTACCCACATTACCTCAACATCCTCGTTGGTTAACGGATCTTTTTCAATGGTTTTGCAGCTTGTATTCCCTCCTCCATAATTGGTGATTCTTAAATCTGCTCCTAATATATTTGATCGGTATAAAAATAAAGCCACCTGATCATCTCCTAAAGATGCCGCTTTGTTTTCGTCCCATAAATAGTCTACGTATTTGAATGTTTTAACTTTTTCCATTGGTTTACTTATATTTCTGAATTTTATCCAAAATTAGACTGTAATATTTTTTACAGCATCCCGTACTATACTGCTAAACGCTTTATTTAAAGATAAATTAACGTTGGGTTTTTGCAGTTTAATTTATCCGGGATCAATCTAACTGAGTTTATTTATAATTAATATTTTATGATGATGTGATTTTAAAAATTATTTAACCATTAAGAATACTTAATAGATTAAGATTTAATTATTCTTAATGGTTAAAATTTTAATATGTATTGATTAATATCCGGGAAGCTGGCTCAAATTTGGGTTATCCACTAGCGGATGACCTGCAGACTGCGCGGCAAATGGAAGTAATTCTGTTTTATTCGGTACGAATCCGTAGAACAGGCCGTCTCCACTCCCTTCGATCCAGGTTGGATATACTCCACCGTTTTCGAATGATCCGGTTGGTTTTGTATAAATGATATTACCAATCTGAAGTTGATTGAAACCTGCTGTAAATCCTACTGCTTTTCTTGCATTCCCGTTAAATGTACTTGTGTATGCCTGGAACATATTCGCAGGATACCATTTGTCATCAGCTGTTGAAGTGTGTCCGTTCGCCAGTGCTATATTCTTCAAAGTTGTCTGATAAGCTGCATATCCCGATGGGTTGGTAGGAACCGCCTGAACTTGTGCAATCTGTGCAGGGTCTGTTAAATCAATATATGTAACTGCCAAAAACGGATCTCCGTATACCTGTGCATTTTTGTGGTATTTGTAAAGCCTGTAAATTGGTGTGGATGCAAACTGACCTGTACGGTTGGATAAGTTTTTCATTGCCTGTTTTGTAGCATCAATTTCACTGGCGATACGATTCATTCTGATTAAATCTGTACGAAGCATAAATTCATCTGAAAATTCCCATTTACGCTCCTGAACAATTGCTGACTCAAAAGCCTGCTGACTGCTTGGTGCTGGCAGAGCACCAATTCCTGCGCGATTTCTTACCTGCATTAAAGCTGCTATCCCCGCAGCAGTGGGTCCGCCATTTAAATAATTCTGTGTTTCTGCATACATTAATAAAACATCAGCATATCTGATAATCGGGATATTCAAGTTACGTGCATCTGCAGCCTGTGGCTCTACACACCATGAAATTCTGAATTTACCCGGCATAATACAGGAATACGTAGTTCCTACATCTACCCAGGTATCACTTGCATTACCTGTGTTTAAAAAGTAAATACTGTAAGAAGTACAGGCAACATCTCTTCTTTTATCCGCCTGATTAAATGACAGGTAATAACTTGGAAGGATAAACTGTAAGGCTTTACGAGAGCCATAAGCACCTGCTCTGGAACCCGGGTGTGCGTAGACTCCGAATGCTGAATTGGTATTGGGACCGTATTCAGCGATATGCCAAAGCATTTCCTGATTTACAGCTGCAAAATTTCTTCTGTCGAAATTGAACCACAAGGCTTCAAAACCGCTTTTTCCACCTTGAGCCTGTACCAAACTATTGGTACCGCCATTAATTACAGAAGCTGCTGCTGCGTCTGCAATCTGATACAGCTGCTGAACTCTTGCATTATCAGGACGGCGAGACATTGTCCCTGCTGCTCCTGTATTCAGGTCCCAACGGAGAGAATATCCTGCTGCATACAGAGCAATTCTGGCTAAAAGCGCATTAGTTGACTGTTTGTTCAATCTTTCCGGTGTTCCGTTAGAAACCGGCATATTGTTGATGGATTCCTGAATATCAGCAATCACACGATCGTAAATTACATCACGTGAAGTACGTTTCGGGTAAAGTGTACTTGGATCATTGGGATCTGCCTCTTCCAAAGGTATCCAGATCGCAGGTACATCACCGTAAACCCTGATCAAATTGTAATAGCAAAATGCACGAATGGCTTTTGCTTCTGCCAATAATGCTTCACGCTTTGGGCTGGCCGGCATATCCGGTAATCTGTCGATCGCAATATTGGTTCTTTCTATAACTGCATACATGGCAGCATATATTCCTGTCACGGTATTCGGAGTATAGGCATCATATTGATAGTTGGCAATATTGTATTTGGAATTATTGGTTGTTCCGTCTTCAGCAGAATGAGTCACTGTATCTCCTGATCCCAGCTGATAGAACATCTCCGTAGGAACCAGACCTCTGTAAAGACCCTGAACAAATGCATCTGCAGTTTCTATATTGGTAAATACGGATTCTGTATCAGAAGAGTTATAAGCAGGTTGATTTAAGAAATCATCGCTGCATGAATTGATGCCTAAACCGGCGATCAAAATAGTGGGAACAATGATTAATCTCCTGATAAAGTTGTGTGTATTAAATATATTTTTCATGACTGAAACAATTAAATATTAAAAAGTAAGATTGATACCCAAAACATAACTTCTGGATCTAGGGAATGAAGAACTGTCATATCCGGGAGAAACTGTAACACCAGTGGCTGCTGAAACCTCCGGATCATATCCTGAATACCCTGTAATGGTTGCTAAATTATTAACCGTTGCATAAATACGTGCATTGGTCAGTCTTACAGTCCTTAAAAATTCTTTGGGAAAAGAATACCCCAGTGTAACCATGGAAATTCTTAAATAGGAGCCATCTTCCACATAATAGGATGAAGGATACGTGATATTAGCTGTATTGGTATTGCTTAAACTCCACAGTCTTGAGTCTTCATTAGGGTTTAGTTCTTTTAATCTTGCCAAATTCGTTGTTGCCTGGCCGGTATTAGGATCAATAAGACGATAATAATTATCCCCAAATTCTGAAGGCACGTTCTGGAAAACTCCGTAAGGGCTCAAACTTTGTTTGGTTGCATTATAAATATCACCTCCTACACTGAATTTCATGAACACCGCCAAATCAAAACCTTTGTAAGAAAAATTATTACTGATCCCTCCGATAAAGTCCGGCGTACCATTCCCTATTTTCACTAACTTTCTTGTAAACTGATCTCCTGCAGCATTATCTGCAGCAAATTTCATATCTCCCGGCTTAGGAGTTCCAGACGCCGGCTTTACAACTCCCGGCTTTAAAGTCAATGTTCCGTTTTCTGCCTGAGTAAAGTCATCAGTAGTATAAATTCCCTGATAAACATATCCGTACATATCACCTAACTCTTCTCCAACGGTGGCATAATACGTTACCATTCCTGATCTGTTACCGCCTACACTGAAGGTTCTGAATGCTCTCCCTTCATCAAGAGATAATACTTTTGATTTGTTAAAACCTATATTGGCATCTGTAGACCATCTGAAGTTTTCAGATTTTAAATTGATTGAATTTAAGGTGAATTCCATACCGGTATTTTTCATGGAACCTATATTTAAAAACTTGCTTTTATACCCAGTAGATGCAGGAAGAACAGTTTCCAGCAACATACCGCTTACATTGTTATTATAAAACTCAGAACTTAATTTAATTCTATTGTCAAATAAAGCGATATCTACTCCTATGTTTGTAGATTTCATCTCTTCCCAGTATGCGCCGCGGTTACCTAGAACAGTACTTGTTGTTAAGGCCAGGTTACCCACCGTATTATTGGAAGGATAATCAGTCGGTATCACGTTGGTTCTGAATACGTTATTCGGGATACTGTTATTTCCTATTACTCCATATTCAAATCTGAACTTCAGATCACTAACATACTTATCAATTTCAAAACTCTTCCAGAAGCCTTCCTGTGAAACTCTCCAGGCTGCAGCTACAGATGGGAATACACCCCATTTTTTATCTGCTCCAAATTTTGATGATCCATCACGTCGAATGGTACCTGTTAATAAATAACGATTGTCATAGTTATAGTTTACACGTCCGAAGTAAGAAATTAAGGCATTTGAGTCTTTGTCTGTACTTTTATCGGCAACAGTAGCATTTGATATATCATCTAACCCGTAATTTAAAATAGACGGGAATTTTATCAGTTTCATGTAATTATTCTCGTTGTTATCATAGACAATTTCATGTCCGATCAACCCGGTAATTTTATGTTTTTCACCTAACGTTTTATTATAGGTTAATGTATTGGTGATCTGATAACGGTAGGCTTCAGCATTTTCAATACTTCCGTTGATTCCTGTATTTACAGGATCTGTAAGAAATGCACGCGAATTTCTATCTGAAAATGCTGTTGATTTAGTATTTGTCCAGTTATAAGAGCCGGCAGTTCTGAATGTGAAATCTTTCAACAAATCAAATTCAAGGCCTACATTCGCCAAAAATGTTCTTGCGCGTCTGTTTTGGGTAGATGCTGCTGTTTCTATATATGGGTTTTCTGTATCAAAACTAGAATCCAATGCAGAAAAATCAGGGAAAGTCTGCGTATTGAATAACTGATCCTGAGTAAACAATGTTCCACCTGTAATAGGCTGAAGCAATATTTTCTTCATTCCTGAATAGGCTCCTCCTCCATTTGTAGAATTGGAGGAAAACATGGAACTGAAATCCAAACGAATGCCTTTATACAATTCTGAATTGACATTGGCACGTAATGAATTTCTTGTTTCGCTGAAATTCTGCAGCAAACCGTCCTGTTTATTATAATTATAACTGATGAATGTCTGCGTTTTATCTGTGCCCGCAGAAACACTTACATTGTGGTTCTGCGTAAGTCCTGTACCGCCAAGCATCCTTTCCTGCCAGTCCAGTGCAGGTGCCGATCCATATCTATTGCTGATTCTATTATATACTCCTGTATAAAATCCCGGAGAATCTGTTCCTAAACTATTATCAAATACGTTACTCCATTTTGTGGCGCCTCCTCCAAGCTGAGCCAGCTCATACTGATATTTAACATACTGCTCCGCATTAGAAACCATATCCAGCTTTTTCGAAAGCATGTCAAATGACATAAAAGAGTTATAAGTAATAGTTACTCTTCCTTTCTTTCCGGTTTTCGTTTTAATAACAATAATACCGTTGGAACCACGCGCACCATAAATGGCAATGGCGGAAGCTCCTTTCAATACGTCAATACTTTCAATATCATTAGGGTTAATAATGTTCAAAGCATTATCCAGCTGAAAGCCGTCTACAATATACAACGGTTCTGTACCCTGAGTAATAGAAGCCCCTCCACGAATCGTAATGTTTGCTCCTGCTCCCGGCGCGCCGCCTGCAGTTACAATATTCAGTCCGGATGCTCTTCCCTGCAGTGCCTGTAAAGCATTCATTGCCGGTGTTGCTGCTAAATCTTTTGCAGAAACTGAAGAAACAGATCCTGTTAAGTCCGATTTCTTAACTTTACCGTAACCAATAATAACCACTTCCTCAATATCTTTTGTGCTATTTTTCACAGTATCGTTTACCGTCTTTTGTCCCCAGACAAAACTGGTTGAAAGCATAAATGCCGGAAAGACTATTCGCTTTATATTTTTGTGTTTAACTATCAAAGACATATATTAATTTTTATGTTACCAAAATACACCGTTACAAAAATTCGGGCATCCTGCAATATCCTGTATTATAAAATTCATAATTCATCACAATTAATTACAAATAATTAAATTATATTTTAAAATAAGCAACAAAACAACTATAAATCACCAATCATTTAGTAAAATACTTAACTAAACCGTGAATTATAAATTCCTATTTTAAATAGATACCCATTTTTTAGAGTTAAATTGCTTTTAATAAAAAACACTGAAAAAAAATCAGTGCCTTATTTGAGTTATTTTCTAACTCTGAAACTATATGAATGAATATTGTGAAATTGTAAATGAAGTACAAAGGCTTATTTCAAAGAATTTCCGTACCCTACCATCAAAATAGAAATGAACATGACGATCATTCCAACAGCAATGGTAGTAATCGTTTTTTTGGACACTCCTTTCCATTCTTTGATGATAATTCCCCATAAATTAGCAATGAAAATGATAAATGCCATGTGTAAAATCCATGAACTGGCACCATTTCCCATTTTACTTTCGCCCATTCCGTAAAAAAAGAACTGTAAAAACCACATTGTTCCGGCAAGTGCACAGAAAATCAGGTTTTGTAAAACCGGTACATTTCTTTTGGAATAGTCTGTATAAGATTTGTTTTTGACTGATAAATATACACAGCCGATCAGGTTGACGGCCATTCCGCCCCAAAGAACAACCACATAGGTTACATTGTTCTGAAAAAGGAATTCTCCTTGCCCCGGATTTGCTAATTTCCAGGCTTCATTCGCAACGTCTGCCATTGGTTTTCCTGCTTCTAAACCGAAGTTGAAACAAGCGCTTAAAACTCCTGATATGATAGAAACTATTAGCCCTAATCCGAATTTATATTCCGTTTTCACCTGTGTTCCGTGAGGATCCAGTGAATCGGCTTGCAGTTCTTTTTCTTTCATCATTCCTGCTTTTCCGCTGATGATGATTCCGACTACACAAACAAGAAGTCCCAATAAAACAAACTGTCCCCATTTACTCGAAAACAACAAACCGATATTGTCTTTTCCTGTGTGCGGAGAAAATTCATAATAAATTGATGGAACCAGCGAACCAAAGATCATACAAAGCCCTAAAATAATGCTGCTTCCCAGCGCAACGCCCAAATATCGAACTCCCAGGCCATACGTGAAACCACCGATTCCCCATAAGGCACCGAACAAAAACGTAAGTCCCAATATGGCAGAAGTCTCATTCTGAATAATTCCCCAAAAATTAGGAATGGTAAGAAAAGCGGCCAGCGGCGGAACAATGATCCAAGAGAAAACTCCTCCTATTAGCCAATACGTTTCCCATGACCAGCCTTTTACTTTTTTATAAGGTAAATAAAAACTGCCTGAAGAAAAGCCACCTAAAAAGTGAAAAAAAACGCCTAATAATGCATTCATAATTTTATCTTATGGTTGAATTTGAAAATTAACACTATGAAATCGATTGCGCATCTTGTGGTGTCATGCAATTGATTTTATTATTCTCTTTTCGGCAATAAAATTAAGATTTTTTCTTAATTCTATTAATATTAGTTAAATATTGAAATTTCACAGCTTATACATGTTTTTAACTCAAAGATTTTCAGTTATATACGTTTTACCTGTATGCAGCAAAGAAGACGGATAAATTAGCTTTGAAGCAACTGCTTTATCAAATCTGTTTACCGATTTTTCACTTTGCCGGCTAAAATCTGGATTTAGGAAAAATAAATCTCTGCGTAAAAAATTAAGGCTTTAACCAAAACCGATTAGATTTGGTTAAAGCCTTATAATTGACCTTATTTATAGCCGGGCTTAGCCAACCTATTGATATTAGCCAACCTATTGATAGAAATAATTCTATGTATTAATTACTTTTTACTTCAATTGATACACTTCACTTGCAGCAAGCAACAGACAGCCTAAGCCATAATCTTCAAAATCAGGTTCTTTGTCAACAGCAAGTGGTTGACCGTCCTTAGGTTCTTTTCCCGTTCCCTGAACCCAACCTAAAAATCCATTAGGCTGAACCGAATCTTTTGCAATCGCATTCCAGGCTTTAACAACAACCGGCAAATAAGTTTCTCTGTCTATTAGGCCTTTATTAATTCCGTACGCCATTCCATATACAAAAAGAGCAGTTCCTGTCATTTCTTTTCCTCCATAATGGGTAGGATCATGTAAACTTGCATTCCAAAAACCGTCCTCTCTCTGAATTGGGATCAAAGCTGATAATAAGTCTTTATAATCCTGCAAATACTCCTGATAATGAGGATCGGATTTAGGCGTATCTTCCAAGGTACGGGCCAAAGCTGCCACTACCCAACCGTTACCGCGGCTCCAGTAGCAATCTTCACCATTGGGTTCTTTATAAGGCGGTACAAAGCTTTTATCTCTCCACCAAAGTTTATCTTTTGGATTATATAAGCCATTTCCTCCATGTTTGTATTTTGTATACGCATACATTTCGTAATTTCTGTCGAAATACTTTTTTTCACCCGTCATTCTGCCCAGTTTTGTAAAAATAGGCATTGCCATTTGCAGCGCATCGATCCACCACCAGTCGTCTATTTTAGTGGTCGCCATCATACTGTCTATGGAAGCTTTAACAAATTTTATTCTCTCCGGATTTTTTTTACCATCGATTTCATAAAGATCTAAATAGGTCTGACTACAAGCCTGATTGTCTGCATTGCGCGTATAAGTATCCCGCATCATATTCCAATTGTGCTTTTCAGACCATGACATGGCATAGTCGTAATATTCTTTTTTAGGATATACTTTATATAATGCGATCAACCCCTCATAATAAACAGCTCTAGTCCACAGATTACTTGGCCAAACTTTTTTACCGACAATTTCTTTTCCTGTATCGGGCCATTTGTTCATGAAATATTGATTCGCCCTCCTGGAAACGTCCAAAACCTCTTTTTTATCCGGAAGGTTAACGCTCTTTGCACTCGTTCCTTTTTGAACTGAGCAGGAAGATAAAACTCCGGTAATCAACGCAAAAAAAGCGCCTCTCATTAATACTTTCTTCATAATTATATATATTTTTTATTTTTAAAATTTATTAGTTTTAAATAATTTTGACTTATAAATTGTAAGACTGATTAAGGTTTAACGGTATGGATATTGGGTACAGGAACCTTTGAGACCGATTCATCCAGATAATAATCAGTGTGAGGAGGCTGATTGTAGCCTACATTTTGCCAGACAATGCTCAGCCGATATTGTGGATTGTGCATGAGCGTGTACAAACGGTGCTTCGTGGGAATTGTCGAACTGAAAATTCTCAATTCCTGATTATCTGAGGTTCTGTAAATCAATTCTTCCCGCCAGTCTCCAAATAAATCAGCCACCAAAGAAGGGTTCTTCTTGGTCCCGTTGTTAGATTCGCACTGAAAATTTTTAGCATCAAAAATTATATTTGACTTCTCTTTTTCCCAGTCCCATTTTGCTATGGAAGTTCCGTCTAAAATTTCACTTAAAAAATCTCCGTCCCAATAAATTCCCATATTAACTGCCGGATTTTTATCACTGATCTTCTTTCCTTTGGCATCGTAAAGTCCTTTAATTCCAGCTCCTGCAGCCCAACATTCGGAACCTTCATGATGAGGATCGATATTTAAAGACAAACCTCTTCCAGGACCCTGAAATTTTCCCTGCTTACTGTAAATCAAAGAAGGTAATTTCCATAAAACTTTTCCGGTAGCCCCATCTCTGAAATGGGCACCTGCATTGTCAAATCTCTCCTGAATATCAAAAATTTCCAAACCGGGATTTGAAGGATCTAAATCACCAACATGCAGAGCATCACCGTGACCGTAGCCCGTGCTGTTTAATACTTTTCCATTGTCATCGACCGTCATGGCTCCGAAGATAATTTCATCTTTTCCGTCATTATCAACATCTGCTATGCTCAGGTTATGATTTCCCTGTCCGCGGTATTGTTTATTTTCTTCTGAACTTTCTGTATCAAAAAGCCATTTTAAGCTGAGTTTTTTATCTTTAAAATCCCAGGCTGCAATTGCCGTTTTTGTATAATAACCTCTCGACATAACCACACTCGGATGTTTACCATCCAAATAAGCTACTGCTCCCAAAAACCGATCTATTCTGTTGCCTTTTGCATCACCCCAGGTTTCGGTCATTTGTTCATCATTCGGATTTAAATTTCCTGCAAATCTTGGAACCTGGTAATGAACTGTATGAATTTCCTCACCTGTTTCTCCGTTAAAAACCGTCAGATATTCAGGTCCTGAAAGGATAAATCCGTTTTCATTTACATAATTTTTTGTTTTATCTCCAATGAATTTCCCTTTACCATCTTTGCTTCCGTCTGCGGTCTTCATTACGATTTCCGCTTTACCATCCTGATCCAGATCGTAGACCAGAAACTGGGTATAATGTGCGCCTTCCCGTATGTTCTTTCCTAAATTAATTTCCCATAAGAAGGTTCCGTTTAGTTTATACGCCTGAATAATTGGCTCATCCGTAATACCTTTCTGGCTGTTGTCTTTTGATCTTCCGGTTTGATGAAGAATAATTTCATACTCACCATCTCCGTCAAGATCTGCAACAGAGGCATCATTCGGTGTATATCCTGCAGGAGTTTTTAAAGGAATGGAAAAATATGGTTTCTGATTAGCTGCATATGTCGCAGAATCAATATCTACTGTTTTATCCTGAGTATTAGATTTTACGAAATAAGTGTAATTCTTTGCTTTGTCGGCTGTTTTATCTAAAAAGCTGGTTTCATTGAACAATGGCTTTTCATTCAGCTTTTTGGTAACATTATTTTCTATACGAAACAGATCAAAATGGGTGTGTTGAGCTTCTGTTCCCAACAGACGCCAACCTACAAAAACTCCGGATTCTGCGGGAATCGCAACAATTCCCCTTTTCAGATACTCCATTTGTCTTTGGGCAAAAAGGAATTGTGAAAAGAAAAAAGCTGTTGCTATGTATTTTATTTTTTTGTTCATTACCTTACCTTAATATTAAATATATGTTTGGCTAAAGCCGAATTTCAAACCTCATTCATAAACGGGATTGCTTCAAAAAGTTCAGGAAGACGAGTCCGTTTCTATTTCTGATTATTCAATCGATTGCACAAATTCAATTATATATTTTATTTACTTTGTTTCAGCAACCATTTTACCCATTCTTCAGTTCCCTGATAATTGGTGAAGTCTGCAGGTAATTTTTTACCGTCAATATACTCATTGTAACACCACGGATCGCCCAACGCAAAGACCGTTCCTTTACCAAATTTTGCAATAGCTCCAATGTTTCTGCCTTCTGCAGTTAAAATGGCTTTTGCAGGATTTTTCACATCAATCGAACTGACTTCCTTCATATATAATTTCTGCTCTGAAAAAACTTCATTTCCTGCCGGAACCATTACTTTTCCCTGGTCAAATTCTTTTTTCTGAACGCGGTTGTAACTGTCACCGTTAAAATGAATTCCAAATTCTGCCGCCAGTTTGTTAAAATGTTCAAATTCAGAATTACCGCTGTCATTGCTCATTAAAACCAAAACACCCCCTTTGTTCACCCATTCCACCAAATTTTTGATGCTTGCTGCATCAATCGGATTTGCCTTTCCACCGTAAGCTTCTTTGTCAATATCCGCATCGACAATAATATATACACTGGCATTTTTCAAATCTTTTTTTGCCGGTGCCGTTGCCAGCATACTGATTTCTGCGCCTTGTTTTGTGAAGATTTCTCCCAATAAAGAAAAACCGCCGTTGCTGGTGTCATTCCATGTGTAATGCCATGGCTCGAGTACCTTGGTTTCTTTATTTTCCTTTTTTTCGTTATTGAAAAAGTTATCTAAAACGACTTTTGGTTTCTGCTGAGCATTGGCAAAACCAAATGTCAGCACAGTTGCTAATGTGAATGTTTTTACTATTTTGCTATTCATTTCTTTTTAATTTTATTTTGAATACTGTATTAGAATTAATTGGATTTCTCCGTCCAAGCCGGAAGGCTGAACTTTCCAGTTGGATGCATCAAAAGGCTTATAGTTAATATTCACAAAATTGATTTCGTGGTAATTCCGCCACTGAATTTTCTTTTGATCCATATCCCGGATTCTATTCGCCATTAAATTACAAACTTCAATCTGAACCGTATTTTTCCCTTTCTTTACATATTTTCCGATATTAATTTCGAACGGAATACTCCAGACAATTCCTGCTTCCTGACCGTTGACCATCACTTTTGCACTTTCGTACAATTTATCAAATTTTAAAAGATAATCATCCGCATTTTTTTTCTTCAAGTTGAAAGTTGTCGTGTAAACTCCTGTTCCAGAAAAACTTTGGGTTGCTGGATCTTCTGAAAAATTGGTCCAGGGTTCCAGTTTCATTAAATTTCTTGATTTCGGAAGTTCAGGACCTCCTTCTTTGAAACTTAACTGCCAAGCCTTATCTAAAATTACCGGAGATCCTTTCTTTTCAACATATTTCCAGTTTGAGACTGAAGGATCAAGATTTTGAGAATTTTTTAAAATTAATGATTCTCCTGATTTTAATTGAATTCTCACCGAATTATTTTGTGTTTGTGCAACTCCAAAATCTCCGTTTCCAGGATTCATTATGGTCGTCTGTTTCCCTATATAATTAAGAGGAATGAATTGATTGATTTCTTTTGAAGTATGATTGACAAGGTAATAATATTTTCCGCCGTCAAAATCTCTTCTAATAAATTTCAATCCGGTATCCGTTAATTTTTCTCTTTCAATTTTTAGATATTCTAATCCTTTCTCAACATCAGAACTTAAAACAATTTTACCTTTTCCAAATGTTGCGGTTTTTAGATTTTTGTTTTGGTTCTGAAACTGAATCTGTGCCCATAAAGATTGTAAACGGGTTCGTCTTTTTTCAATTTCAAAGTTTCCCGGAATATCTTTTGGCCCGTTTTGAAAAATTATTGAAGCTCCGTTTTGAGCTAATTTGAGAATATTATTTAAAGTCGTTTCGGGTAAATAAGTCAGTTCAGGAATAATTAAAACCTGATAGGCAGAACCACCGTTAGATACCTGAATTTTATGATTTTCCGATTTCGCTTCGCCAATCATTTTATCCGAAACCATATCAAGAGAATATCCCATTTTTCCCAATTTAACCAAATCACTATAAAACGGAGTTGGCTGAAGCCATTTTTCTATGTTATGAACTTTAAATGCAACATCTTTTCCTTTCGGATTCGCCCATTGGTCATAAACTGGCCAGTATATTAAAACTTCATTATCCGATTTTCCGCTTTGCAAAACAGACTGGGTTCTTTCGACATAGGAATTAAGAGCTTTAAGATGCGGCCATAAGCTGTTTTCAGGAACAAAATTAACCGAGGCATAAAACAGCCAACCGGGAAAAGGAACATCCGCAGGAGTATAAGTCGTTCCGTGATAAAAAACGTGATTGATTCCTGATAAAAACACCTGCTCCACTTCCGGTTTTGCCTGCGACCAGGAGGTTTTAAAATGTTCCGTAAGCCAGGTAAAGGTTTCGTTTGAAATTAATTTTTTGCCTGTAATATTGGCAGCTGATGAAGCAAACTTTAACATATTAATATCCGGAATATCCGATTTTTGGACATCTGCGCTGTCTCTCCTTAACCCCGGGATCTCAAAAACCGTGCTTCCGAAAGTTTCAGATTCAGGAATATCGACTGCTGCATACAAATCAAGTAAATTTCCGGGTGAACCGTGTGCCTGGTTGGTATTTTTTGAGTTTTTGGAATGTGCCCATCTTGTGAAATCCTCAGTAAAATTGTGTAAAATCAATTCACTCAGCGTTTCTCTGTAATCTGATTTTACCCGTCCTGTGATTTCATTCTCTTCATTACTGACCAAATATTTAATGTACGGACTTAAATCGTACCCTCTTCTTTTTTTAAATTCATTTTTAAAATCCGGTGTCCAATCGGCATTGTAAACTTCATAACTGTCATTAAAAAAAGAACGGATTCCGTAGTTTGAATTTCCAAAAGCTTTATCAAAAGTTTTCAGATAATCCTTCATTGCATCTGGCGAAAAATGGTCTAAAGTATAGCCTTCTCCACCCGGAGCGGCACGTTTTACTTTTTGTAAAGTTTTACCAGCAAAAACTGCATAAATCGTCCATTTTCCCGAGCCTGGTTTCCAGTTGAGAAAGCCATCGTTTGTAACTTTATCGGTTAAGACAACTGCTTCATTTTTTTCGTTGTAAGCCGTTACAATATCGAGCTTTATTGTTTGTAAATTCTTTTGTTTTTCATCTTTCAGAACAATTTTATCTGAAAACTTTTCACCTGAAGAAACCGTATAAGTCTGAACAATTATTTTTGTCGCAGCATCTTCTTCCTTTACTTGTGGCCCGCCAATGGGCCAACCGGTTCCGACTGCCATATCAACGCCCATTTGTAAGCTTTTTGCCTTGTTCGTAGTGAACTGCAGCATTTTCATCCATTCCGGAGAAAGATAATTGATGTATTGTTTCTCAAAGCCTTTTGCCCCGTAAATTGGAACGATTTCCACCCCTCCAAAACCTGCTTTATGTAAAGTTGTCAGTTGTTTATCCAATCCTTTTTCATCAACACCATTTCCCATCCACCACCACCGCGTCCACGGTTTTGCCGTTTCTGTAGTTTTTGGCCACGGATTTTGTGCGGAAAGATTTCCGAACGTAAAACAGATCAGACTAAGACTGACTATATTTTTAATTTTCATTTTTAACTTTTAAATTTAACCACTTAAAGTCACAAAAGATTTTAAACACTTCAGTTACTTTAAGTGTGTGATTCTGTTTTTGAGAAGAACACATTAGTTTTAAAAATCATAGATTTTTAATTAATTTCCATCAGGTTTTAAAGATTCCATGAAGATACTTTCCGGCCAATGGAATTTTTCAACACTATCAGGTTTATTTGGATCGAAGTCTTTATAATTTTTTGAAATATATTTTTTCAAAGGTAATCTTTGATCGACCATACTTTTCACTACACATTTAGCCAGTTCGTAAGCTCCATATGCATTAAAGTGGGTATCATCCGCCAAAATATCCGGTTGGTTGGGGTAAGAATTTGCAGGATAATATACAAATGCTTTTTTGGAAGGTTCCGGGCCCATTGCTTCGAACAGCGTTTTGCTTATCGCATTTAAGTCAATCAAAAATATATTTTCTTCCTTTGCCATTTCACGCATCGCATCGGGAAAATCATCCAATGTGTTGACAATTTTATTATTCTCATCAAAAACGCGGCGGTTCATTGAAGTAACCAAAACAGGAATTGCATTCAACTGTTTCGCTTTATGGATCCATTCCTTTAATCTTTTTCTGTAACCGGATTTTGTACTATTTCCTGATTTCTGGTCATTGTGTCCAAACTGGATGAAGAGATAATCTCCCGGTCTGATTTCATTCCAGATTTTATCGATTCGGTAACGGTCTTCAAAGGCTTTCAGAGTTTCTCCACTTTCGGCATAATTTGCAATAACCACTTCATTCGGAACAAAAAAGTACGGCAATATTTGTCCCCAAGAAGCCCAGGGCTCATATTGTGCATCAACTACTGTTGAATCTCCTGTCAGATAAATTGTTGTCGCTGTTTTGTTGGGTTGAATGATTAATGTACAAACTTTTGGAGCTTTATCATTAAATTCAATCGTTAATAAATTATCCCAGTGTAAATATTTTCTTTCTCTTGGTTTTAATTTTACAATGCCAATTTCATCTCCGTTTTGATTACGAATGATGCTGTCTTTTACATGAACGGATATTGTTTTGTCCGCAACTTCACCTTTTTTTGTTTTCACATTCTCCAACATTAAGCGGCGGTTTTCTACACGAACTGTTGTTTCCGAAGTGCCTTTGGAGTCCCCTAAATTTAGTCTAATATCATAGTTTCCTTCAGAAATTACAACCGAAAAATAAAAAGGTTTATCGCTGGTAATAAAATCTCCTGTCAGAGGATCTCCTGATCTGTCAACAGATTTTAAACCGGAAATATCCATAAATCCGTATCCTTTTTTCTTATCAAATTTTGAAGTCGGGGTGATTGGAATAAATCCGTTTTGGACTCTTTCGCCGCCAAAATCAAATTTGAAAGTAGTTTGTTGGGCAAACATCAACGAACAAATAAAAAGTATTAAAAATTTTATCCGGTTTATCATCTTTAATCTGTTAGAATATTAACTTCAGGCATTGTAAATTGTTTCTTTTCTTCTCCCCAATCAGGCAAACCAAAATAGAAGTACAATGTTCTTTTAAACTTGCCGTTCAGATGATTCTTTTCGCTTTCAGGGCCTAAAGATTCAGTTTTATCGTTAATATTAAACGCCAAAACAGTTCCCAAAGGCGGAATTGCATCCAAAAATGAAATATTTCCTGTCGGCAATTCTGGATAACCTTCTGCACCGTAAATTCCGTAGAAATCAAAAAGTCTTACAAACATTTTTTCTTCCTTTGTTCCAATAGTAATTTTTCCTTCTGCTGTATTCAGTTGCAACCATGAAACATCATCAAAATACCCTTTAAATTCAGGATAAATCCAAGGTGAAGAACCTGTTCTGGCTGAATTTTTCAAACTCTGCCAAACATTATAAGTCTGTCCCTGGGTTCTGTTTTTCCAAACATGATAAGGACCTTTTCCCAGCCATTTTGCACTAATGACATAATTTTCGGGATAATCAAAACTTACGCCTGCAAATGGATAGTCGCCTGAAAGTGCATATTCATAATTCAGCTCTAAAATCCCTTTTGGATTGAGTTTCCAAACCAGTTTTTTCCCATCTTTGTATAATATTTCCACGACTTTATTTTTCCCTTCCGTTAAAGATCTGATGGATAATAATTCTGTTTTTCCATTCACGAAAACAGGTCCGTTTCTAAAGGTCATTTTTTTGCCTTTTTTATCTAAAATGACTGATTGTAATAAACCGTCTTTTTTACCGATTAAAAATTCTTTTTCATCTGATTTTAAAATAATTAAAGAATCATTTTCTGCAGCAGAAACGGGAAATTCTTTGATTAATGATTTCGAAAATTGTTTTGAAATTTCATCATTAGGCAAAATTTTCCACGTCCATGTATATATTTGTTTTCCGAAAGAATCGGTAGCAGTCAATAACAAAGCTTCACTTTTTTTCCAATGTGCCGGAAGATTTAAACTGATATTTCCTTTTTCAGTTGGCTTTATATCCGGAGATTCTGTTTCCCCTTTTTCAATAATATTAAATCCTGATTGGGAAGAAAAAGGTGTTTTGAATGTAACCAATTTCCATTCAAACCGGCAATCTTTTACATTGGTAAAATGGTATCGATTTTCAACAGGAATGATTCCATTAAAATCATCCGGCAATATTTTTAAATCAATTTTTATAGGACTGTAAATTTCCCGGATGGCATAAAAACTCCCCTCTTTTTCACGATGCGGCCCCAAAACTCCATCCGGAGCATTGATGGCATTCACATCAATCTGATTATTGAAATCAGTCCGCACCAAGCCTTCATCCGCAAAAGCCCAGAGAAAACCTCCTGCCCCTTTTTTGGAATTCCAGTGAAGCTCCCAATAATCGGATAATGAAGTTCCGCCACCGCCGTCGTCCTGTGCGTGCAAAAATTCAGTCGGCATATAAATATTTTCTCCTTCAAGGATTTTTTGTGTGCTGTAATAATCTTCGTAATGGTTGCAGTCAATCCCGTTAAAAGCATTTCCAGGTTTGTGGTGGGCGTGGATTACGGGACGATTTGATAAGTCATATTTTGCAAATTCTGCATCCAGATCAAAATTATGCCCGCCTTCATTTCCGTTACTCCAGAAAATAACTGAAGGATGATTTACATCTCTTGTAACCATTTCTCTGACAAGCTTTTTGCCAACTTCTGTGCTGTATTTTTTTTGCCAGCCCGCCAGTTCATTCAAAACATATAAACCTAGCGAATCGCAAATCTGAAGAAACGACTTATTCGGTGGATAATGCGAACAGCGAACCGCATTCATATTCATTTCTTTAATGAGCTGAACATCCATCAAATCGATGCTTTTGCTGACTGCACGCCCTGTTTCGGGCCACCAAACATGACGGTTGATGCCTTTCATTTTGATTTTGGTTCCGTTGATGTAAATTCCGTCGCCTTTTTTAATTTCAATGGTCCGGAAACCGAATTTTTCCTCAGTTTGAAAGATATTTCTTCTGTTTTTCTTTAAGCTGAATTTCGCTTTGTATAAATTCGGGGTTTCTGCGGTCCAGAGTTTAGGATTTTTAACGGAAAACTGAATTTGCTTTATTGTATCTCCTTTTTCAATTTTAATTTGAGATTCACCAACCAGAATATTATTAGAATCAAATAATTCTACTTTTAAACTATTGACTTTTTCAATTCCTTTTAAAAGAATACTGGAACGGAAAGTCCCGTCTGCTTTTGCATCAATGCCTGTCAGTGAAATATTTTCTTTTGGAATGGCTTCGAGGTAAACGGGTCTGAAAATCCCTCCTAAAACCCAATAATCAGCAAGACGTTCTGCATTGTTTACAGATTTGTCTGCGGACATTTTGGAGACTTTTACTTCGAGAACATTTTCTTTTCCGACATTTAATTTGTCTGAAATATCATATTTAAATTCATAAAAAGCACCCTGATGAATTGCTCCGGCAAGCTTTCCATTAATTTTGACTTCGGTGTCGGTCATTGACCCTTCGAAAACGATGTTGATCGATCTTCCTTTCCAGGAGTCCGGAATCAAGAATTTGTGTTTATACAGTCCTGTTTCATCATTAAATTTAAAATTTCTCCCGTAGGTTACATAATCTCTTCCGTAATTGTAAGAGCCAAATCCCTGCTGTTCCCATTGTGAAGGAACAGAAATTTTGTTCCAGCTTCCCGATTTCCGTCCTCCATTAATCCAAAAATCCCATTCTTTTGTCTGCTCAGCATCTTTCCCGCTCAGGAATTGAATTTCCTTAGATTGAGCATATACTACTTGTGAGCATAAACAAAAGAGAACGAATATTTTAGAAAAACAACTCATTTTGCGGCAATGTCGGAATCGTCTTTTTTGTTGTATGATTGAGCTAAAGAAGCCACTTTTGTAACACTGACTTTAGTCTGCTTTAAATTTTTGATGATCTTTAAATTTTGCTCTTCAGGTTTTAAAGCTTTTATCTTTAGGTTATCAAAAGTAAAATCCGTTAACTCGTACAAGTCTGATTTCTCAATATTAAAGCCAGTTTCACAACTGATGTCAATATTTTTTAAGGTAATATTATTTGCTAATCTGGTTTTCGGCTTCTCTTCTCCTCTTAAATCAAAAAACTGATTCCAGCCTTTTATATACAAGAAGGTTTTTACGTTTCCTCTGATATTATCCAGAGTGATATATTCGTAGTGCTGAGGCGTGTCGGGACGCATTTTCAAGTGCAATAACCTCGATGCATCTTTCACTGTGGAATTTCTGAAAATGATATTATAATTGTGAACCGATTCACTTCCGCAAGTGAGCGCAGAATGGCAGAATCCGAAAGTATTGTCTTCAATGATTATATTTCTATTTTCGCCATTTTCAGGAGCTTTATCGGCTTTTGGGCCTTTTCCGCCTTTCAAGGCAATTGCATCGTCATTAACAGACATATAACAATTTTTAACTAAGAAATTGGTACAGGCATCAATGTCAATTGCATCAGTACTGGGTGCTTTTACCGGTTCTTTTGGAGCTAAAATTGTTAAGTTTAAAAGCTTTACGAAGTGACTTTTGTAATAATGTGTGCTCCAGAAGGGTGAATTTTTTACCGTAATATCTTCAATCTGAACATTTTTAGAATTTGAAATATAAATGATTCTGGGTCTCATTTCATCCATATTTGTGCATTTGGGATTCCATTCGCGTCTTTTCCAGAATGATTTCCAGAATCGAAGTCCGTTTCCATTAAGCGTTCCTTTTCCTGAAATGGTAAAACCATCCAATCCATCCGCATTTACGAGTGCGGGGAAATATTTTACGGTTTGTCCTTCCATTCTTGTCATTACAACCGGAAAATCATTGATATCATCGCTTCCTTTTAAAACCGCTCCTTTTTCTAAATGTAAATGTGTTCCCTGCTTAAAAAAAACAGAACTTATAAGAAACGTGCCTTTTGGTACTATGATTACACCTCCCCCATTCTTAGCAGCCTGATCGATCACGGCCTGAACCGACTTGGTCTGAAGGACCGTACTGTCGTTCACAACTCCGAAATCCGTAAGAATATATTTCTTTCCTAATTTATTGATATCCGTAGGTTTGTTGTTTTTAAACCATTCTGGAATTGTCGTTCCATCAGGGAATTTATCCTGACTTTTTAATCCTGTTGAACATAAAGCGAAAATCAATAGGGCCCAAATGAATCTGGATGTGTTTTGAAATTTCATGATATAATTATATTGCTGTATGATCTGATTTTATGAATATTTTATTTACAAAACACAAAAATCAGTAAAATAACTTTCATTCTTTAAAGAAAATTATTTTTTCATTTCATTTTTCATAAAAATATACATTTTAGCAACGTATACTATCCTGCTCTTTCATGCTGACCGGCTTTTATTTTACTCAAATTTCACCCTGCATCAAAAAAGTTTAAGCTATTCAATACATTTCAGATTTATTATGACTTTAATCAATCGTACTCTTGTATAAAATCATATTATTTACTGTTTTATAGACATAATTTGATTAAATTTACGTCAATAATTAACCTTAATTTTTGGTTAAAAAAACAGCTAGAAAAAACGTTTATGAATAAAAAAAGTGCCACGATATACGATATCTCAAAGAAACTTAATGTAAGTGTGGCTACTGTTTCCAGATCGCTTAATGATCATCCGAGAATAAGTCAGGCAACAAAAGATTTGGTGAAGAAAACCGCCAAAGAAATGAATTACAAGCAAAATAACCTTGCCAAAGCGCTTAAAAGCGGGGAAACAAAAAACGTAGGAATCATCGTTCCTTATGTAAATACCAACTTCTTTTCCTCTGTTATCCGTGGAATTGAGGAAGAGCTTTCTCCACATGGGTATCATGTGATTATCTGCCAGAGTCATGAAGATATAAATATTGAGAAAAGACACTTAAATACCTTGCTTAACGCTCAGGTTGACGGAATTTTCATGTCGGTTTCCAAAACGACTCTTGTTACCGATCATATCCAGAATATTCTGGACACCACCAACACTCCTATTATATTTTTTGACCGTAAAAAAGACATTTCAGGAATCAGCACGGTGACCATTGATGATTATCGTGGGGGTTATATGGCAACGGAACACCTGATTACTGAGGGATATAAAAATATTTGTCATTTTGCAGGAGATCTTAATCTTGAGATTTATCAAAATCGTCTTAAAGGTTATAAACAGGCACTAATTGACCATAATTTTCAGGTTAAAGAAGATAATATCATCATCACAGGAAGTTCGATTGATGAAGGAATTGACGCGGTTAAAAAACTTTGGGACGGAAAATCGATTCCTGATGCGATATTTTCATCGAGTGATTTTGCAGCATTGGGCGCCTGCCAGGAACTGAAAAAACGTAAAATAAAAATCCCTGAAGAAGTTGCGGTTATTGGTTTTTCAAATGAACCTTTTACTCAATTTATGGAGCTTCCGATGAGTTCCGTGGATCAGACTCCCGTTATCATGGGGAAAATGGCGGGACAGGTTTTTATTGAAAGTGTAAAAGAGAATGGTTCTGGTGTTTCTATCGAGAAAAAAGTGGTGTTGGCGCCGCAGCTTTATATCAGGAAGTCGTCGAAAAGGAGATAGTTTTTCTTTTGTCTTGAAATCGAAGATTCGACGTAGTCAAACAAAAGTTCTTCGGTTCTGAATTTGTGTCGCGTTTCAAACAGTGGGATTTTCTTAACGCTCCATTTTCCTATGTCTTTAAATCTTTAAGTTTTGGCTAAAGCCAATTGATTTTCTTTATTTTCAAAACGGGCTAAAGCCCGTCTCTATTGATTGCAACTCGTGTATACCCGTGAAAATATTATGAATTTTCATTTGAATATTCTATTTACGTTAGTTACGCAATTTTATCATATTAAATATTTTTAAGGCGCAAGAATTTTATAATATTGCGCCTTTGCATTTTACCAACAACTCTGTTCCATAAAAAAGAAAATGCCTTCCACACCATGTAGAAAGCATTTTCAAGCCTAATATTTTATTATAATTAAAACAATTATAAGCTTACTCCCCGTCTCCAGGGAATAAAATCGTTTTGATTCAAAATTGCGGCTTTTGTTTTTACCTCTCCGCTTGCGACTTTGATGATAAATTCTAAAAGCTCTTCTGCTTTTTCGTCAATTGTTTTTTCGCCTGTTATTACGTCTCCTGTATTGAAATCAATGATATCGGGCATTCTTTCTGATAAAGAAGTGTTCGACGAAATTTTCACCACAGGAACAACAGGATTTCCAGTCGGAGTTCCTAAACCTGTTGTAAATAAAACCACGTTTGAGCCGGAACCGACCAAAGCGGTTGTACATTCCACGTCATTTCCGGGAGTGCATAATAAATTTAAGCCCGGTTCTTTGATATATTCTGTAAAATCGAGAACGTCATTTATCGGAGATGAACCACCTTTTTTAGCGGCTCCTGCAGATTTCATGGCATCGGTTATCAATCCGTCTTTGATATTCCCCGGTGACGGATTCATATCAAAACCTGAGCCTGCAGCAACGACTGATTCTTCAAAGTCTTTCATTAACTGTAAAAATCTTTCGGCATCTTCTTCGTTCACGCATCGGTTTACCAATTCCTGCTCTACTCCGCATAATTCGGGGAATTCTGAAAGGATGGTTGAACCACCGATTCCTGCCATTAAATCTGACAATTGTCCTAAGACCGGATTGGCGGAAATTCCTGAAAAACCGTCTGAACCACCACATTCCAATCCTAAAACTAACTTTGAAATTGGTGCCGGTTTTCTTTCGATTTCATTGACTTTTTTGATGGCTTCGTAAGAATCTTTGATGATTCCATTCAGCATTTCATCAACTGTTCCCGATTTTTGCTGCTCGTAAACGATGATCGGTTTTTTATTATCCGGACTGATTTTTTCCAACGCATCTTTAAAAATCTGAACCTGCAAATTCTGACAACCCAAGCTCAAAACCGTTGCTCCGGCTACGTTTGGATTATTCACATAACCAGCCAATAACCTTCCCAATGCTTCCGCGTCCTGACGAATACCGCCACAACCGCCCTGATGCGTAATAAATTTAACTTCAATATTTTTAAAAATCCGGGAATCCTGTTCTTCTTCAACAACAGTTTCAGTTTCAGAATTATTAATTAACGATCTTAATAAAAGCTGATGTTTTGTTGCCTTTTCAAACAGCAGTTCTTTTTCAAAAACATCTTTTAAAATCTCAACATTTCTGTTTTCACAAAAAACCAACGGGAAAAACAACCAGACATTTTCCGTTCCGACCTGCCCGTCTTCACGGTGATAACCCATGAAAGTTTTATCTTTCCATTTATCAACATTCGGAGCGGTCCAAGCCGTCGTTTCAGTTTTACCTTCTACTTTTGCGCTTTGGTGCTTAACGTTTTCAGTCGTGATAACCTCTCCTTTTTGGATCGGCTGACTCGCTTTTCCCACCAAAACACCGTACATAATGATCTCGTCTCCCATCACAAGATCTTCGGTCACGAATTTATGTTTCGCCTTCGTGTCTTTTATCATGTTATACGTAAGATCGCCCAAAGTTACAGTTTCCCCCTGCGTCAGATCAACCAATGCCACTGCTACATTATCTTTGGGATTTACTTTCAGTACTTTCTTTTGCATAATTTCTTAAGAATAAAATTGTATAAAGTTGTGATATGCAGTTTCGGTATCATTCTGGTCAATTTCCCATAATGCCTTTGCTACTGCAGATTTCAAACCATTAACCTTTGTAAGGTCTGTATCCCAGAAAGCGGTTTCGCTTAACGCCAATTCTGCGACTTTCCCGTAATCTTCGTTTGCCCAGATTTCTTTGAATCTGTTTACTATTGTTTCCTCGTCATTTAAAGGCAGAAATTTTTCACCAAATTTTCCCTGATAGAATCTGATTAAACTTGCCAGTGAAAAGGTTAAATTAAGCGGTAATTTTTGGTTAATTTCAACATATTTTAACAGGCTCGGAAGAATTCTCACTTTAAATTTAGATACAAAATACAGTGCAATACTTGCCTGATAATGTTTGATAAACGGATTTCTGAACCGGTCGAAAACTTCTTCAGCAAAATCTTTTAATTCATTTTCATCTAAACCTAAAGTGGGGTTCACTTCATTGAATATCGTTTCACTTAAAAACTTACCTAAAAACGGATCGTCAATAGATTCTTTTACCGTTTCTTTTCCTGATAAAATAGCCGGAGCCAACATTAATGTATGACCGCCATTCAAAATTCTTACTTTTCTCAAACGATACGGCTGAATATCATCAACAACCAAAATCTGCTCGTCGATTCTATCGAAAGGAATTCTTTCTTTTAAATTGGCTAAATCCTGAATCACAAAAAGCAGAAACACTTCCGAAACCACCATCATCTGATCTTCATAATCCAGCTGATCTTCATAGGTTTCTGCATCATCTTTCGGATAACCCGGAACAATTCTGTCTACCAATGTATTGTGGAAATAATTACTATGTTCAATCCATTGCACAAAGTTAGAATCTAAATTCCAAAGTTGGGCATATTTTAAGATTATTTCTTTTAAAGCAAATGCATTATCTTCAATTAATTCACAAGGAATAATTCTCAATCCTTTATCTTTTGCTCCATTGAAATGTTTGAATCGTTCGTGTAATAAGACCGCTACTTTCGCAGGAAAGTTCTTATGCGGACCAGCGTAATTATTCTCAGATTCGTCGTAAGCAATTCCTGTTTCTGTTGTATTGGAAAAGATAAATTCCAATTCTTCTTCTTTTGCCAACGCCAGGAATTCATCGTAATCTGTATAAGGATTAATTGATTTTTGAATCGCCGAGATCACCTGTTTTGTGTCAATGATCTCTCCTTTTTTAATTCCTCTTGAGAAAAGCGTGTATACATTATCCTGCTCTTCCAATTTGTGAACCGAACCGCCCGGAGTCGGCTGTACGTTTACGATTCCTGCATTAAATCCTGCTTCTTTATTTAATTTATCAATCACATAATCTGTGAATCCTCTCATGAAATTTCCGCCACCAAACTGTACAATTTTAATGGGAAGTTTTTCCTGAGAATCAATTAATTCACGATTTAATTTCTGTTTTGTCTGATTTTCCATCTTTTTAACTCGATGATTTTATTTTTTTTAGCGCAAAGGGCGCAAAGATTTTTTGCAATTATTGCTGTTGATTTTTAAGTTCAGTTTTAATTTTTCCTATTTTTAAACCATTAAGATTTATTAAGTGATTAAGATTGGTTAAGAGAAATAAATTTCTTGAGCTGTCTTGTTAATTTGCTTGTAAATCTTAAGCATTCTTAACAACTTAACCTTAATGCTTCAAATTATTTACTTATCACTTTATATTTTGGAACCAGTGCTTTCATTACGGTCCATGCAATTAAATAGGCCACTGCACAGATTGAAAAAATGATCATATAACCTTTATCAATCCCGTCTGAAATTAGGGCTCCTGATTTTTCTAATTGTTCAAAAAAACCTTCCGGCAAACGTTGGTTGATATATTGCGGATATTTTTCCAATAAAGGAATTCCGTCAACGGTCGTCCATGCTTTATGAGCATGATCAAACAATACACCAGAAGATTTATTGATTAAAAATGATCCGATTCCCCCTGCCATTCCGCCAATTCCTGTGATGGTTGCAATCGCTTTTTTAGGAAACATATCGCCAACCGTCGAGAAAATATTTGCCGACCAGGCCTGGTGTGCTGCTCCTGCAATTCCGATAATCAATACCGGAATCCAATAGGTAACCGATCCTAAAGGCTGTGCTAAAAGTGCCAGTAAAGGGAAAAATGCAAAAATCAACATGGCTTTCATTCTTCCTGTATAGGCGTTCATTCCTTTTTTTTCAACGAAATATTTTGGAAGCCATCCGCCGATAATCGACAATAAAGTAATCATATAAAGGACGAATAATGGTAATGCACTTTGCGTGGAATCCATTTTGTAAACTGAGCTTAAATAAGCCGGTGTCCAGAATAAAAAGAACCACCAAATCCCGTCTGTCATGAATTTTCCGAACGCAAAAGCCCAGGTTTGTCTGTAGCTGAAACATTCTCTGAAAGTAAATTTCTTCTCCGGAATACTTGCATCTTCATTGGGCAGATCATCCTGATCCTGTTGAATATACGTTAATTCATGTTCGTTAACTTTATGATGCTCATGAGGTTTTTTATAGTAGAAAACCCAAAGTCCCATCCATACAAATCCCAATGCTCCGATGATAATAAATGCCCATTCCCAGCCCATTGATTTTGCAATAAAAGGAATGGTAATCGGTGCTGCCAAAGCTCCAACCGTGGCTCCTGCATTAAAAATACTTGTTGCTAAAGCCCGGTCTTTTTTTGGGAAATATTCTGCCGTCGTTTTAATCGCTGCCGGGAAATTTCCTGCTTCACCGACCGCCAAAACGAAACGCGCGAAAATAAATAATGTGACACTCGTACTGATGATTGAGCCAACATTATCAACCCGACTGATGATTTCTTTAGATTCTACAAAACCTACCAGCCAGTTTCCCGTTAAAACACCTGCAGTTGCAATTCCGCAAAAAGCATGTAATACCGCACCAACAGACCAAATGGCGATCGCCCAAAGAAAACCTTTTTTAGTATCCATCCAATCCACAAATTTCCCTGCGAAAAGCATACTTACCGCATAAAAAATAGAAAATAATGCCGTGATATTTCCGTAATCGTTATTGTTCCAGTGAAATTCGGGGGCGATGAAATCTTTCCAAGTCAATGACAACACCTGACGATCCATATAATTGATGGTCGTGGCAATGAACAGCAAAAAGCATATCGTCCATCTGAATGTACTCGGTTTAAGAGGCTTAACTGAGCTCATATTAATTTTTTAGAATTAGTTATTTTTTGTTGAATATTTTAAATAATGATGCTTGTTTTTAACGCAAAGAACACAAAGATTTTGGTTTTAAAACCTGATATATATTTTAAGTTCGCAAAGGCTGAACTACGTTCGTAAACCTTCAGTTTATACTCAGCTAAGATCACAAAGTGTTTCCAGCTTTTTTAATCATTATTATTATTTTAAAGACTGAATAATTTCCAATACTTTTTTAGTTTCATTTTCTATTGTTGTATAGTCTTTAGCAAGCATTAATTCTTTACTTACCAATTTGCTTCCCATTCCCACGGCAGAAACACCGGCTTTAAACCAACTCGCAATACTTTCTTTTGTCGTATCAACACCACCAGTCGGCATAAATTTCAGGTTCGGAAAAACATCTTTGACCGCACTCATAAATCCGGTTCCTAAAACGTTCCCGGGAAATAATTTAATGAAAGTTACTCCTGCGCTTTCGGCTTCGATAATTTCTGTCGGAGTCATACAACCCGGACTGTACAACAAATCTTTTGGAATTAAAAACTCTGCAACTTCTGCCACAAAACCGGGACTGATAAAGAAATCTGCACCTGCTTTATCATATTCTTCAGCTTGCTGTACATTCTTTATTGTTCCTATTCCCAACAGCATTTCCGGCATTTCTGCGTTACGGATTTCTACCATTTTTGTAAAATTATTCAACGCTGCTTCGCCTCGGCTTGTGTATTCTACAGCGCGGATTCCGGCTTTGTAAAGTGATCTCAGTATTTCTAAAGTTACCGTTTCATCAGCATTATAGTACAGAGGTAAAACTCCCTGATTGATGATGGTATTTGTAACTAATTGAATTTTTGTCATTTTAGTTAATTATTTGTTTAAAAATAACCTTTGATGGAATTAAATCCATCCTTTAGTATGCTGTACCTTCAAGACTTTTATCTTCATTTTTAACGCAAAGGGCGCAAAGGTTTTCTTTTTAAAACTTGCTGCATATTTTAAGTTCACAAAGGCGTTTGACTACGCCGAATCTTCGATTTCACTCAAGCCAAGTCCACAATGTTCCAGTTTAGCTATAAGCAAGTTGCTAAAAGCCATCTATCTTTTTATTCTTCCTCCTGAATTTCCGTTCATTACTTCCAGAATATCTTCTGCACTACAGTAATTGATGTCACCTACAATGGTATGTTTTATGGCACAGGCTGCATTGGCAAATTTCAATGCTTTTTCGTCATCGAAATTAATTAAGCCATAAATCAAACCTGCTGCAAAAGCATCACCCGTTCCGATTCTGTCGACTACAGGATTTACTTCCAAAAGCCCGGTTTCAAAATAATGGTCTTCAATCAAAGCTCTTCCCTGCGTTTGCTGAGAACTTGCCGTAACGCCGATTCTTATTTTGTCGAAAATCTTATGAATAGAAGGAATCTGCTGCTTTAATTCTTTGCAGGCTTCGATGAAACCTTCTTTATCTGATGAAAACTGAGCTTCCAGAATTTCATTAATTTCATTTACTCCACCGATGAAAATTGTTGAATATGAAACCAGTTCCTTTAAAACTTCGTTCCCGTTTTTACCGTATTTCCAAAGGTTTGAGCGGTAAGCAGGATCGGTTGTAATTTCGATTCCCATTTCACGGGCTGTTTGTAATCCTTCTTTTAAACTTTTATAAGCCGGTTCTGAAATTCCCGGACTGATTCCTGTCCAATGGAAATATTTGCAGCCTTCAAGAGCTTTCTTCCAATCGATTTGTTCAGATTTGATATTAGCGAAGGAGCCGTTCAGTCTGTTATAAGCAATTCTGCTTGCGCGAACGGACGAACCAACTTCTAAAAAATATAAGCCTAAAGGATGTTCATTTTTGTTGATGAAAGTCGTATCGATCCCGAAACTTTTGATAAAAGAAACCGCAGATTCACCCACAAAATCATCAGAAACACTGCTGATATGTTTCACGTCACAACCCAGTGTTGCCAATGAAGAAGCTACATTAAGCTCTGTTCCGCCGAAAAAAAATTCCATTTCGTGGCTTTGCTTCATGGTTCTGTTCCCAGGTGGCGACAATCGCATGATGACTTCTCCGAATGTGACTATTTTGTTACTCATTGTTTTAATTAATGATCATTTAAGTTTTAAAAGATCTGCTTTTATTTAACGCAAAGTGCGCAAAGTTTTTTTTACTACTAACTGTTTTTAAGTTCGCAAAGGCGTTTGAATTACAGATATTATTTTTTTAACCATTAAGATTTATTTAAGGAGTTTAGAAAAGTTAAGGTTGGCTTTGCCTTAAGATATTTAAATCAATTTGATTTTTCTTAATTCAACTTAATCTTTTAAATTTCCTTAATGGTTTAAAATTTTATTTTTATCTATCGCAGATCTAGCAAATTTTGCAGATGATTATGTTAAAAAGATCCGTGTAATCAGCTAAGTCTGCTTGAGTTTTATTTAATTTGAAATTTAAAAATCAAAATAATTTTTAGCATTATGGTAACAAATATTTGAAATTGTATCCCCAATCAACTCAATATCATCAGGTAATTCACCATTTTTCATTTCTTCACCGAAAAGATTACACAATACTCTTCTGAAATATTCGTGTCTCGGATAAGAAAGGAAACTTCTGGAATCCGTTAACATTCCGACGAAACAGCTGATTAATCCCATGTTTGAAAGAGCATTCATCTGCTTGATCATTCCGTCTTTTTGGTCAAGGAACCACCATCCTGAACCGAACTGTACTTTTCCTTTGATGCTGCCATCATTGAAATTCCCGATCATTGTCGCGAAAATCTCATTATCGGCAGGATTTAAGTTATATAAAATGGTTTTTGTTAACTTATCTTTTCCGTCCAGTGTATTTAAGAATTTGGACAGAGTTTCAGCCTGAACAAAGTCACCGATAGAATCCCAACCCGTGTCCGGACCAAGAATTCTGTGCATTCTTTCGTTATTATTTCTCAACGCTCCCAGGTGGAACTGCTGAACCCAGCCAAATTTGTGATAGGTTTCGCCCAAGAATAATAAAACGGCTGTTTTGAATTGGTTAACCTGCTTTTCAGCAATCACTTTCCCTGAAATTTTATCATTGAAAATAGCATTAACCTCCGCTTCTGTAGCATCTTCAAAGGAAATATTGTTCAATCCGTGATCACAGAGTCTGCATCCGTTTTCGTGGAAATATTCAATTCTTTTCAATAAAGCATCACACAATGTCTGGTAAGAATTAATTTCAATTCCGGCCGATTCGCCCAGTTTTGAAATATAATCTGCAAAGTTGTGATTTTCAATTAAAATTGCTTTATCAGGACGGAAAGCGGTGCTTACTTTAATGCTGAAATCACTTTTTGCCAAATCCTGATGATAATTCAAAATATCTGTAGGATCTTCTGTTGTGCACAGAGATTCTACATTCATCATTTTCAATAAACCTCTTGTCGATTTTTCAGGCGTCTGAAGCTGAGCGGTGATGTTTTCGTAAATTTCTGATGCGTTGCTTTCATTTAACAATTCATCGATTCCGAAATATCTTTTTAATTCCAAATGTGTCCAGTGATACAAAGGATTTCTCAATGTATAAGGGACGGTTTTTGCCCAAGCTTCAAATTTTTCTTTGTCTGAAGAATCTCCCGTGATGAATTTTTCGTTCACGCCCATTGTACGCATCGCTCTCCATTTGTAATGATCGCCTGCAATCCAAACCTTTGAGATATTTTCGAAAACGGTGTCTTCAGCAATATCTTTGGGAATCAAATGATTATGATAATCAATAATGGGTTGTTTTTCCGCGTATCTGAAGTATAATTCTTCAGCGTATTTATTTTGTAGTAAAAAATTATCTGTAATAAAAGGTTTCATTCTAATCTAATTCTGTTGTTATTCATTAGCAGGTTTTCCGATAGTCGCTAAAATTCCCCCGTCAACGTAAATAATCTGTCCGTTGATAAATCTGCTTGCATCCGAAGCCAGGAAAATAGCTGTTCCGGCAAGATCTTCGGGATTTCCCCATCTTCCTTCCGGAGTTCTGCTGATGATAAAATCGTTGAAAGGATGTCCATCCACTCGAATCGGTTCTGTTTGAGAAGTTGCAAAATATCCTGGACCGATTCCGTTCACCTGAATATTATGTTTTGCCCATTCTGTTGCCAGATTTTTGGTAAGCATTTTCAGACCGCCTTTTGCAGAAGCATACGCTACTACATTGTCACGCCCCAGCTCACTCATCATTGAGCAGATATTGATGATCTTTCCGGATCTTCTTTTGATCATATGTTTGCCGATTAATTTCGACATGATAAAAGGTCCTGTAAGATCTACATCGATTACTTTTCTAAAGTCTTCAACTTCCATTTCAATCGCCGGAACACGTTTGATGATTCCTGCGTTGTTGACAAGGATGTCTATTTTTCCATGAGTGGCTTCCATTAAAGCTACTTTCTGAGCGGCTTCCAGTTCGTCCGTCACGTCAAAAAGATAACCGGTTGCTTTGTATCCTTTTCCGTGGTAATAGCTTAAAGCCTCTTCTAATTTTGACGGTGTCGTGCTTGTAATCGCCAGTTCAGCACCTGCGGCGGCAAGGCCTTCTGCCATTGCCATTCCTAATCCGTGAGTACCGCCTGTAACAACGGCTACTTTACCGGATAAATCAAATAAATTCATTAGAAAAATTACTTTAGTTCGTTAGTTTTGATTCCGTCCATATCTCCGTAATCCATATTTTCTCCGGCCATACCCCAGATAAAAGTATAATTGGAAGTCCCGACTCCTGAGTGAATTGACCATTCCGGAGACAGCACGGCTTCACGGTTTTGTATAAAAATATGACGTGTTTCCTGAGGCTGCCCTAAAAAATGGCTGATCGTCTGCCCTTCTTCCAGATCAAAATAGAAATAAGCTTCCATTCTTCTGGTGTGGGTATGCGAAGGCATGGTATTCCAAACACTTCCGGGATGAAGTTCCGTCATTCCCATTTGTAATTGACACGTTTCAAGCACAGAATTGACAATCAGTTTGTTGATCGTACGCTTGTTGGCATATTTTTCTTCTCCTAATTCTACGATTTCGGCTTCGTTTTTCGTAATCTTTTTTGTCGGATACGTGTGATGTGCCGGAGCTGAATTGATGTAAAAATAAGGCTGTGCGTCACCCAATTTTTCAAAAATTACTTCTTTTGCTCCTTTACCGATATATAAAGCCTCTTTGTTGGCAAGCTCATATACTTCACCATCTACCGTTACCTTCCCTGCACCGCCGACGTTGATGATTCCCAATTCTCTCCTGTCAAGGAAATTCTCGGCTTTCAAATCGTCTGTAGGTTCCAGTTTTAAAGCTTTTGCTGAAGGCATAATACCCCCTACAATAAGCCTGTCGTACATAGAATAGACTAATTTTATCTTATCTTCATTAAATAAATCATTGATTAGAAACTCCCTCCTAAGATCTTCAGTGGTATACTTTTTTGCATCTTCAGGATGATGGGCGTAACGAAATTCTGACTGTGTCATACTGCTTGATTTTTATACTTTTTCTTTTGCGGTTTTATCAAAACCTGTTAAACATTGCGTAATCGATTGCATAAAATTACACTAAAATTTGTAGAAATACTTGTCGTTAAATATATAATTATTCTTTAATTAGTTAACAAAAAATTAATTTAAATTAATAAATAACTGATTTACAGACAAATATTTTTTAAAATAATGTATAAAAGATGAAATTATTTAAAGGAATATGAAGATAGCTTTAACCAAAATCAATGCTTAAATCACGGTTGAATATAAAATCATGCCAAATAAAATCAAAGAAATAAAGATACTGATTTGATAATAATATATTAAAACTGCTATATATATTGTACATAATAAGAATAATTAGTATCAAGTATAAAATTTTATTAAAATTTGAACTCTAAAAAGATGACAAAAGTCAGGAAAATTGTAAAAAGATTAATCCTCAGTATCATTTTTGGGAAATTTTCAAGAGCAAAAACGGATAAATTTTAAGCAAATTTTAAGTTTTAAATTAATAAATAATAAAGGAAACTGATTTTTCTATAAAACTATTTGTGGTAGTATTTAAATTAACAAATTATTAATTTACAGTATCTTATATAAATAACTGCACCAAGCATTTTACAACTTCCACCATCCTAAGAACATCAAATTAATGAAAAAATAATATTTTTTTCTTTGCGTATTGAAAAATAATATTAGTTTAGAAGCCAAGAATATTTATTCTGAAAATTTACGCAATCGATTGCACTCTAAAGTGCGTAAACTTTTCAGAAAAATAGGTACCACTAAAAAATCAGTAGAATACTTACAAATCCACAAAACAAAAACGATTGAAAAAAACTTTCAACCAAAAAATTAAAATTATAAGGATACAAAAATGGATAAAAGAGTACAATCAATAAAGTGGTTATATCTTTCCTTCTTTTTACTACCTGTCCTGGCCATGGCTCAAGAAAAGGAGACGCAAAAGGATAAAGGAACCAATATCGAAGAGGTGGTATTGGTAGGTTATACTAAGGTTTCTAAAAAGGATGTTACCAATGCTGTTTCTTCTGTAAAAGCAGAAGCCATAAAAGATATGCCTTCCAATAATGCCGCAGAAGCAATCCAGGGAAGGATGGCCGGAGTTCAGGTTTCGTTAAGTGAAGGCTCCCCCGGAGCGGACGTAGATATTGTCATCAGAGGAGGTAACTCAATTACCGGGAGTAATGCCCCTCTTTATATCGTAGACGGTGTTCAGATGGATAATGCACTATCCATTTTATCACCCAAGGAGATCGAATCTATTGAAGTTTTAAAGGATGCTTCATCTACCAGTATCTACGGTGCCAGAGGAGCTAATGGTGTAGTTCTTATTTCTACAAAAGGAGGCCGTAAAAAGGCTAAAACATCCATTAATTATAATGGATTTTTAGGAGTAAGATCAATACAGAATACAATTGATGTTTTAGATCCGTATCAATATGTGCTGTATCAGTACGAGCTATATAACAAAGGTGGTATACAGACAGATATTGATGCTTTTAAAACAAGATATGGAACTTACAAAGATTTAGGGAAATATAGAGATATCAAGAAAAGAGACTGGCAGGATGAAGTGTTCGGCAGAGAAGCATTCAACTTTACCCACAATCTTTCTCTTACGGGAGGAACTGAGAAATCATCTTTCTCATTATCTTTAAATAATGTACAGGAAGACGGAATTATGATTGGTTCCGGATTTAAAAGAAATATGGCTAATTTCAAATATGACTATGATATTTCAAAAAAATTAAGCCTTACTTTAAATGCCAGATACAGCAGACAAACCATTTTTGGGGCCGGGACATCCTCTACAGGCTCACAGGGAACCAACCGGTTAAGAAATGCCGTAAGGTATCAGCCATTTGAAGGAGGTTCAACAGTGAATGTTGATGAGTTTGATCCTCTATTTGCAGATCAGACCAACCTTGTAAATCCTGTTTTACTGGCCAATAGTGAAGTTAAGGAAAACGGCAGAAATGACCTGATGCTTAACGGAACTTTAGAATATAAAATTAATAAAGATTTCACGTTCAGAAGTGTTATAGGATATGTACAGCGAGATGAATTTGTCAATCAGTTTTCGGGTACGGTAACCAGCCTTGCAAGGCAGAATAATGATCAGCCCGTGGTATTCCTGAGCAAAACACAGACAAGAAGAATTACCAATACCAATACATTAAATTTCAGAAAGACATTCGGAAGGCATAAATTAGACTTATTGGCCGGACAGGAAATCGTAAAAACTGATGGAGAAACATTAGCTATGAATATCAAATGGTTTCCAAAATCAATAAGCGCAGAGGAAGCATTTGCCAATATTCAGTCGGCATCACCACCCAACGGGCTGATGCAGGACGCTCCAAAAGCTGGAAGAGTTCCGGACAGATTAGCATCTTTCTTTGGAAGAGCCAACTATATTTTCAATAACAAATACATCCTTACCGCTTCCATGAGAGCAGATGGATCCAGTGTATTCGGTCCGGGAAACAGATGGGGATATTTTCCTGCAGCTTCTGCAGCATGGAAAATTACTGAAGAAAATTTCTTAAAAGACAGCAAAACCGTCAGTGAATTAAAACTTCGTGTAGGATACGGTTTATCCGGAAACAACAGGATTGGATCTTTTTTATATGATACATTCTTCATTACATCATCAGATTACGGATATGCCTTCGGAACCAACGTAACCCCAGGAGCTACGACAGGTAACATCATGGCTAATAAAAACGTGAAATGGGAAACTGCAACTTCCAAAAATGCAGGTTTGGACTTCGGGTTATTTAATGGAAGAATATATGGTACTCTTGATGTTTATCAGACGGATACGAAAGATCTTTTGCTTTTGGCAAAAATTCCCCAGACTACAGGTTCTGAATATCAATATCAAAACTCCGGAAGCACTACCAATAAAGGTATTGAATTCTCTGTAGGGGGTACTGTCATTAATAAAGAAAACTTCACATGGAAAATTGACGCCAATATTTCGTCCAATAAAAATACAATCAAAAGCTTGGGAAATAACGCTTCTGCAAGTGCTAATTTTTACTACTATCCTTCCGGTTGGCAGAATAACCTGAATGATTTCTTGGTACAGGTTGGCAAGCCGGTAGGTACCTATTGGGGATATGTAACGGCAGGTAGATATGAAATAAGTGAATTCGATTACAATTCTACAACACAAGTATATACATTAAAAGCAGGTGTTCCCAATGCTTCTGCTGCGGCAAACGGAGCTAAACCTATACAGCCGGGAGATCTTAAGCTTCAGGACCTTAACAATGATGGCATTATTGATAATCAGGATATGACAGATCTGGGTAATGCCCAACCTAAATTCTATGGCGGATTCAACCAGACTTTCCGTTACAAAAACTGGGATATGAGCTTAATGTTTAATTTCTCTGTAGGAAATAAAGTTTATAATGCCAATAAAATAGAATATTCTACGCAATATCTTTACAAAGACAATAATATGCTGGCAGAAGTTGCCGACAGATGGAGATGGTTCGATGATGCGGGTATAAAAGTGAATGATCCCACTGCATTGGCTGCACTGAATGCCAATACAACCATGTGGACTCCTCCTGCAGGCGCCTACTTCCTGCACTCTTATGCAATTGAAGACGGATCTTTCCTAAGACTAAACAACGTAACTCTCGGGTATTCCCTTGGAAAAGATTTCACTAAGCAGCTGGGTCTTTCGAATTTCAGATTGTATTTTACAATGAACAATGTATTTACCATCACCGGATATTCCGGGTACGATCCTGAAGCAAACACGAGAAGAAATCCGTTAACACCTGGTGTTGATTATGCAGCTTATCCACGTAGCAGATTTATATTATCGGGAGTTGATATCACTTTTTAAACCTAATATTATGAATAAAAATAAATTTTTAACAATTCTATTTTCCGTTGCAGGATTACTGTCCGCAGCTTCATGTGAAGATTATCTGGAAGTAGAAAGTTTATCCAATACCGCAGAAAAACAGCAATTTGATTCTGTTTCAGATACATTCTCAGCATTAGTTGGTGTGTACAACAGTACGATGGGTGATAACACCTATGGCCAGAGAATGAACCTTATTTTAGCGCAATCCGGTGATGATTTAAGAACTTCAGGTGATTATAATGCCAATGACAGAAGAGGGGTAAGCTGCTTCGGGGCTATTCCCACAAATACTGAGCTTTTAAGACCTTTTTTAGATACATATGCCGGTATTGAAAGAGCTAATCTAGTTATTAAAAATATTCCGCTTTCTCCTGTATATCAAACAGGTTCAGAGGCTGATAAAAAATTAATGGACAGATATCTGGGTGAAGCTTTAACGTTAAGAGCTCACTTTTATCATGACCTTATAAAAAACTGGGGAGATGTACCATTTCATGAAGTTCCATCTGCTGATCTTCCTAATCTGTATCTGGCAAAAACAGACAGGGATATAATTTATGATAAAATTCTTGATGATCTATTAAAAGCAGAAAATTTTGTTCCCTGGAAATCAGAAGGAAATACCACCTCGCAAAGAATTTCAAAAGCAGCCGTAAAAGGTTTGAGAGCAAGAATAGCTTTGGCAAGAGCAGGATATTCGTTGAGAAGAAACCCACAACAAATGATGCAGGGGTCCAATCCGCAAAAATATTATCAGATTGCATATGATGAGTGTAAAGATATCATCAACTCCGGGCAGCACCAGCTTAACCCAAGTTATGAAGGAATGTTCAGATCTTTGCATACCAACAGTCAGGATGCGACAAATGAGATAATATATGCTATAGGAGCATTCGGAGGAAACTCAAGAACAGACAGTAAA
Source organism: Chryseobacterium sp. NFX27 (assembly GCF_049887855.1). NCBI lineage: Bacteria > Pseudomonadati > Bacteroidota > Flavobacteriia > Flavobacteriales > Weeksellaceae > Chryseobacterium > Chryseobacterium sp. NFX27. The sequence goes on along the minus strand of NZ_JAGEKK010000012.1, from coordinate 44,956 downwards.
ATTGGTTACTACAACGGTGTACGACACGATGATACAGATTGGAAATCTTCAGGAGGAATCAATGCAATCCCCGTTTATTTCTATGAATTTACAAAATATGATGTAAGAAGAGACGTTAATATCGCCATCTTCAGAGTAAATACTACAAAACAGCAGGAGCTTCAGACAGCAATCAACTGGAATGACGGTAAGTTCAGAAAGTCGTGGACGTCTATTACTGGTACCTCTCAAAATTTGGGGATTGACTGGCCGTTATTAAGATATTCTGATATTTTATTAATGTTTGCAGAAGCAGATAACGAACTTCACAGCGGGCCGTCACAAGATGCAATCAGTGCTGTTTTAGCTGTCAGACAGAGAGCTTATGCCGGTAATTTGGGTCAGGTGGGAACAATCCCAACGACTAAAAACGAATTCTTCAATTTTATTGTTAAAGAAAGACAGTTGGAATTTGGTGGAGAAGGACTTAGAAAATATGACCTGATCCGTTGGAATTTGTTAGAAACTAAGATTAACGAAACGAGACAGAAACTTACACAGTTTATGACCGGTACAGGAGCTTATGCCCATGTTCCTGAGTATATTTTCTATAAAAAAGTAGCTTACACGCCTACAAAAACAGCCCAGCAGAATGTATTGGATATCGACTTTTATACAGCCAATGGGGTTACAAAGGATGATGTTTTCTATAGCCCTAATCAAAGTGTGGCAACACCTTCCGGATACACAAAAGTAAACTGGAGGCTGGCCATGACACAGCCGTATATCAGTGGCGATCCTGTGAAAAGCTATGCCTATTATTTTCAGCCAAACAGAAAAGAATTGCTTCCAATAGCATTAGATGTGATTAATTCCAATTACAATCTTACACAAGATTACGGATATTAGATAAAAGTTTCAAATTCATATCAAAGAAATACAGGCTTCCTCCCACAAAGAGAAGTCTGTATTTTAACTCAAAATTTATTTAATGAAAACTTCTACTTTTATTAAAAATTTTAAAATATTTTCAATTTTTTCGATTGTATTGTTAAGTCTTCTTTCTTTTAAAACCAAAGATAAAATAATCGTGGTTTCAAAAGACGGAAAAGGCAGCTTTACCACAGTACAACAGGCCATCGATGCCGTTGAAAATGGTTCTGTAACAAGAACAAAAATTTTGATTAAAGCCGGAGTTTACAAAGAAAAAATCACCGTTCCCGAAACAAAAGGAGCCATTTTTATAGAAGGAGAAAATCCTGAAAATACAATCATTACTTACGATGATTTTGCATCAAAAAAGAACCCGGAAGGAAAAGATATCGGCACAACAGGTTCTTCAACGATTTTTATTTATTCAAATGACTTTACAGCAAAAAATATTACGTTTGAAAACAGTTCAGGAAAAGTAGGACAAGCCGTTGCCGTGTTAACTTCAGGCGACAGAATTGTCTTTGAAAACTGCAGATTCTTAGGAAATCAGGATACTTTATATTTAAAAGGTGTTCAGGATTTACAGGATAAGACAAAACCTTCAAGAAATTACTTTAAAAACTGCTATATCGAAGGTACAACCGATTATATTTTCGGAGCCGGAACCGCTGTTTTTGAAAACTGCACGGTCTATTCTAAAGAAAGCGCAAGCTACATCACAGCCGCCTCTACCCCACAGGAAAGCGAATTTGGCTTTGTCTTTATCAATTCAAAAATCATTGGAAATGCGAAAGAAAATTCAGTCTATTTAGGAAGACCCTGGAGGCCTTTTGCAAAGACAGTGTACATCGATTGCGAAATGAATTCAAATATAAAACCCGAAGGATGGCACAATTGGAGCAAACCGGATGCTGAAAAGACAACTTTTTATGGGGAATTTAATTCAAAAGGAACAGGCGCTAATACTGTAAAAAGAGTGTCATGGTCGCATCAATTAAATAAAGAAGAAAGTAAAAAGTATACCACACAAAATATCCTTAAAGGAAGCGACAACTGGAATCTGAAAAAGAGTTTAAAATAATTTAAATCAAAACAGCAAAAACGCTAAAGAATTTTCAATCATGAAGAAACACTTCACAAAAATAATGACGATAGGAATTTTATGCGGAAGTTTGACTTTTGTTGAAGCTCAAAACGGTTTAAGTTTTCCCGGTGCTGAAGGCTTCGGAAGATTTACAACAGGCGGTCGTGGCGGAAAGGTTTATTTCGTGACAAAATTAGGCGATGACGGTTCCGAAGGTACTTTAAGATATGCTTTAAATCAGAAAGGACCGAGATATATTATTTTTAAAACCGGTGGAACGATTTACTTAGAATCACCGTTAAGGATAAAAGAAGGCAACGTCACCATTGCCGGACAAACCGCTCCCGGAGACGGAATAACGGTTGCCAATTACGAAACTTTTGTTGCAGCAGACAACGTAATCATCCGCTACATGAGGTTCAGAATGGGGGATCAGAAAAAATATCAGGGCGATGCTTTGGGCGCAAGATTTATCAAAAATCTGATGGTCGATCATTGTTCGATGAGCTGGTCTACGGACGAAACGGTTTCCATTTATGCGAACGAAAATACCACGCTTCAATGGTGTATAATTGCAGAAAGTCTGAGAAATTCAGCCCATCAGAAAGGAGCTCACGGATATGGCGGAATCGCGGGCGGAAAATTTGCCTCTTTTCATCATAATATCTACGTACACCACGACAGCAGAAATCCGAGATTGGGAGAATATGCAGGAAGTAAATTTGCATTGACCGACCTTACGGATTTCAGAAATAATATCATCTATAACTGGGGGCATAATAATGTTTACGGAGGCGAAGCAATGAACGTAAATATCGTTAATAATTACTACAAGCCCGGCCCCGCAACCACTACAAAACAACGGATTGTTGCCATCGATAAAAATGAAAAACCAGAAGCTGAAGTGTACAACATCTGGGGGAAATATTACATCAACGGAAATGTCATGGAAGGAAATCCGGAAGTTACAAAAGACAACTGGACCGAGGGTGTTTTCAATCAAATGAAATCTTCTTATCATTTGACGGATAAAGATAAAAACTCTATAAAAATCAATCAGCCCCATGATATTCAGAGCAATGTCAAAACCCATTCTGCGAAAGAAGCATATGAGAAAATTTTACAGATCGGGGGAGCAAGTTTAGTGAGAGATACTATTGATCTCCATGTATTGAAAGATGTCAAAAACGGAAGTTTTACCTATAAAGGAACAAAAGGAAGTACCAACGGAATCATTGATTCACAAAATGATGTTGGTGGATTTCCAGATTTAAAAACAGGCAAACCTCTACCCGATTCAGATAGCGACGGAATGCCCGATGAATGGGAAATTAAGCATCAATTAAATCCAAAAATTGGCAATGCCAACGGAAGAGATTTAGATGAAAACTACGACAATATTGAAGTTTATTTTAATGATCTTGTTACCATAATAACTGAAAAACAAAACTAATAACCATGAAATTCTCGATTACATTCAATGAAAAATCAAATAGCAAAATTTAGATAAGAACTGGATATTTTATATAAAATCAACTTTAAAGTTAAAAAAATGAATTTCATTAATCAAAACATAAAATTATTGGCATTTGCAGCTTTAGGTTCAGGAATGTTTTTGGCCTGCGCGCAAACAAAACCTGCAACCACTTCAAAATCAGCAACAGAAACTTCAAAATCCGGAAAAATTGTTCCTGCCAATCTGAAATGGTCTGAAAGAATGATGCTTTCCGAAATGCACCGTTTCCCGGAATCCTGGATGCTTGATTTCAGCAAAAGTCCCAAATGGACTTATCCATCAGCGATTGTATTGGATGCCGCTGAACAACTGTACGCAAAAACCGGTAAAAAAGAATACTACGATTACATCAGCGACTTCGGAGAAAAACTAATCAAAGAAAACGGTACAATCCTTACTTACGACATGGAGAAGTACAATATCGACCTTCTGAATAGTGGCAATGTTCTTCTCTATCTTTACGAAAAAGAGAAAAAAGAAAAATACCTGAAAGCTCTTCAAACTCTTCGTTTACAAATTGACGGGCAGCCAAGAACTAAAGAAGGGTCTTTCTGGCATAAAAAAATATATCCGTACCAGGTGTGGCTGGATGGCCTCTACATGGGAATGCCGTTCTACACGCATTACACCAAAGATTTTGTAAAAGGTGCAGAAGCTACAAAAGCGTATGATGATATTGTATTTCAGTTTGATTCGGTTCAAAAAAATCTTTTAGACAAAAAAACGGGCTTGTTGTATCATGCCTGGGATGAAAGCAAAGAACAGGCCTGGGCAAATAAAGAAACCGGACTTTCCCCGAATTTCTGGGGAAGGGCGATGGGTTGGTATGGAATGGCTATGGTGGATGTTTTGGATTATTTACCTAAAGATCATCCGGGAAGGGCAAGAATAATTTCTTACATAAAATCTTACACCGATGCCATCATCAAAGTTCAGGACAAGAAAAGCGGACTTTGGTACCAGGTATTGGACAAGCCATTAGAAAAAGGGAATTACGAAGAAGCAACTGCTTCAGCAATGTTTGTTTACACAATGATAAAGTCTGTAAACAAAGGATATTTACCAACATCTTATAAAACTGCTGCTAAAAAAGGATACGACGGAATCATTAAAAATCTAATTACCGTTGATGAAAACGGAGTTGTAAACTTAAATAAATGCTGTGCCGTTGCAGGTTTAGGCGGAAAACCTTACAGAGACGGTTCGTATGAATATTATGTGAATGAAGAAATTCGTTCCAACGACGCCAAAGGAACAGGACCTTTCATTTTGGCAAGTTTAGAATTTGAAAAATAAAGGATAAAATACTCACCTTTTGCTAAGTAGAACGCCTTTGCGAACTTAAAATCAACAGCATTATTTGCAAAAAAATCTTTGCGCTCTTTGCGTTAAAAATTTACTAAAACGAAATAAATGAATCTGATTTAATGAAGACAAAAAATATTTTAAATATACTTTCACTCACAGTTTTTTCTATTGCATCAAATTATTTGAATGCACAGGAAAAGAATTATGTTTCCGAAGTATGGACAGCCGATCAGGGAAAAAATTACAGAAATCCTATTTTGCATGCAGATTATTCTGATCCGGATGCCATTCGTGTCGGTGAAGATTATTATATGACCGCTTCAAGTTTCAATGAGGCTCCGGGATTACCTATTCTCCATTCAAAAGATATGGTTAATTGGAAATTAGTAAATTATGCATTCCCGGATGTTCTTCCACACGAACATTTTTCAACTCCCAAAAGAGGCGACGGAGTCTGGGCGCCGAGTATCCGATTCCACAAAGGTGAGTTTTATATTTATTGGGGCGATCCCGATTTCGGAATTTATATGGTGAAAACTAAAGATCCGCTGGGAACCTGGGAAAAGCCTGTTTTGGTGATGGAAGGAAAAGGCTTAATTGATTCATGCCCGTTTTGGGATGATGGCGGAAATGCATATTTAGTTCACGGTTGGGCAGGAAGCCGCGCAGGAGTGAAAAGTTTGCTTTCAGTGAATAAAATGAATCCGGAAGGCACCAAAGTTTTGGATAAAGGCGTTCACATTTTTGACGGCCACGATGCACATCCAACCGTTGAGGGCCCAAAATTTTATAAAAGAAACGGCTATTACTACATTTTTGCTCCTGCAGGCGGAGTGGCAACAGGATGGCAATTGGTGTTGAGATCAAAAAATATTTACGGGCCTTACGAAGAGAAAGTAGTACTTGAGCAAGGTGCTACAAAAATCAACGGACCACACCAGGGAGCTTGGGTTGACACGCCTTCCGGTGAAGATTGGTTTTACCATTTCCAGGATGTTGATGCCTATGGAAGAATCGTTCATCTTCAGCCAATGAAATGGGAAAAAGACTGGCCAATCATCGGAATCGATCTTAATAAAAACGGAATCGGTGAACCGGTTCTAAGCTATAAAAAGCCAAATGTCGGACAATCCTACCCTATTATAACTCCACCTGAAACGGATGAATTTGATGGCGAAAAATTAGGAATACAATGGCAATGGAGCGCGAACGAGAATATCGTTTGGTCTTCAAAACTGCCAGGGCAGAAATTTTTAAGATTATTCTCGATGAAAGCTCCTGAAGGGGAAAAAAATCTGTGGAACATTCCTAATTTATTAACTCAAAAATTCCCTGCTCCGAATTTTACAGCTTCCACAAAAATCAAATTAATTCCCGAAGATGCCAAAGAAGGAAAAACAGCAGGACTTTTGGTGATGGGATTAGATCATGAATCCATCGTAATTACCAACAAACCGGACGGATTTTATTTACAGTTAAGAAGAGCCGAAAAAGCTGATAAAGGGGGTGAAGAAAAGGTTTTATTTGATACAAAATTAAAAGGCAACGAAGCTTATTTAAAAGTAAATGTGAACGAACCGAATGGTTTATGCCAATTCAGCTACAGTGAAAACGGGGAAAATTTCATCAAGGTTGGCGATGTATTTCAGGCAAAACCCGGGAAATGGATCGGTGCTAAAGTCGGCTTATACAGCATAAGCACAGCAAAAGCATCCCGTGGCGGATATGCAGATTTTGATTGGTTTAGAATTACTAAAAATTAAATTTTAAAGTTCTTGCAGATTGAGCAAATTACGCAGATGATTATGGATAATGTTTCACTTTAATAAAGAAAAAATCAGCGCTATCTGCCTAATCTGCGAGAGTATAAATAAATATCAGATTTGAAATAAATCCATGAACAAAAAAGTCTTTACCATAGTTTCATTTTTATTCGTTGTTTTGCTGTTGTCTGCATGTCAATCTCAGAACAATGCTCAAAAGGCAACGGCAAAACACAATAAAAAAGTCACGCATATCTATCTTATCGGTGACTCTACAATGGCAGATTACACAGGAAATTATGAGCCCGGAAAAGATTATATGAAAGTCCGTTATCCCATTACAGGTTGGGGACAGGTTTTTCAGCCGTTTTTTGTAAAAGACAGTTTGGCTTCTTTAAAACCTGCAATTACAACAGATTCTGTTGCCATTATCGACAGAGCACATGGCGGAAGAAGTACGCGAACTTTTTTTCAGGAAGGAAGATGGAGATATGTATATGAACATTTACGGCCAAATGATTATGTTTTCATGCAGTTTGGTCATAATGACGGCTCTGAGAAACATACAGAACGATATGTAAATATTGAAGGATATAAAGAATTTTTACGATTATTTGTAACGCAGACAAGACAAAAAGGTGGAAATCCAATTATTCTGACACCTGTTGCCAGAAATTACCCATGGAAAGACGGAAAACTAGAAAATATTCACGGAGAATATTGGCAGGCTCCGATTGATATTGCCAAAGAAATGAATGTTCCGTATATCGATTTAAATAAATTGTCAATGGATTATTTCACGAAAAAAGGACAGGATTTTACTACCAATCACTATTTCATGAATCTTCCTGAAAATATGTATGAAGCCTATCCGAAAGGTCAAAAAGATAACACTCATTTCCAGCCGGAAGGAGCGAAAGTCGTAGCATCCATTGTTTATCAGGAATTTAAAAAATTAATTAAAACTCAACAAAAATAAAATGAAGAAGTCACTTAAAGTTATTGGTTTAGTAGCAGCTATGATGTTTTCAGGCCACATACACGCTCAAAATCTGGATATTTATAAAAATATTGAGTTTAAAATGCCTCAGGTTGCAGAAACTTCTTTTCCTGCAAATACAGTTTCTATCAAACAGTTTGGCGGAGTTGCAGGTGGAAATGTAAAAAATACAGAAGCTTTCAAAAAAGCAATCGAAGACCTCAGCAAAAAAGGCGGCGGAAAATTGGTTGTTCCCCGCGGAATGTGGTTAACAGGGCCAATCGAGTTGAAAAGCAACATCAATCTTCACGTAGAAGAGGGTGCATTTATCATATTCAGCAAAGACAAAAACGATTATCCTTTGGTTGATGTAAGTTTTGAAGGATTAAATACAATCCGTTGTCAATCACCTATTTCCGCAAGAAATGCAACCAATATTGCGATCACGGGAAAAGGGGTAATCGACGGAAGCGGTGATGCCTGGAGAGCCATTAAAAAAGGAAAAGTATCTGAAACTGAATGGAAAGAGATTCTAAAATCCGGTGGGATTTTGTCTTCAGACAGTAAAACCTGGTATCCTTCGGAAAGCTATAAAAAAGGATTTGAAAGCAGTTCGAATTTCAACGTTCCTGATAAAATTTCTAGGGAAGAGCTAAAATCGGTTAAAGATTTTCTTCGTCCCGTAATGGTAAGTTTGGTGGGTTGTGACAAGGTTTTGTTAGACGGTCCGACTTTTCAGAATTCTCCCGCCTGGAATCTTCACCCGTTGATGTGTTCTAATGTCATTTTAAGAAATCTTACCGTTAGAAATCCTTGGTTTTCTCAAAACGGTGACGGTGTAGATTTAGAATCCTGTAAAAATGTTTTGATCTACGATAACACGTTTGACGTTGGTGACGACGCGATCTGCATTAAATCAGGAAAAAATGAAGATGGAAGAAAGAGAAATATGCCGACAGAAAATGTGATCATTAAAAACAATGTTGTTTATCATGGTCACGGAGGTTTCGTCGTAGGAAGTGAAATGTCCGGTGGAGCGAGAAATATTCACGTTTCCGACTGTACTTTTATCGGAACAGACATTGGTTTACGTTTCAAAACTACCCGTGGAAGAGGTGGAATCGTAGAAAATATTTACATCAAAAACATCGATATGATTAATATTCCAACTCAGGTAATTGGCTTTAATATGTTCTATGAAGGCGCTTCACCGGTTTTGGAAGACGGACAGAAAAAAGAAGGTAATAAAGCACCGGAAAAGGCGTATCGCGTAACAGAGGAAACCCCGATTTTCAGAAATATTTTCTTTAAAAACATCAATGCTGTTAATTCTTACGAAGCGATCACTTTGTTCGGTTTAGCAGAAATGAACCTTAAAAATATTGTGATTGAAGACTCTCAGTTTGATACGAAAAAGGCTTTAACAATCGTAGATGCAGACGGAATTCAATTAAAAAATGTTACATTGAAATATTCTGAAGGAACCGGAGCAACGGTTTACAACAGCAAAAACATCAACCTTTCAACGGTAAAATTTGAATCTAAAAACAAACCGTTTGTTAAGGTTTTAGGAAATAAATCGGGACCCATATTGTTACCTAAGGAAGTGGCAGATGATAAAGATGCATTTTCTCTTGCAACGGAAGTAGCGAAAAATTCAGTTAAATAATGTATCAATTGTTTAAACCATTAAGATAAATTAAGTGGTTAAGAATATTAAGTTGCCTTGCTTTAAAGATAAAAATCGGAATGATTTTATTAATTAAGCTTACATACTTAAATAATCTTAATGGTTCAAAATTTAAAAACTTGACAGCATGATTTTTAACAAAAAGCATACTTATATTTCTATTTTTTTAATGGGAGGAACAATAGCATTCGGCCAGATTCAACGGCCGAATGCAACTCCTTACACCAACGAAGCAACTTACGAGAAATTAAAGAAAAAACACACTTTTATTACTCCGATTAATCAGCCGGTTCCGCAAAATATCAAAATTGATAAAGATGTAGAATATGCAAACATCAACGGGATTTCTCTGAAAGCAGACGTCTATTATCCTCTTGACAAATCCAAAAAGCACCCCGGAATAGCAATGGTTCATGGCGGTGGCTGGATTTCAGGAAGCAAGGAAAATGAAAAATTCATGGCCATGGAATTGGCTTCAAAAGGTTATGTCGCCATCGCAATTGGTTATCGGTTGGCTGATGTTGCAAAATATCCTGCCGGAGTTGAAGATATTGAAGAAGCTATTAATTGGTTAAAGAAAAACAGAAAAAAATATTCTTTAGATCAAAATAAAATGGTGGTTTTAGGAGAATCTGCGGGTGCTCAGATCGCCACTTTGGTTGGCGTAAAGTCAAAGAATAAAATAAAGGCAATCATCAATATTGACGGAATTGTTTCGTTTATTCATCCCGAAGCTGAAGAAAGTACTTACGCTTCCTATTGGTTGGATGGTGACAGAAATGTCAATTTAAAAAACTGGACAGAAGCTTCCCCTTTGGAATATGTGGATAAAAATACGCCTCCTACCCTTTTCATTAACAGTTCTCAGCCCCGTTTCCATGCAGGTCGGGACGATATGATGAAGAAATTGAAGAGCTATAATATTCCGGCTGAGTTTCATGAAATTAAGGATTCTCCGCATTCATTTTGGAGTGCAGAACCCTGGTTTACAGAAACATTGAATTATACTATTGATTTTTTAAATAAAGTTTTGAAGTAATTTAATTATGATTTAACGCAAATTTAATTTAATGCAATGAATATTTTAAGGAGCAAGAAAGCGACAAGTCGCTGATGAAGCTTATGGCTAAAACGACCGCTTAATTAAAATCAATTTATTGATTTCATCTTAGCTCACTAAAAATAAATATAAAGAAAAACAAAACTTTGCGTTAAAAAATAATAAATCAGTTTATGAAAAAAATATTCTTAATTCTATTTATTTCGATTGCTAATTTTCTCTTAGCAGAAAATGATCCGTACGTTAGAATTACCGTTGCCAAAGACGGAAGTGGAGATTTTACATCGATTCAAAAAGCGATTAATTCTATAAGAGATTTAGGACCTGCGGAAGCTTTGGTTTTTATTAAAGCCGGAACCTATAACGAGAAAATCACAATCCCTTCTTCAAAACATAAAATCACATTAGAAGGCGAAAATAAAGACAATACAATTATCACCAACAATGATTTTTCAGGAAAAACTGATCCGTTTAATGAAAAAATGACAACATTCAATTCTTACACTTTACTGGTAATGGGTGATGATATAAAAATTAGCAATATAACCATTCAAAATAGTTCGTGCAACGAAGGACAGGCAGTTTCTCTTCATGTGGAGGGTGACCGTTTTGTGATTAAAAATTCGAATATTCTGGGTTGTCAGGACACGATTTATTCCGCAACAAATCATAGCAGACAATATTTTGAAAATTGTTATATTGAAGGAACAACCGATTTTATTTTCGGTCAGGCAACCGTTGTTTTTAAGAATTGTACGATTAAAAGTTTAGCCGATTCTTACATCACCGCAGCCGCAACGGAAGCCGACACACAATACGGTTTTGTCTTTTTCGACTGTACATTAATCGCCAAAGAAGGCGTCACAAAAGTTTATCTGGGAAGACCTTGGAGACCATATGCAAAAACAGTTTTCATCAATACAGAAATGGGAAAACACATTCTTCCGGAAGGCTGGAATCCGTGGAAAGGCGATAAAATGTTTCCTGATAAAGAAAAAACCGCTTATTATGCAGAATTCGGAAGTAAAGGTGAAGGCGGAAATACTTCAAAACGTGTAAGCTGGTCGCATCAATTGACGAAAAAAGATTTGAAAAATTATACTTTACAAAAGATATTTGATGATTGGAATCCTAATAAATAAAATACTGAGCGGAGTCGAAGCATCTTAAAAGATTAATATCAATAAAACTTAATTTTAAAATGAAAAAAATTCTTTTAGTAACATCCTTTTTTTTATCAATATTTACATTCGCACAAAAACCAACATTATTCTTAATGGGCGATTCTACCATGGCCAATAAGGACAATCCCGGTAAAAATCCTGAATACGGTTGGGGACAGGTTTTACCACAATTTTTAACAACAGGAATTGAAGTTCAGAATCATGCGATGAACGGAAGAAGCTCAAAAAGTTTCAGAACAGAAGGGAGATGGGATAAAGTGGAGAAACAGCTTAAAAAGGGAGATTTTGTGGTTATTCAATTTGGTCATAATGATCAGAAAATCAAGGATTCTACAAAATTCACCAATCCTTATACTCAATACAGAGCCAATTTGGAAAGATACGTCAATGAAACCAGAGCAAAAGGCGCTACTCCTATTCTGATGACTTCTATTGTGAGAAGAAATTTCACTGAAAACGGTGTTTTGGTTGATACACATAAAGAATATCCTTTAGTGGTAAGAATGGTTGCTAATGATCTGAAGGTTCCGTTTGTTGATATGCAATTGCTAACAGAACAGATGGAAATTTCTTACGGTCCGGAAAATTCTAAAAAACTCCACCTTCATTTTACAGAGGGTGAAAACCCATATTATCCAAAAGGAAAAGCGGATGATACACATTTATCGAAATTAGGCGCAGAAACCGTTGCAAAACTGGCTTTGAAAGATTTGAAGAGCTTGAAAATTGGATTGGAGAAGTATGTTAAATAATAATTCCCCGCAGATTACACGGATTTTCACAGATTTAAGATCTACGCAATCTGTGAAATCTGCGGGAGAAAAAAACACTTTTTTTCTCTGATAAAGAAAGAATTCCATTTATTAAATGAAATAAAAGAACAGAAAATATGAAATTTAAAAAAGAACCATTCTTCGACGGTAATTCCGAGTGGGAAGATTTAGGAGGCGGAGTTTCCCGACAGTTTGTTGGGTACAATTCTCAGGTGATGATGGTGATCGTGAAGTTTGAAAAAGATGCCATCGGAGCTTTACATCAGCATTTTCATTCGCAAATCACTTATGTTGCTTCAGGGCAATTTGAAGTAAGTGTTGATGGAGAAGTGAAAACTTTACAGAAAGGTGACGGTTTTTTTGCGCAGCCCAATATTTTTCATGGGGTAAAATGTTTGGAAGAAGGACAACTGATTGATGCTTTTACGCCGTTTAGAGAGGATTTTCTTAAAGATTAATTTTTACTATTAAACTTACTCTTCAAACCTAACAGGTTTTAAAAACCTGTTAGGTTTAGCAAGATAAAATACATTACAGCAATTAAAGAAATTAACAAGTCATGAAGAAATCTCTTTTCATCTTAATAATTTTCCTTTTCGCTCAGTTATCCGCACAGGAAAAAATTAATATTTGGCCAAAAAACCAAATGCCAAATTCTAAAGGATTATCATTAAAAAATGAAGAAAAAGACGGCAGAATTGTACAGATAAAAGAAACCGAGCTTTTCGCGTTTTTACCTCCCAAAGAAGATAGAAAACAGATGACTGTCATCATCATTCCCGGTGGCGGATACTACAAACTCACCTATGATCTGAATGGTTTCCAAATTGCAAAATGGTTTAATACACTGGGAATTTCTGCTTTCGTTTTGAATTACAGGTTACCGATTTCTCCCGATGTCAGGCAAAGAGAACTTGCTCCGCTGCAGGATATTCAGGCGGCTATAAAATATCTTAGAAAAAATGCTGAACACTATGGTATTTCGCCAGATCAGGTTGGAGTTATAGGAACTTCTGCAGGTGGACATTTGGCGGCAATGGCAAGCAATATTTCTACAGATTATACAGAATTAAAAGGCGATTGGGAGAATATTCCTACTATTCCGAATTTTGCGATTCTACTTTCTCCTGTTATCGACTTAGGCGAATTTGCACATTTGGGAAGTCGCAACAGTTTGCTTGGTGAAAATGCCTCTCCGGAAAAAATCAGTGAATATTCTATGCAAAATCGCGTGACAGAAAAAACGCTGCCTACCCTGTTGATTCATGCACAAAATGATAAAACAGTTCCTGTGATGAACAGCATCCTGTATTATCAGGCAATGATAAAAAATAAAGTGAAAGGCGCGTTGTTCATTTTTCCTGAAGGTGAACATAAAATCGGAATAATGAATAAAACTGAACTGACTGATAACTGGAAAAAATTATGTTCAGACTGGCTTAAAACGATAGGTAATTGGTAATGAGTAATTAATTCACCTAACAAAATAAAAAATGCTAAAAATCATTCAACATAAAATATCTTTGCTGGCTTTTGGAACTTTTATTTCTATTTCTGTTCAGGCACAGCAGAATTTAAAGTTAACCTATAGCAAACCTGCAGAAAACTGGAACGAAGCACTTCCCATCGGAAACGGAAAATTGGGAGCAATGGTTTTTGGTGGTGTTTCACAGGAACATCTTCAGCTTAATGAAGAGACGATCTGGGCAGGAGAACCCGGAAATAACGTTCCGAAAAACACGTTTGACAGTATTCAAAAAATAAGGAAACTATTGAATGAGGGTCAATTTGAAAAAGCACAAAATCTATCCAACAAAACCTATCCGAGAAGTGCTCCAAAAGATCTGAATTACGGAATGCCTTATCAGACGATGGGCGATTTGTTTCTGGATTTCAAAGGTCATGAAAAATTTCAACATTACAACCGGACTTTAGATATTGAAAAAGCTTTAAGCACAGTTTCTTATGAAGTGAATGGCGTGACTTTTAAGCGTGAAATTTTCACTTCTTTTGCTGATAATGTGGTTGTGATCAAATTATCTTCCAGTAAAGAAGGAGGCTTGAATTTCTCAATTAACGCTTCTACTCCACATTTGAAAAAATCAATTTTCACAGAAAAAAATCAACTAATAATTAACGGAACGAGCGGTTCAGCTGACAATAAAACTGGCAGGATTAATTTAAAAACGGTGGCTTTTCCTGTTTTAAAAGGTGGAAAATTGACGTCAACTGAAAACCAATTGCATGTTTCCGGAGCAGATGAAGTGGTCATTTATGTTTCAATCGCTACGAATTTTAAAAAATACAATGATCTTTCAGGAAATCCGGATCAGCGAGTTTCAGGATACTTAAAATCAGCTTTAAGCAAAAAATATGATGCTGAATTAAAAGCTCACATTCAAAAATATCAGAAATATTTTAATCGGGTAAGCCTAAATTTAGGAACAACAGATCAGGCAAAAAAAACAACGGATGTCAGAATTAAAGAATTTGCCCATTCAAAAGATCCTGATCTGGTGGCTTTATATTTCCAGTTTGGCCGCTATCTTTTGATTTCATCTTCACAACCGGGAACTCAGCCCGCCAATCTACAGGGAATCTGGAATTATCAACTCAATCCCGCTTGGGACAGCAAATACACGGTTAATATCAATACAGAAATGAATTATTGGCCTGCTGAAAATACGAATTTAAGTGAAATGCACGAACCGTTGTTTGACATGATTCAGGATTTGTCGGTGACCGGACAGGAATCTGCCAAAGAAATGTATCACGCCAGAGGCTGGAATATGCATCACAACACCGATTTGTGGAGAATCACAGGCATTGTGGACGGTGGTTTCTATGGAATGTGGCCAATGGGTGGAGCCTGGCTCACACAGCATCTTTGGAATCACTATTTATACACCGGAGACAAAGAATTCTTAAAAAAATATTATCCTGCTTTAAAAGGTTCCGCTTTGTTTTATCTGGATGTTTTGCAACAGGATCCTTCCAAAAAATATCTGGTCGTTTCGCCTTCCATGTCGCCGGAAAATACCTATGTGAAAAGTGTCGGAATTACTGCGGGAACAACAATGGATAATCAGTTGGTGTTTGATGTTTTTAATAATTTTATAAATGCTTCAAAAGTTCTTAATGAAGATAAGAATCTATTGGATGAAGTAAAAGTCGCCTTACATAAACTTCCGCCCATGCAGATCGGGCAACACGCCCAGTTGCAGGAATGGCTGAAAGATATGGACCGAACTGATGATAAACACAGGCATATCTCACATTTGTACGGCTTGTTTCCTTCAGGTCAGATTTCACCTTTCAGAAATCCAGATTTGACGGAAGCTGCCAAAAATTCAATGATTTATCGTGGCGATAAATCTACAGGTTGGTCGATGGGCTGGAAAGTGAACTGGTGGGCAAGATTATTGGATGGAAATAGAGCTTTTAAACTCATTTCAGACCAATTATCTCCTGTTTCTATGGACACAAAAGATCAGTCAGGAGGAACCTATCCGAATCTTCTGGATGCACATCCGCCGTTTCAGATCGATGGAAATTTTGGCTGTACTTCGGGAATTGCAGAGATGTTGATTCAAAGTTATGACGGCTATCTTTATATTTTGCCGGCACTGCCTGATGCTCTTCCAAACGGCTCTGTTAAAGGTTTAAAAGCAAGAGGTGGATTTGAAGTGGATATGGATTGGAAAAATTCTAAGCTGACGAAATTAGTTATAAAATCTACTTTAGGAGGAAATGCGAGAATTAGAATTGCGGCTTCGAGAACCTCAGCCACCGGTTTGTTGGTGACTTCGAGAGCCTCAGCAACCAAAGCTCAACTGAAACCTGCAACGGGAGAAAACCCGAATGAATACTATCAGGTCAATAGCATTAAAAATCCTCTCATTTCTAATCAAGCTGAATTGAAAGGCTTTCCAATTCCTGAAACTCAGGTTTTTGATTTTGACACCAAAAAAGGCGAAACCTATATATTTGAAGTGCAATAGTATTCAATACATAATCAAAAATATATTTCCCGCAATCTCAAATCTGCACAGGTCGTTTACTGTGAATTTTGAGATTGCGGGAATTTTGTTTCTAAAAACAACATAATTAATAATTTTAAATAAATAATAAAATGCAACCGATTTAACAAATTAAATTAACAATATTATAATTATATAAATAATAATATGTTAACATATAAAACATTTAAATATTAAATATATAATTTTATTATCTAATCAAATACCAACAAATTACTATGAAAACAAGATTTAAGATCGCCGTTCTGACGGCAGCTCTATGTTCGGCTTTTACCCTGATGGGCTGCGGACAGGAAGACATCAAAACAGATCTGACGGAAAACCCAAACGATCTTGCCCTGAAAAGCACTCTTATGACGAACGCAGTGGTTCCTTTGGCTGATTGTTTTGCTCCGGGATGGGCTTCTCAAAACGGCGGAACAACCGGTGGCGGAACCGCAGCTGAAACTACGGTTACCACCTACGCTCAATTAAAATCCGCTATCGAAAATACTGCCGTAAAAGTCATCAAAGTAACCGGAACAATCACGATTACTGCCCGTTTATCATTTCAGGATCAAACCGGAAAAACAATCTACGGAACGAGCGGAGCCAAATTGGTTTCAACGAATCAGACAAAAGACGGTTCGGGAATTATCAATATTAAAAGATGTAATAATATAGTCATCCGAAATCTGATTTTTGAAGGCCCTGGCGCGTATGATACAGACGGTTGGGATAACGCTATTTTAGACGACTGCCGAAATGTATGGATTGATCACTGTGAGTTTAGAGACGGTGTTGACGGAAATTTTGACATTAAAAACAAATCAGATTTCATCACGGTTTCTTACACGAAATTTCACTATTTAAAGCCTCCGACAGCAGGTGGTTCAGGTGGAACTGCTGATCACAGATTTTCAAACCTTATCGGTTCAAGTGACACTTCAACAGCAGATGCCGGAAAACTGAATGTCACATTCGTTCGCTGCTGGTGGGCACCGGGCTGCAGGGAGCGTATGCCTAGAGTGAGATTTGGAAAAATCCATATCGTTAACAGCTATTTCAACAGTTCTGTGAGCAATAAATGTATTGCTGCAGGCGTTCAGGCAAATATCCGTGTAGACGGAAACGTGTTTGAAAATGTAAAAGAGCCCATCAATTTAATGACCGGATATACGGCCGTAACCGTTACTTCAAACAATACGTTTACGAATGTTACCGGAAATACGGCAGGAAGCGGAACAGCTTTTACTCCACCTTATGCAATTCCAACGTTGTCTTTATCTTCCGTAAAATCCGATGTGACGGCAAAAGCTGGAGCAACTTTAAGCGGAAATATCTGCAACTCTTTATAGGAATTTAAATACTAATTGCTGAAAACAAGAAAGACTGAGGAATTCTCAGTCTTTTTTTATTGTGAGGAAACGTAGATTGCAGGAATGGTGGTTTCAAGAACCTCAACCACCAAAGAAACGAGGGTCTTTTTTATCAAAGATTTTTAAAATACTGTTGAAAAAACCTATAATGTTTGATGCTGGCTTCGAGTTCCTCAGCCACCATCCAATTTACAACAATTTACAGTGTAACTTTATTTTTCTCAGCCCACTTTGGAAACTCTTTATTGATCAGTTTATCCGCAAAATCACCAAACCAGCTGTAGCCGTTTCTTCTTTCCTCAGAAACTTCGTTATAATCATATTTTACACTTCCATCGCGGTCGCCGAAAAGAGGTTTATTTGTATTTATATCATAAAATCTTGCCCAGATCACTGAATTTTTGTCTTCAGCCAATGTGCGGACTGCTTTTCCATTTACTTTTGAAACATTGTAACTGTAGCCTTCGATTTTATTCTGTTTAAACCAGTTGACAGCAGATTTTATTGACTTTTCAATTTCGGGAGTAAGAGGTTGCTGCATCAAAAATCTTACGATTCCCACGGATTCTGCGGTGGCCAGAGAAATAGGCTCGAAAGCCCTTGCCTTGTCGGGTTGAAGGGTGACTTCATTGTATTGGTCGCCCCAAATTGCTGGAATTCCTTTTTGTAAAACCTGGGTTTTTAAGATACAGTCGATTCCTTTTTGAACAGCTATTTTTGATTTTTCTTTTAATTTTAAATCAACTGCATCAAAATCATTTTTTCCTTCCGCCACATTATATAAAACCGTTAAAGCGTTGATCATTGCATGATCATTGTAAGTGATTTGCTTTCTGTAAATCGCCGAATTGGGATAATACTGGGGGAAACCACCGTTTTTGTACTGCATTGAAAGAAGGTATTGAATTCCCTTTTCGGCAGACTTTAAATATTCCTGATTTTTTGTCGTTTTGTAAGATTTTATTAAGGTATTAATTTCTTTTGAAGTCGCATTGTTATCAATCGTTGCATGATCGTCCCCGGTTGCCTTTATTTTTCTTAATAAATTTTTATCAATGGGCGTGTTATAATTCACTACTGATTTATCACTGAGCTGTTTGCCCCAACCGCCAACTGGAAGTTGGTATACCAGCATTTTTTCGGCCAAAGTATCTTTGACCTGAGCAGAAAAAACAACTGTTGTTAGGGAAAAGACAAATATGGAAATTTTTAATTTCATTATTTAATTTTAATAATTAACGGGTTGGCAATAATCTGAGATTGTTTTTGCAATACAGTTTCCCAGTCTTTTTGTGTTTGAATCTGTCCGCTTTTCTGCCATGCAAATCCGGCATAATAAGTGAGCTTATTTTGAGGTTTTGTCACAATTAACAGGTTGCTCTGATCCGGGACCTCGGATTTAAAGGCTAGAGATTTTTCAACAATTTCAGGATCTACCACTACTCCTTCCCCTACAAAAGCGTCGTCAATGTTTTCCCAGTGGAGATAATATCCGTTTTTGTCGTTCAGTTTTGTTTCGCCCTCGTTTTTATGGAGAGTTATCCCGATTGTGTAGTTTGGAACTGGCTTTTCAGTCTGAAAATTCGACTCAAATTTTGAAAAATTGGAACCCAGATCAAGTGAAATACGTTTTGTTTCTTTCACCCCAAAGTCACTCCATGGATTGTAGGTTAACTCAAAAACTGTTCTTAGAGGACCTTCCGCAATGGTTTTGGAGCTAACAAAATTTTGTGACACCTGAAGTTTTTCATTTACCCAAATCCCAATTCCACCCGTTCCGCGACTATCGCCAACGTGGTAAGGGTCGTAGCCCTCACCTCTTGTGTCTTTGTGGTAGTACAAAGGATCGGTCAGGTATCCTTTATACCATTTATTGATCACGGGTTTGTCGGTTCTTTTCAACCAGATATCAATTCCGCTGGAAAGTGTGCTCCCTTTTACTCTTTCCAGGGCTTCTTTCTGACCTTTCGGGCCATAAACACGAAATGCTATTTTATCATTTTCCCAGGCATAGTCGTCTGCTCTTTCGGGAACCAATCTTGAATAAGTTGAAATTTTGGTTTCGGGAAGCGGAGTTTTTGCATCCGCCATAATGATATAGTTATTTATTTTTTGGGCTTCAATATGGGCCTGAAAAAGCAGTTCATCGCTTTTCCCGTCTCCGTTATAATCGATCCATTGAACAGGCAGAAGAGTATTATTGCCGTCTTTTATTCTGAGATCAGTTTCCTTATTTACACTTAAAAAGGTGGTTAACTGAGAAATGGGTATCGAAACAACTTCATTTCTTGAAAAATTCAATGTGTTTTTTACCTGAATAGAATTTTGTGCCTTCAGAAAAGAGCCTGCGCAAACGATTGCACAAATGAATCCGAAAATTAAAAATTTTGTTCTTAGCATAATTATTCAATTGAGTTGTAAAAATCAAAAATAATGATAACTTTCTTATGAACGTAAAAAAAATAATAATTTTAAATCTAAAAGTTAGAAAAATATTTGAAATAACCTGAGTTCGGGATAAGAAATACCTGAAAAACAATTGTTTTTTATCGCAAAGAAAAACAAAGTAGATTCTCTGGCATGTTAATAAGGAAAACAAGGGCATTCATTCAGCAAAGTAAGACCAATAAATACTCCTGTATTGCTTACCAATAAGTGAAACAGCTTTTGTTTATCTTAAAGAAATTAAATGAATGCTTTTTAAAGCTTTGTTTATCTTTGCGTTTAGTCTAATCTTTATCCCGAGTTTAGGGTAAAATAATGTTAAAAAAAGAAGTCTTTCAAATGGTTTGAAAGACTTCTTTTTAAATATGAATGAAATTAAAACTGATAATAAGTTTTATTGAACAATAATTTTAAAATTACTATTCAGATTTTCTCCTGAAACATTGAGGATATAATTTCCTGCGGCATTTTTCCCTGCAATATTTAATTTAAATAATCCGCTTTCATCAGCATTAATTTTTTCTCTGAGAACAATTTTTCCTGTCAGATCAAGTATTGTTGCCGTCAGGCTGGATTTTTTATAATCAGGAAGCTTAATGGAAATCTGGTCTTTTACAGGATTTGGATATACCGTTCCCACATTTTTGCTGATACTAAATTCATCATTGCTCAATACTGCCTGATTGTACAAAGCATATACTTCCGCTGGAGACAAAGCATAATTGTACATTTTAAGCTCGTCGAATGCGCCTTTATAGGGAGCCGGAGCATTAGTGGCTGATAAAAATTCAAGCTCACCAATATTCCCAATAATAAGATCACTTGCTTCCCCGATTCCTGTAACGGCCGTTTCGTCTCCTTCATTGCTTAAAGTACCGTTGGTGTAGATTCGCATTTTATGCACAGCAATATCTCTCTGAATCACAACATGTACCCAGTTATTGGTGAAATAATTGGCAACAGGTGATGTGATTTCTTTTTTCGTAACGTCATCATCTATAGCATATCGCAGCTGACCTCCTTTGATCTCAACATTAAAGCGTTTACCGGTAGCTCCTGTTGCCGTATTTTTAGTGAAAGATCCTTTACACAATACATAAAGACTTGTGGCTGAAGAGGATGGTATCATGCCTGTTGGCGCTTTCATCCAAAAAGAAACGGTAAAAGAATGATTATCAAACGAGATCTGGTTCTGATGAGGAATACTTGCTATATACATTGTATTCGGTGCAGTTGCCAGATCAAGGGCATTGTTTTCTTTTCCGGGTACTCTTACACTGGCGTTATCATAAGCTGTATCCAATATTCCATGATTGGCAAAAGACGTTATATCTGTAATTTGCTGACCTGATAAAGGAGCTTCTGCAAACGGCCAGCTTCCGACAAGAGCCGGTGTCAATGCACGAAAACTCCATACATCTCCTGCGGTAATACCAAGAGCGTTAGAGGCATCAATTCTCCAGTAATAATTGGTTGCAGGATTTAAATTAGAGAGCTGATACGATGGTGTAGCAGAATAAGGAACGGTGGCAATATTGCTTAAATTTAGAGGATCTGTTCCAAAATGAACGGTATATGTTGTTGTGTTTGAACTGCCATTCCATTTTAAGAGCAGGTTTCCACCGTTCAAGCCAACGTTATTATTGCCGGTTGCCGGAATTGGGTTAATTGCTTTTGTGGGAGCTGATGGAATTGGCGGTGTGGTTACTGACGTATTTGATGTATAAACTGAAGATTCTGAAGCATTTGTAGCTTTAATTCTATAATAATACTGAGTATTAGGCGTTAAACCAACTTCATTATAACTTACTGCATTCGCCCCCAATGTTGCCACAACTGTAAAATTGGTCCCATCGGCAGAACGCTCTACAACATAATTAGTTTCATTCGTAGCATTATCGCTCCAATTAACGGTTAAAGAACTTGAAGGTGAAGTTCCTGTCGTTGTGGCTGCGTTGGTGAAATTCACATTTGTTGGCGGAATAATGAAATCCGGAGGAGTTGTATTGGGTAAACTGTTAATATAAACCTCAATATTCAGATACGGGGCATGTGTTGGGCTTACTGCCAAAGCATCGAAGATATTTGGATTCAGTCCATTGGCTGTTTCCCATGCATCCGGCATTCCGTCATTGTCCGTATCCAAAGGAGCCGGAGCACCATAAACGTGCCCTGCCCCACCATTGGTAAATCCAAATTGAGTTGTTAAATCCGTTTGTACATAAACATAAGTAGCTGTTGTGCCTTTCGACATTAAATCTGAAATCATTAAACCATCTACCTGATCACGTCTCGGATAAGATGCTCCTACACTTGTCACAATTTTATCATATGCTTCCTGAGCGCTTAGCGCAGGATTTTTCATCGGATAATCATACGGGCTGGCCATTATTGCTGCCGGATCTCCTACAGGGTATCCCGTTAAGTTTTGAGGGACTGCTGCTCCATCCAATACTCCATTTTTATTGTTGTCAAAATAATTCCCCGAACCGTATAAATTGAAATTGGCATTTCCTACGCTGAAAGGTGTGGCAACCGTACTGCTTGTATTTGGGCCTCCGATAAAATAATTGTTGATGATATTGGCAAAAGAACTTCCCGCCGAATCTCCTCCCATGATGTATGCCTCCCCGGATTGGGTGTGATTGTAGGTGTTTCCATAATTACCCCAATTGTAAACTACATTATTGACAAACTCGTTGATTCCTTTTATTTTATTATTACGGGTTTTATTACAGATATATAAATTTCCGATTAAACTGATCTTACCGCCAGGCGGAGGTTGCATTAATCCTCCTGCAGAATGATTATGACGGTGCATTCCCTGTCCTATAATAGAATTCTGAATCGTTATATTATCAGGACTCGTACCGTTATTATCCCAGTTAACTGAAAATACTTCGTCTGTACCCCATGTAAAAGTCATATGATCCAAGATGATATTTGCTCCATTGGCGATTCCTGATGCATCCTGATTTTGGGATGTTCCGCCATAACGGATGCGAAGATATCGGGCAATCGTATTATTGGCTCCAGTAAATGATACTCTCGGCCCTAAAAATAAGATCCCTTCTCCGGGAGCAGTTTGCCCGGCAATTGTGGTATTAGCTGCCACAGCGACAACCGACTGTAAATTAACAATACCTCCCACTTTAAATATAACAAACCTGCCTGGCTGGCTCACGGCATCACGGAAGGAACCCGGACCGCTGTCATTTAAATTGGTAACCAGATAAATCTGAGGGTTTGCAGCACCTCTTGCTCCTGTAGTATATCTGCCAAAACCGGTAGCTTCCGGAAATGCTAATGTCTGAGCACTGAAATCAATAGTGGATAATGCTAATCCACAAAACAGTAAAGATTTAAGAGTGGGCTTAAATGGTAAAGATTTATTTCTCATAAATATTAATTTTGTGTTAACTAATCTATTCACAAAACCAATAATGAGTATCCTGCTCCGTCCTGTCGGACTCTATATCAATTAATTACAAGAAAATCCAGTTTAAAAAATTGGAATCACAGTATTACCTGCGGCAGACCTACAAAGGGTAAACCTACCACAGCGTGTGTAGAATTACACCTTACCTTATTCATTTTCCATGCCCAAATGTATAAAACCAGAATATTGTAAACGAACCCGTTATTTTTACAAGAAAATAACTAAATTAGTTTCTGTTTCATTTGAGATTATGAGCTTAAAAATAAAATAATGTTATTATGAGAGCTAATATTATATTAATAATTTTAATGTGCAGCTTGCTGGGCTGTAAATCTCCTGAAGCCGGTAAATTCAGGGAAGAAATTGTTAAAAATGAGCGCATCGCGTTTAATATTGTTTTGAGCAAAGACAGCTATGACGAACAAAAACTGGAAAGTCTGATAAAAAATGATTTTAAAGGCGCTCTGGTGGCAGTGGATAAACAGTCAAAACAATTTGACAGCCTAATTCAACATATTAAAGGCCTGCCGGCAGAAAATATTGCAGAGGGACCCCAACTGAAAGAAGCAGCTATTAATTACTATACAGCCCTAAAAGATCTTCACTATTTTGACAGGAAGGAAATCGAACAACAAGAAGTTATTTTTCTCGGTAAGGACAAGTATTCCAGCACTTCCAGTAACAGACTCATTGAGCTTGCTCGTCAAAAAAAGCGGCTATATGAAAAGGTTTATCAGCAGGAAGACTTGCTAAAAAAGGCATTTACAAAATTTGATTTAGCCAACCGCTAAAAGGCTAAGTTTCTATTTCGCATTAGAGTATTCAGACTGATCTTCCTTTAAATTTTTAACAACTATTTAATACTAGCGACACCTTCCCCTCAAAAACTTATATCTCTTCTGCCTTGTTGTAATCGTGAATCCCTTTTCGATGCCTAAGTGAGGTAACACAGCTGATCCAGATGGTAGACAGTAAAAGAGATAAACAGGTAATACCTAATCCTGCCTTATAAAGGTTGAATCCGACCATTCCTGTTTTGTAAGCGATCGATAGTGCCAGAATTCCAAATTCCCCTGTCTGGGAAAGCAGGGCGCCTCCATAAAAGCTGTTTTCCCACTTGAAGTTCAGGATACGGAAGAATATAGATGACATTATACTATTGCTTAGCAATACCACTAAACTACCGATGACAATGAGTTTATAATTGGATAAAAGATAATTAATGTCCAGCCGTAAGCCTATGGATACAAAAAAGAGTGAAATGAAGAAGACTTTGAACGGAAGCAGCGAATGTTCGAACCAGTGGAATGCCCGCATTTTTCCGACGAGAACCCCTGCAATGAAACTGCCCAGTGCTGCACTCAGCCCAACAGTCTCTGCAACAAGACCAAAGCCAAGACAGATGAAAAGCCCCGAAAAGACCTGGAGGTCATGGTCGTTTTCAAGGAATGTGCTTGAAAATCTGATTTTCCTCAGATTCCTGATTTTTCTGAATATCAAAAAAATTGCAATACATATGATTAACGGAAGCACAAAGTTTAAAATGCTGAACTTTTCACCGTTCCAGAATTTCAGAACTGTCAGGACAGGAGCCAGAAGAAGATCCTGCAATAGTAGAATATTGAGTATAATAATTCCGAATGCGGTATGGAGTGTTCCGTGCCGCCTCATAAATTCCACCACAACTGCCGTGCTGTTGAACATAAAAAGGATGGCGATGAGCAGAACACTTTTAAAATCAAGTCCAAGTATCTCTCCTAGGAAATAGGCAAACAGAAAACTCAAAATTATTTTGATGCTCTGTGCCAGTACAGGCTTGATGATAAGGCTCTTTTTATTTGGAATATTGATTTCCATTCCGATAAAGAACATCAGCAATAATATTCCTATCTCACCAATCACCTCTATTTCTTCTGGCTCATCAAAAAGCCTGAGGGCATAAGGCCCCAATAATACACCTGCAATAATATACGCAATAAGATAGGGCTGATTAAACTTTTTCAGCAAAAACATCAGTCCTAAAATTGTCATACACAAAACACTTACTGTCCAAAGCATATCGCTATAACTGTTAGATTCAAGTATTACAAAACCTTATTATTAAAACTGGACTCCCCATTTTTCACCTGTAATATCAGGCTGCCGGGTCTGGAAAAAAAACAAAAAAAATACCAATTGAAATGCTGTGAAATTTTTTCCGAATTACTGTCAAAATTACAAGTTTAATGTACATAAAACACTATTTTTACGTTCTTAAAAATTAATCATCAACATGGAATTCAATCCCAACAACCCTGTTATACAGCTATGTATGCAAGGTATGCATATGGAAGAAAGTGCCAACCTGGAAGAAGCCGGCAAATTATTTCTTCAGGCCTGGAAAAAGGCAACAAACGACTTTGAAAAGTTCATTGCCGCCTGGTACGTTGCCAGGTACCAAGTAAAGGTTCCTGATCAATTAAGCTGGTATGAAACTGCATTGGAATTTGCCTTAAAAGCTGATAATGAATCGGTGAAAGGAGCTTTTGTTGCTCTTTATTCAAGCATGGCTAAATGCTATGAAAATCTTGGCGACATTGATCATGCAAAAAAATATCATCAATTGGCATTAATATCTGTAAACCAGCCTTCAGATAATGGTCCCTTTTACCATGGGACACGAGCGGATCTAAACCTAGGCGATCTGTTGACAGGCGGACGTACTTCCAATTATCAGTCGGAGCTCGTGATGAATCATATTTACTTTACAGCACTGGTTAACGGTGCAGGGCTGGCTGCAGCTTTAGCCAGAGGCGATGGTGCAGAACGCATTTACATCGTTGAACCCAGCGGCAGTTTTGAGGATGACCCCAATGTCACCAATAAAAAGTTTCCCGGCAACCCGACTCGTTCTTATCGCACCACGGAACCGTTGAAAATCATTGGGGAAGTAACAGACTGGCAAAAACAAACGCCTGAGCAATTACAACAATGGCGGGAAAAATTAGCCAATAATAAAGGGGAAATCATTAATTAAATGATTGGGAAGAGATCCTGTCAATATTTATGATAATCTGTTTAAAGTCCGGGTACAAAGTTTTATTAAATGTTATGAATTTTCTTCGGTAGCCTTTCGGCACCACCGACGATTCTTCCCTGAAGTCCATTAAT
The DNA here is from genome assembly GCF_049887855.1 of Chryseobacterium sp. NFX27. NCBI lineage: Bacteria > Pseudomonadati > Bacteroidota > Flavobacteriia > Flavobacteriales > Weeksellaceae > Chryseobacterium > Chryseobacterium sp. NFX27. The sequence continues at coordinate 18,255 of NZ_JAGEKK010000012.1, read as the reverse complement.
ATTACATTTTTTAAAAAAATTAGCCTCGAAGATTCAAATCGAAATTAAGTAAAGAATGGCGGAGGAATCCAATAATAATCAGTGAAGATCAATGTTTCCAAGTAATTAAAGTATGATTCCAGGATTAGTAAGCGCTGATTTTTGAAAAAAGTCAAAGCCTTCCTCTAAGGGAAAGCTTTTTAAGATTGGAATCAGTAAAAATATTGAAAGGCTGCATTTTAAATTATGCAGAACAGCATAACCCGGTTCTTGAATCACATATTCCAATAAACGGAGACCCGTCAACAGTACTGGTGCATACACATCTTACTTCACATCCTGTAAAAGGTAAAATAGTGTTGGCTGCTCCTCTTACATTCTTTAAATCTTGTCTTGAAATCTTTTTTAAATTTTTCATGATATTATATGGTTTAGTTATTTGTTCCTTTGCCATACAAAAATGAATTCCTTTCTATTCAAAACAAAGCTCCGATTCATAAGTGTTGATGTTTTTTTAATAAGTGTAATTTTTATAAGCTCATAATTAAGTGTTGTAAAAGATAATTCTCCTTTTTCTCTTGTATTTCAGAATGAAGAAATATTGTACTAATTCAATTAAGTTGGACCATAAAATCAAACTGTCAGCAGAAATTCTGCTGACAGTTTTTTTGAAAGTAAAAAATGTAAAATTAATATCCTTCGTTCTGAACCAGATATCCGGGAACACTTGATGCTCCGTCAATTGTCGATTGCGGAATCGGGAAGAGTCTTTTTCGTACATCAGCATTTGTTTTAGATGTATAGGTATCTTCATAATGACCAAACCGGATCATATCTGTTCTTCTGGAATATTCCCAGTAAAACTCAAAACCTCTTTCTCTGTATAAAAGATCCAGATTCATTGTTGTCAGTGCAGGAGGAGTAACGTTTGGCCTGGCTGTTCTAGATGCTCTAACGAGATTAACATCCGATAAAGCTGCTCCTGCATTTCCTTTTCTTAACTGGGCTTCTGCTCTCATTAGATAAATATCCGCTAAGCGTAAAAGAACAATGTCTGCATTTCCCCTGTTTCTTCCTGTATCTGAAGTTCTGCTGAACTGGTATTTTGAAACTCGATATCCATCGGTGTAATCTTTATTGTTTGGATTTTCTAAATCGATATCCAGCGTGTGATTTACGTAGCTTACAAATCCATTTCTCTGCTCTATGATAGGATAAATTTTATATTGTCCGTTCAGGGTTTGGAAAGGTTGTCCATTTGATGCGTTTCGCAATCCCCATTGAACTCCTCTCTGAATTCCTCTGTTAATTTCATAAGTAGCACCATTCACAAGGAAATAATGATTCGCATCATTTGCAGGAGTCACTCCGGTTAGATTCTGTAAATTTGTCGGAACAGTAAAGTTCTCTTTATAAAATCTGGCATCTGCCTGAGCCGGATCAGTGCTTCCGTAAGCCTGAACCCATGTCTTATAAAAATCAGAAGTTATCGCAGGCCCATCTGTTCCGTTGGCTTTAGGGAATGCAGCTAAAGGATATTGACTTCCTGACAAAGACCAATAACCTAATCTGTTGTGTGATGTGTTAAGGTCTTGACGTTGGTCAATCGCAAAAATTAATTCTTTGTTTGAATGGTTATTGTCGTCAAATATGGCAAAATATTCTGCGGATAAACTAAATAATCCGCTATTGATAACTTTGTTAGTATATTCAATTACCTTATCCATATCTCCCGCTGCAAAAGAAGGCGTTCCGTAAGGGTTTCTGTAAACCGCTGCATTAAGGTAAAGCTGTGCTAAAAATCCGTTTACCGCTGCTTGGGAAACTCTTCCAGGGCCTTTTGTGTTGTCAAGGTCATTGACAACAGCTAAAAATTCACTTTCAATATAAGAAACAGCTTCCTGTTTTCTTAAAATTTCAGAGTTTTGTCCGGTGTTATCTTTTTTGAATGCAATTCCCCAATAATCAAGTATTAACATATTGTAATAAGCTCTCAAAGCACGCATTTCGGCAACAGCTTTAGCTGCATTGGGATTTGTTGCAGCAATGGGTTGTAGCTTTTCGATGGCTGTTACAGTTCTTGAAAGCATTAATCTCATTGCATCCCAGGTTTGTTGTACAACGACGTTTGTAGTGGTAGTGGTGTGTTGGTGAAGTTCGATGTATTTTCCGCCATCATACCAGTCGTTTCCACTTCCTCTTGGAGGAAGAATGGCCTGGTCTGAACTGATCAGCTGAAGCCCATAATTTTTGGTATGGGTAAATGCATCTGAAAGCGGACCGTAAGCCGGAGCGATGAAAGATTCAACAGGGGTTGTTGTTTGTGCATCAAGTGATTCATCGATAACCAATTCTTCAAGATCTGTACATCCTACAAGTGCCAAAACACTTAAACTAAAAATAGAGGTTAAAAATTTATTTTTCATTTTTTTCTTTTAAATAATTAATTAAAATGCTACGTTTACACCAAATACAAAGCTTCTGGCTTTAGGATAAGTAACGTAATCAATTCCGAAAGACTGAATCCCACCCTGAGATAAACCGGTATTGATTTCAGGATCGAAACCTGAATATTTTGTAATCACGAATAAATTTTGAGCTGTTACTGAGAATCTGATGTTTCTGATATGCTCACCAATTCCCAGGATTTTCGGATTGAGATTATAACCTAAAGTCGCATTATTCAATCTGAAAAAATCTCCTTTTTCAAGGTATCTTGTTGAAATTACATTCGTATTGTTTACACTTTCATTAGGAAATTGCGTGGCGGCATCTGTTGTATTATGAGACAATCCCAGTCTACCTCTCGAAAATAACGTAGAAGCAGTATTGTTATAAATCATATTGCCTGCAACTCCGTTGAAATTTAATCCTAAATCGAAGTTTTTGTAAGCTGCTTTCAGATAAAGATTATAAGTGAAATCTGGTAATGCACTTCCTGCAGCAACTCTGTCGTTGTCTGTGATAATTCCATCTCCGTTTACGTCTCTGAAGATATTGGTGCCGTTTTCGCTTAATCCTACAAATTCCCTTACATAGAAAGTTCCGATTGGTTCATTATTAATGTATCCATTAATAACTGCATTGGTTGTTCCCGGTCCCTGGGCCTCTCCTGTGGAAATTACTTTGTATGGAGAATTTTTTACTTCATTTTTAATAAGAGAAGCATTTCCTCCAATGCTGTATGTAAATGCTTTATTCGGATTGCTGTTGTAGTTTAATGAAATTTCCCAGCCAGTATTGTTGATCTGCATATTGGGGATATTCTTCCACATTGTTGGAGCTGGTTCTATAGGATCCACAGTATTTATTACCGAAATAATGTTATCAGAAATTTTTCTAAAGAAATCGACAGTACCCGTTAATCTATTATTTAAAATTCCAAAATCTAATCCAATATTGGTTTGTGTCGTTACCTCCCATTGTAGATCCGGGTTGTCAGCTCTTACCAGATATACTCCTATAGGATAATTTCCACTGTCATTTAAAGGATAAGTGGCTTGTGCAGTTCCGCTGGCATCGGCCTGGTAGCTTTTTTTTGTTACCTTACCCGGGATTTCTTGATTTCCCGTTTTACCCCAGCTTGCTCTTAATTTTAGATTGTTGATTGGCTCTACATCCGAAAGAAATGTTTCCTTGCTGATGTTCCATCCTGCTGCGACTGACGGAAATATTCCGTATTTATTATTCGCTCCGAACTTAGAAGATCCATCAGCTCTTAAAGTTGCCGTTAAAAGATATTTATCCTGAAAATCATAATTCACCCTTCCAAACCAAGACTGTAATTCATTTTTATTAGCAATAACAGACGTTGTTTGATTCGTTGCCCCTGCGGCAGGAATCTGATATTGCGGCTCGATTCCGTTGATTGGAAAGTTCTGATAATACCATCCTCTCGATGTTAACATTAACTTTTGATAAGAATGTCCTGCCATTACATTAAAATCGTGACTGTTGATTTTAAATTTATACGTTAACGTATTTTCTAAAAGGGTATTGTTATTTGAATAATTGCTTAGATTTAAAGTTCCGATCTCCAGAGGAATAGCATGCGGAATATTCTGGATAACTCTTTCCGCTGTAGAATAATCAACCCCTAGATTCAGCTTATAAGTCAATCCTTTAATAATTTCTACAGAAGGAGAAATGTTGGCTAAAATTCTGTTATTTGTTGTAAAATCCTTGTAAATCTCGCGACGAATTAATGGGTTAAAAGCCCCATTATTAAAGACGGTAGTTGGTGCCCCATCTGTATATGAAGGATACGTCGGATTCCATGTAAGCATATTGGAAACGACATCTGTTGAATTCGGTCTGTTATTTTCGGTTCTTGTCCCGTTTAGATTGAAATGTATATTTACTCTTCCGTTAAACGCTTTTTGTGAAACATTGATACGACCGGAGTATCTTTTTAGATTACTGTTGTGAAGAATTCCTTCCTGATCTTCATATCCTAAAGCAGCATAATAATTTGAAGTATCTGTGGCTCCTGCTGCTGAAAAATTTACATTTTTAGAAACAGCTGTCCTTGTCAATTCATCCTGCCAATCGGTATTTCCTCCCATATCATCCAATTTTCCTCCGGCCGCAGTTACCTGTCTTCTGAATTCGTCTGCCCCGAAAACATTCATTTTGTTGGCAAGATTGGAAATCGTAAGATTAGAAGAAAGATTCATCTGGGTTCTACCCTTTTTACCTTTTTTAGTAGTGATGATAATCACTCCATTTGCTCCTCTTGCTCCATAGATTGCAGCTGCGGAAGCATCTTTCAAAATATCCAGTGATTCAATATCATCGGGATTAATGAAGTTCATCGGGTTATTAGCTGTTCCGGTGTTGCTGTTATCGATTACAAACCCGTCGATAACGTAAAGTGGGGTCGTTCCTGAACGTAAACTTCCCACTCCTCTGATGATAATATTTTGGTTAGCTCCCGGTTCACCACTTACATTCGCAACATTTACTCCGGCAACTTTTCCCTGCAACAATTGACCGACATTAGCAACCATTCCTTTATTAAAATCTTCGCTTTTTACAGAACCTACAGCTCCGGTTACATCTGATTTTTTTTGGCTTCCGTATCCTATCATCACCACTTCTTCAATCTCAGAAATTTTACTTTTAAGTGTTACAGGATAATTCGTACGGTTGTCTACAGTTATTCTCTGTGTATGATTATCTAAAGAAAACTCTAAAATATTTCCTTTTTCTGCATTGATGATAAAATTACCTAAGGAGTCTGTGATTGCTGTAGTCTGATTTTGAATATTGACCACTCTCACATGGTGCACCGGGTTACTCTTTTCATCCTGTACAGTTCCGGAAATCTGTTGTTGCGCATATGTAAAACTAACACAACTCATCAGAACTGTCGGTACCAAGTAAATACGTTTCATTCTTTTTTTATGCAAAATTAGCTTCCCAAAAGACCAAAATATATTAATCAGCCTTTAACAAATGAACATTAAAAAGTTAAGATAATATGTAATTTATTATCGAAAATTAAATTTACATAAACTTTTATAACAGCCTCGTTTTTAAGGATCTAAAAACCAAAATAATAGCCGTTAACATTGTACTGTCAGATTTAACTCTATTTTTTCAAATATACTTTGTATGTAATTTTGTACACTGATTTTACATTAATTATAATTATAAAAAATTCAGTCATTATGAAATTTACATACACAATTAATAAAGCAAAAAAAACACTGCTATTATTTTTTCTTTTTTCTACATTATTAATTGAAGCGCAAACACAAAAACCTTTAAATATCATTTTTATGATTGGTGATGGAATGGGCGTTTCACAGGTTACATCTGCATTCTATTTTGGAAGTTCAGAACCTAATTTTCAAAAATTTGAAATTGTAGGTCTGTCTGAAACATCTTCAACCAGCGATTGGGTTACAGATTCCGCTGCCGGAGCTACCGCTTTATCAACAGGTGAAAAAACGTACAAACGTGCGATTGGCGTAAATAAAGATTCGATAGCACTTCCAACGATATTGGAACAGCTGCAGAAAAAAAATTATCAGACAGGATTAGTAAGTCTTACCAGCATTACTCATGCAACACCTGCTTCTTACTACGCTCATGTAAAAGACAGAGATCTCCACGAAGATATTGCGCTTGACCTTGTAAAAGCAAATGTCAATTTTTTAGCAGGCGGCGGTTTAAAATTTTTCAATAAAAGAAAAGATGGAAAAAATCTTTTAAATGAATTTAAAAAGCTCAATTATAATATAGACACTCTGAAACTTTCAAAACCCATTCAAAATAAAAACAATTTTTATCTTTTGGCCCAGGACGAACTCCCGAATAAAATTCAGGGAAGAGGAGATTTTCTCCCTGAAGCTACACAAACCGCTTTAGATTACTTATCTAAAAACAAAAAACCTTTCTTTTTAATGGTGGAAGGTTCATTTATCGATTGGGGTGGTCATGCAAAAGATGGTGAAATGATGGTAAAAGAAGTGTTAGACTTCGATAAAACTATCGGTGTGGTGATGGAGTTCATCAAAGACAACCCGAATACATTGTTAGTAGTCACAGCAGATCACGAAACAGGTGGTGCAAGCATCGGAAAATTCATGGAAAAAGATTCAACAGGAAAAGAGAAGAACATCAAAGACAAAGTGCAGGTGAATTTTATTGACAATCAACACACTGCAGCTTTAGTTCCTGTTTTTGCAATGGGAAAAAACCAGGAGCTTTTCTCTGGCGTATACCCTAATAACACAATCTATCACAAGCTTGCTGAAGCTTTGAAAAAAAACGGAACCACTATTAAATAATTTGAATTTTACTGAAATCTTATGTGCTTACATTTAAAAAAAATAACAGGTTTTGTAACTCTTTTTTTTGCTGCAACTGTTTTCGGTCAAACTACAAAAGTACACTCTCATAATGATTATGAACAGAATATCCCATTTTGGTATGCTTTAGGTTCTGATGCAAATTCTATTGAAGTGGATGTTTTTCTTGAAAACAACGAACTTTTTGTAGCCCACCACAAAAAAGACATTACCAATGAACGAACATTTGAAAGTTTATATCTGAATCCTATTGATAAGGCATTAAGAATGAATATGATCAAACAGGAATCTCTACAGATTTTGATTGATATTAAAACAGATGCTAAAACCACTTTAAACCAGATTGTCAAATCGATTCAGAAATATCCGACCATTACAGCTCAAAAAAAAGTATATTTTGTTATTTCAGGGAATCAGCCAAAACCGGAAGAATATACTTCTTATCCCGAATTTATTTTATTTGATTATCAAAAACTGGATAATTTAACAGCAGATCAATGGAATAAAGTTGCTTTGCTTAGCTTAAGCTTTCCGCAATATTCTCAATGGAACGGTAAAGGAGGCTTAACGGAAGAAGATGTACCGAAAGTAACCGCAGTCATCAAAAAAGCAAAATCATTTGGAAAACCATTCAGGTTCTGGGCGATTCCCGACGGGAAAACTTCCTGGGAATTTTTCGCAAACAACGGTGTTGATTTTATTAATACCGATCATCCGAAAGAATGTGTGGAATATGTAAGTTCTTTGGAGAAAAGAACTTTTAGGAATAATCTGTTTTCAGAAGTTTATCAGCCTACATTTTCCTATCTGAACAAAAATATTCCTGTGAAAAATGTTATTTTATTGATCGGTGACGGAAATGGTCTTTCACAAATTTCTTCATCCGTTTTAGCCAATAAAGGACAGTTAACCTTAACGCAGTTGAAAAATATAGGTTTAATTAAGACTAATTCGACTGATAATTTTACCACAGATTCTGCAGCAGGAGCAACTGCTTTTGCAACAGGAAAAAAAACAAAAAACAGATTTATCGGAGTAGATTCTGAGGGGCAAAAAACGGCAAACCTCACTGAAATTCTATCAGAAAAAGGGTTCAGCACCGGAATTATTACGACTGACGAAATTGTGGGAGCAACACCTTCTGCGTTTTATGCTCATCAAAAAGACCGTAGTATGGAAAAGGAAATTGCCGAAGATTTGCCAAAATCAAAACTTAACTTTTTTGCAGCGGGCGGAAAATCTAAAGTTTCCGGCCTGTATGATTTTAAATTAGCAGAAAGTCCAAAAGAGGTTACAGAAAGTAAATCTAACCGTTTGGTGTACTATCTTTCAGACAACGGTGTTCCACAAGTTTTGAAAGGTCGCGGGAATCTTTTGGCTGAAACAGTAGAAAGTGGGCTGCAATTTTTAAAAAGCAAGAAAAAACCATTCTTCATCATGATTGAGGGGGCACAAATTGACAGCGGTGGTCACAGCAATAGTGTAGGGACCATCGTTACTGAAGGTATTGATTTTGACAGGGCAATTACAAAAGCAGTACAGTTTGCAGATCAGAACCCCGGAACTTTGGTAATAGTTACTGCAGATCACGAGACGGGAGGTTTTAGTATTCCTCATGGCGATCTGAAAACAAGCACTATTGAAGGTGATTTCACGACAGATGATCACTCAGCTACATTAATTCCTGTATTTTCCTATGGTTCAGGTTCAGAGATTTTCACGGGAGTATACGAAAACAATGAGATTTTCCATAAAATATTGAACGTTTTGAAAGTAAATTAGTTTTATAATTATTTTTTCTAAAAATACGTACAGCTTTGAAAAAACATTTTCTATTCATCTACTGGTCGCTTTACTGCTTTCGCCAAGCGTATTTGCACAACAGAAAGCCATCCAAATAGCTTTTTTGGCAGATGTTCATTTTCAGGATCTTTACGAGTTCGTAATTTCTGATAATGGGTCTACACTTAACCAGAAACTTCATTTAGCTATCTTGCTCCTTATAATATCAAAAGTAATATGGAGTATAAATATTCTGTGCCAAAAAAGATAGCAATTCCAGGTTATGAATTACGTTGTTTTAGACACTAATATTTATATTCATTTTATAGATTTCGATCAAATTGACTGGCAAAATATAATTAATGATAAACAGGATTTTACAATTTTAATCCCACCTGTTATTATCGATGAGCTCGACGGTCACAAATATAATAAAAATCCTAAAATATCAAAGAGAGTTAAAAGGATTCTTCCTAAAATTGAAGATTTATTATGTGAGCAAAATGCCTTAGTAAAGATTCAATTGATTTCTAAAAGACCAGCAGAATATATTTTTAGAGAAAATGGTCTTAATAGATTAGAACAAGACGACTGCATTCTAGCAAGCATCATAGAATTTAAAGAAAACACTACTGATGATAAAGTATTTTATATCACATATGATACAGGTCCAAGATTAAAAGCAAAAACACTTTCAATAGATTCTCTCAAAATTGAGGACAAATATTTGTTACCAATTGAGCCTGATGAAGCTGAAAAGAAAAATAAGGAATTGGAAAAAGAGTTAACAAAATTTAAAAATTTGTCACCAAAAATCATATTTAGTTTTTTAGATAATGAAAAATTTCTCAAGCCAAAAGAGAAAAATAATTTTAAAAGTAAAGAAGAGTACATTAGTGATTGTGTTGAGCAGATTAGAAATGAATATAAATATCTACAAAAAGCTTCTAATGTAAATAGTCAAGAAAATGTAATTAAGTTTTTAGGTTATTTGGCCTTAAGTGATGAGCAAATTGATTCTTATAACGTAGACTTGGATAAATTCTATAAAAGTTATGAAGAATACTTTTCTTCGATTTATAATAGGCTAACTTTCCAGAATGATTGCATTGAGATAAACTTTAAAATACAAAATTCTGGCACGATCCCAGGCAATGATATTGACATTGACCTCCATTTTCCTGATGGGTTTGAAATACTTACAGAAGATCAATTACCGTCTATCTTAAAAAAGCCTACATCTCCATATAAGCCAAAAAATAGATTTGATATTAAGCGTACTGGATTTAATCTTTCCATCTTTAATCAGACTGTTAAGACACCTGTAATTAAAACCGATTTGACTAGTCCAAATATAAAAAAAACAAATAGTTATAATGTCACTTTTCATTTACAATCGCTAAAGCATAATCAGGACTTCATCTTTGAAACATTATATTTAAGTTATGCTGATAGAAGCAAAGCGAAAAATTTCAATATTGAATACAAGATAATGATTGCAAATTATCCTGATATTGTAAGTGGAAAACTTAATGTAATTACTCAATAAGTACTTTCGGAGCTATAGTTATTTCACACGGAAAAGAATTTAGTAAGCAATTTGTGCTAAATTGTTTATATAATAAAAGAACAATAATCAATCACAAAATAATGACAAACAAACTTGATAAAAAAGAAATTGGTATCTCCATCGTAAAAGGAGCTTTTTCTAATATTCCTTTTGCAGGACAATTGTTAACAGAAGTTTTGTTTGAATATCTCGGGAGAATTAAGCAAAACCGATTAAACATGTTTACAGAAATGTTATCACAGTATTTTTCAGAAAACTCAGGCATAGTACTTGAAAATATGCGAAGTGAAGATTTTAGTGATCTTTTAGAATTAGTATTGAGAAAAGTAGTTGATACAAAGTCTGAAGAAAAATTACGCCGTTTTAAAGATATTTTAGTTAATTCAATTGTCACCAATATTGATTATAATAATTCTGAGAGATATTTGGATTTAGTAAGTAGTTTAACAGAAACAGATATTCAAATCCTTAAAAGACATGAATTGTTTGATTCAAGTTTTGAAGACAGATTTGATTACAAAAAAATCAATCAAAAACTACTTGGAGATCTTGAAAAAAATATGCAGGAAGAAATAAAATTACGAGATGAAGGATACGCAAATAATTGGCAAAGAGCTGTATCTCAATTCAATGCTGTAAAAGCTTCCATTAGAACATTTGAAGAACAGAATAAAAGTGTAGAGATTTTTAGAAATGCAGAATTTTATGGTGTAGAAAATAGTGAATTTTTATATAGCAAACAAAAACTTTTCTCATTGGGTTTGCTAATAGATTCAGGTGCAGGAAAATATGATTACAAGCCTTTTCACATGATGTCAATTACTGAATTTGCAAAGAAATTTTTAGAATTCATCAAGAAATAATTTGACTCTCGTAATAATTATATAGTTGTTTTCTTAAAGCATCTAGTTTTTCTTTTTCAGTTTAATGACCTAATTAAATATGAATTTATAAGTTTAAATAAAATAATGGTAAAACATAGATTAGTTTGGATTATGGCTATGATCCTCGTGGTATCAATAATATTAGTTATTGGAATTTATAAGTGGAATTTCTATTATAATAATATTTCTGGGAATCCAGAAAATTGGGGACAATTTGGAGATTTCTTTGGAGGAGTATTAAACCCTATAATCTCAGGATTAAATTTAATTTTAATAATTTATCTGACCTTGAAAATTGCAGATATTGATGAGAAAAGAAGTACAAATCAACAAAAAGAAAGTGTTAGACCTTTAGGTATATTTCACTTTAATCTTTCAGTGGATTCTTTACATATAGAATTACATAATGTTGGTGTGGGACCATTAATTATTACTGAGTTTTTTATTGAACACAATAACAGTAAAGTTTTTGATTTTCAAGAAATTATTAATAGCGTAACTGTACCCTATAGACCCCAATATTCAACTACTAAAAAAGTAAATGAAGGTTTAATTGTACGAAAAGATGATTATGTGGTAATATTAAAGATTTCGGTAATTGATAATTTTCCTGATATGAAGCCTGAAAGAAAACTTGAGGGATTTAACTTGATTAAAAGTGAAATCGAAAAATGTAAAATTTTTTATAGCTATACAGATTTGTATGGAAATTTTATCAAAGAAGAATTACAAGATCTAAAAAGTTTGAAAATAGATTTGTCATAACAATAATTTGAAATTATAATGTCCGCATGCGTCTAATCATTTTTTAAAGTTTTATTTCGCCAACAATAACCTGTATAATGAACTATTAATAAATGAACAAAGACACTTAGTCTAAAACTTAAATCCCAAGCCATCTATATCTTCCAATTGCGTGTGCATGTAAAAATAATTATTAGAACCACCTCGCTATAAAAAATTATGTCAAACATGATAATTCTATTTTATTACCACTTTTGCGTTGGATTAATCTATGCAGGCTATCTATACTGTTAGCAGCAAATAAATAATTGAATATTTTGGATAATCCGTAATATGGGACTTTGAAAGATATCATTATGGGTATGCCAAAATAAATTAGAGGCATTTTTACTAAAATTCTAAGATGAAATTACTAATTAGACCGCAAGACCTAAAAAAGGAATTTAAAAGGTTAATAAAGAAATACAACACTTTTCATTGGGCGGCTGCATGGGCAAGCGCTGGAAATGAGGTTTTTGAGGAGTTGCTCGACAATAGATATAAAATTGAGAAGATAACGGTGGGGATACACTTTTATCAAACTCATCCTAATTTTATTAAAGAGTTTATTGAAGATGAAACCGTTCATTTTTTAGAACAACCTGAAGGAACATTTCATCCAAAAATATATCTGTTTTCAAATGATGGCAATGATTGGGAGCTTATTATCGGTAGTGCAAATTTTACGGCAAGTGCTTTTTCGAAAAATACTGAAGTCTGCGTTTTAATGAATACGAAAGATAACAATGCCGAAGAAGTTTACAAAACCGCTTTGCAAGTTATTGATACGTCTTTTGAACAAGGAAAGACATTTGATCAAGTGGACTGGGAAAACTATAATAAAGTATGGAATATTCAGCAGCCGAAAATTCAAAGTTTATCCGGTCAGTATGGAAGACCGAAAGATAAACCTAAACCGATTCATCAAATTGAATCGCAAACAAGATCTTGGGATGAATTCATTGATAAAGTGTCTGACGAAGGAACTAATGTAATAAAAATAAGGCTGAGAGTAATTAAAATAGCCCAAGAACTATTCGCAAAAAAAGCTCAATTTAAAGATCTTACAGAAGACGAAAGAAAATTTATTGCAGGTATTCCTAACAGACTTGGTGATTATATAAAAGGTGCTGAGAATTGGCCATACTTTGGCAGTATGAAGGGAGCTGGTAAATTTAAAAACAAGATTAAGGATAATAACGAATTTATCTCTCAAGCTTTAGATGAAATCCCTCTTAATGGAACAATTACAAAAACAAACTATGACCGTTTTCTGGAATATTTTCAATTGGCATTGCCGGGAGATTATTTAGCAACGAGTACTAGATTGCTTGCCATGAAAAGACCAGATGTTTTTATTTGTTACGACAGCAAGAACAATAATGCTCTCTGTAGAGATTTTGGGATCACCAGAAATGGTATGAACCATGAGAGATATTGGAATGAGATCATTTTAAGAATTAGTGATAGTGATTGGTACCAAAAACCCACTCCCAAAAATGAAATGGAACGAAAAATCAGTTTGGCGCGCAGTGCATTTCTTGATAGTCTCTACTACAATGAATAAAACTATTTTTTATAAATTAAATTATTAAACATAAAAAAAACTAATGACCAATATTGAGAGAGAGAAGTCAATAAATATTTAAACATTGCAGTTTATATTAAAATGATGTCTTCATTTCTGCCCGAAATAAATTTTGCCGGATTTAGTAAAATTGTAGAAGATACTTATGAATTTTTTAAGACATCTGATGAAAACGCTATATATGAAAGACTTCCATACATAAAAGAGAAATTGGATAAGATGGCTGGTCCCCTTTTGTCAACATTTCCCCCTAAAAAAAGTATAGATGAGATTGCACTTGATTGGGATAAGTTTTTTAAGATTGATTCGGAAATTTATTCTTACGGATTAGAATATGGTTGGTTGGAAGATAGAATGGATGTTGAGAAACTTTTATTATACAATCATGTTCCTTATCATTTTAGAATAGGCCTCTATGCTCATAAAGGTAATTTTGGAATCGAGGAAGAATTTTTGATAAAAGACTCTTTTAACATTCTTGTAAAGGCTCAAAAATCATTTGATCAATTAAAAAAGTATGGAAATTTCAAGCAAAAGATGTTGTAAAAGGAAGGAAAAAAAGACTTTGACCAAGAGACCGTTCAAAAAATAAACGATCTCAAATATGAAATATCTGCCAACTCAAGGCTTTCTGTCATTTCATTTTATGCGTTTGTGGAATGTTTTGTAAACAGTTTGGGATACAGCCACGCTAAAAGAAGTGAAGGAGCTCTAACTGAAAATGACTTTGAAATATTGAATGGTAAAAAGAATGGAAGGTTTTTACAGCTTAAATCCAAGATCGAACGTTATCAGTCTTTAATCAGAGATGATGGTAAAACCATCATCGTAACTTCTGATGATAATCAGATCAAAGAACCTTTTATATCATTTTTCAATATTTACGAGAATCTTAGAAACTCAGCGGTACACTTCTCTCCAAACAAAGAACAAATTTGGTTGAAACCTGCTGACTGGATTGAAAAAGCAGAACATTTTTCAAAATTATCACTGCAAGTTGCTCAGGAAATTTGGAAGTCATGTTATCCTAAACTAGCATCTCCCGATTATATCAGAAGACTAGATTATAACATTTTTATGGATAAAGCAATGTGCTATATTCAGAGTCTTGAACAAATCGCTGATGAATTGAAAAATGGTTGATAATGCGTTAATCTCATTTATCATAAGTTTTTCCGTAGAAATACTGAATTCACTATGCTTGTACATTTATATATTTGATATTACTAATATTTAAAATAATTTCTTAACAGATGGAGGAAAAAATCGATAAAATCATTTCAGTAATTGGCGAATACAGAGCTGAAGATATTGGAAGAGGTTACCGCACAAGAATTGATGCTGATCATTTCAAGAAATGGTTAACACAGTTTGAGGAATCAGACAGAGAGTTTTTGGTTGATGAATTATTACATTTGATTCCGAAATCTTATCTTACCAAAGAGTACACTTTGGAAATGATTTCAACAGAATTTGACATCATTAGTAAACACCTTGGATATAATGATATTGATCAATTTTTTGATGAAACAGAATTTCTAGATTGTCAGCCTTCAGGTAAAAGTCAGAAAGTTTTTCTGGGTTTTATTGATGAACTTCTCAAAGAGAAATACGGAAGGTCACTTAAAGACTGTGGCACTGAAAATATTAAGCAATGGTACTACGCCGATGATGTACTGGCCTCAGGAGGAACATTTAAAAGTGATATCCTTTCAAAAATAGATGAATACGGCATAGAAGAGTTTGTAGAAAGTGATATCAAAATAATTGGATCATTTGTAATTTTACATAATTGGGCTTCTAAAAATGTTAGTTATTCAATTGGAAAAAAGCTAGGAGCAGACCTTCAAAATAGATTCAAATTTTATCGTGTTTCGGAGATAGAGAACAATCCAAGAATTAACTTTTATAATCCCAACCCGAAGTTTAACCACATATATCCACTTCGCTCAGATGTTGGTGAAGAAGTGCTACAATTCGTAGAGGATCATCTTAATAACGATTACGAATATCATAATGAAGATTTTGCATTCAGAGATGTAAGCTATCCCAAAAAGGAAGATTTCTTTTTATCCGGTGAAAATAGAATACGGTACGAGCAAATATTGCTGGAAAAAGGTTTTGAAATAATGAAATCAATAGATCATATTAATGCCAATGGCCTTCGTCCGTTAGGAATGACAAATCCCAGTAATAAGACCCTTGGAACAGGCACCCACTTTTTTACCTGGAGAAATGTCTCCAATACCTGCCCGCTCGTATTTTGGTGGGGCTCAAATGATTGGTTTCCCCTGTTTCCATCCATAAGAAATAGTAGTGCTGCTTCTGACTTCGACTAGTGATTTTATCATTGTAGTTTTAATCAAGCTATTAGTGTAATCAGAAGTTTTAAAGAATCAAATAAATTTTAAACTGCTGTCGTGACAGGTTTTTTATTTATTTTTGAATAACAGAAAATTCATTTATGGAAGAGCTCGCTGATCGAATTTATGAAGTTGTAAAAGACTATCGAAATCACGATGATATTAAAATCACTCCGAAAAAAATTTTGGAATGGTCGGAGCAGTTTAATGATGACAGTAAGCTTATATTGACTGAGCTTGACAATTTTATTTCAGAAGTTTACATATCACGGCAAAAAGCAAAAAAATATGTTAAGGGTCATGTCGGAAAGTATATAAAATTATTTGGTTACTCCAATGTGACACAGTTTTTGATGGACACTGAATTTTTAGACCTTCAGCAGTCGCATAAAAGCCAGCCTGCTATATTACAATTACTTGATGAAGTACTCGATGAAAATTTTTCTGTTTCTTATAAAGATTATCTTACCTTCCCCAAGAAACACTATATTTATTTTGATGACATCTTAGCCTCTGGAAGTACTATTGGAAGACATATTACAGAATTCTTGGCACAGACTGATGACAATGATAAAAAATTTGCTGAGAAAATTTTATTAAATGAAATCACATTGTCAATAAGTGTATTCTGCCTCCACCAATGGGGCTTTTCTTTTCAGGATTTTAGAATCATTAAGACCTTCGGAGAAAAAATTAGTAAAAAGATAAACTGGTATTCTAATTACCAGATAGAAAACCACGCAAAATTTGCTGACCAAAAGTTTAATGTTGCCAAACCTGTCAAGGGCAATAATATTAAAATCAACAGCTATCTTGAGAGCCTTGAAGCAACGAAATATGAGGATTATGCATACAGGAATAAAACTGATCCAGCTCAGGAAACCTTTTTCACAAATGCCAATAGTAGGATTAAATTTGAAGATGTCATTACTGAGAAGGGAATCGATATAATCAATAAAATCAGCGGAAATATAAAACCCAATCTGCGACCATTGGGACTTATTAATCCCACCTATAAAATTTTTGGTTTAGGAACTCATTTTTTCACTTGGCGGAATATTCCCAATAATTGCCCGTTAGTATATTGGTGGGAAGTTCCCGGTCATGACTGGATACCTTTATTTCCTGCAACCAATAGGGGATAATTAAAAAATGTTTAAATTAGCACTATGAATCCAAGCATTAGAGAATATAATACAAAAGAAATTGTAACTTTTGCTAAAACTGAGAATAAGTTTGGAGGCCTTTCCAATATGGCTCCGGGATATTATCTGTTTATTAACGAAGTCAATATTCAAAGTTCCGAAATTCTTTATCAGGCATGTAGATTTCCATTATTTCCATTAATTCAGAAGGAAATCATTGAAACTAAAAATCCTATGGATGCAAAAGCAGTAAGCAGAAAATACCAGCAGTACAGCAGACAGGACTGGGACAGCGTAAAGTTTAAAGTAATGAAATGGTGTCTTGAGGTCAAGCTCATCCAAAACTTTGATACATTCTCAGAATTATTATTGAGTACAGGAGAAAAAACTATCGTGGAGTTTTCAAAGAAAGATAATATTTGGGGAGCTTCACCGGTAGCTCCTAATATTTTAAAAGGCAAAAATGCTTTAGGTAGACTTCTTATGCAGCTAAGAGAGAAAGTCAAATTAAACTTGATCACAAAAGACAGTATAATTCTTGAACCGGAGATCAAAGCATTTCTGCTTTATAACAACCCTATCAAAGAAATTCATAATGAAGGTTATTTTATTGATGACCTTGATGATATCTATGCGCATTGATCATTCTCTTAGATCACCTGATCATCTTCTCGGGAAAAGCTAAATATAGTGACCATAATTATGATAAAAAAATGCAAGAACTATTATCAATAAAATAACCAATTATTTTTTTTTATACGTTTTAGGAGCTTTACAAACTATTCCAGTAGAATTTCCACCGAAGACTCCCTACTATCTTTATACAGAAACCATGAGATGTTGATGATTTGGAGATAATCATTTTTGGTTCCAGCTGTTTATATTCTTTTTCAGATAAAAGTTCTACTGTTGAAATGTATTCTCCGGTACGGCATTGAACTTTTTGCCGTTTTTTAGCTTTTATATTTTCAATCAGCGGGGGGGTGTTGTTAATGAGTGAAGTTATCTGCTGTAAGTTGAGCTGTACGCCGCAAACATTTCTGAACTGCATCCAGTTACATTTGTAGTCTGGACATTTCACGATTTTATCTTTGATCATGAAGTTTTTTTGCTGGCATTTTGGACATTGAAGTTCAGCGATATTTTCCTAGGGAATATGTAGTGATAAAAGTTCGTTGGTTATTTCTGTTGTATAGTTTTGGATATCATTGATAAATTGGAGTTGCTAACTTTGTTAGGACACGATTCTTATACTCTTTAACTTTAAGAGTATGAAAAAGATCAGAAAAAATTACAGTCTAGAGTTTAAGATCCAAGCAGTATCTTTAAGTGAGCAGCGAGGC